>NZ_FMCH01000560.1 GCF_900091855.1 Streptomyces sp. DvalAA-14
TCCTCCGGGGCCAGGGCGGCGTCCGCGGGGCCCACAGGCTCCTCAGGGGCCTCCTCACGGCCCTCCCCGTCCTCCCCTGGGGCCGCGTCCTGCCGCGGTTGTCCGGCGCCACTCTTCTGGCCGCCCGCCGTCGGTGCGACGGATTCCGCCACCGGGGTTACCGCGACGGGATCCGGGCCGTCTTCGGGAGCGGCGGGAGGCTCGGGAGTCGCGGGGGCTTCGATGCTGGCGGCGGCATCCGCTGGCGTCTCGCCGGCCGCGTCCCCGGCCGCGTCCCCGGCCGCGTCCTGAGTGCCGTCCTCGGTCGCGTCGTCAGGCACCGGCTCCGCCGTCACTCCTCCGGCACCGGCCGCACCATCCGCCCCGGAGGCATCACCGGCCCCAGCCTTCAGGTCACGATTCGATTCCGGTTTCGCGGATTCCGTCGCTGCGGAGCGAGGCGTGGACGAAATCGGCGGTACCGGCGGTGCCGGCGGCGCCTCGGCACCGCTCGGAGCGTCCACGGCCGCTACGCCATCCGGCGTATCCACGACCGCGGTGGAGGTGGACGCGGGAGCGGGGCTCGGCCGGGTGCCCGTTGGGGGGCCGTCCGTGACGGCGGAGGCGCGTGTGGCGTCGGGGCCGCCGGACGAGCCGGCGCCGGAGTCGCCCGCGGGCTCGGCGGGGACCTCCGACGTTCTCTCCGTCCGCCCCCCACCAGGCGTCTCGTGTGTCTCGGAGGGCAACTCGAACACCGTGAGCCTCGGATCTGCGGCCACCCGATCGGCCACCTCCCCCGACGTACCGTGCCGCTGCTCCCTGCCGGGGGACTCGCCCGTCACGCAGACCTCCTCCACACATCGTCATTGATCGACTACACATCGTGATGGGGCTGGTCGGATGCCGCCACGATCCACCCCTGCTCATCCGGGCAAGTGTCCCGCGACGGGCCCGCAGCCCGCCTCCGACACCCCACCCACCCCGTAGACGAGAACGACATACCACCCGGTTCCCGTCGATATGGCAAAGGCGCTCTCGACAGGCTGGTGTGAGAGGCGTCACCCTGTCATTCATCCACGCGGGGAGGCATGGATGGGCAAGAGCCGCAGAAGTATTCCGGAAGAGCTGTTGCTGCTCGCCCTGGACCCGACGACCGGGACCACGGCGCAGCCGCAATCACTCGACCTCGGCCTCGCCGGAGCGCAGCTCGTCGAGCTGGCCCTGGCGGGACGGATAGCCCCTGACGGGGATCGTATCGCCGTGGTGCACCCACGGCCGACAGGAGATCCGACCCTGGACTCCGCGCTCGAACTGCTGCGACGCCGCGGCAGCCCGGTGCGCGCCGTCCACTGGATCGGCGGGCCCCGGCTGGGGCTGCGCCAGACGTATCTCGCACACCTGGAGCGGTGCGGCATGGTGCACGCCGTGCCCGGTCAGATGTGCGGGGTGCTGCCGACCACGCGGTATCAGGCGACCGACAGCGCGGTCAGCCGGGAGATCAGAGCCCGGCTGGACAGTGCGATCCGCACCGGCGTACCGCCGGACCCGCGGACCGCCGCGCTCGCCGCGCTCGCCCACGCCGTGGGACTCGGCAAGCACCTGTACCCGGGTAACGAGGGCCGGTCTTCGCGATCGCGCCTGCGGGACCTGATCCGGTACGACCCGATGGGCGGCCTCGTCGCGCACGCCGTGATGGATGTGCAGAACGGGGTGGCGGCGCAGCCGAAGCAGCGCCCGCCGGCCCAGGTACAGCGCTCGGCAGGGCACGGCTCCATGGCCCGGGCCGGGGCCCGTTGAACGGTGCGGGCTGTTGGTCGGCGACATCAGCACGGTTGTAGCAGGCAGGCCGTACGTGGCGGATAAACGATGGACCGCGGCGCACACCGGGCGCACAGGCAGGCCCGGGCCGGGTGGGACCGAAGCAGTGGCCGCGCACCGCAGCGTGCGCCGGTAGCGCGGCAGAGCAGTACCCCGTACGCACTCCGTACACAGGACGGCAGCGGTGTCCGCCGGCAGGGACCGGGCACCGCCGAGCCACAGCCGTCCGCAGCGACCCGTTCCGGGAGCCGCTGGGTCGCGCGGGGCGGTGGTCTCCGGAGATTCCGGGGCCGGCGCCCCGCGCGTCGCGTTTTTCCTCCGAAGAAGTCCTTACGACGCCCGCTGGCAAGCTTGTTCCGTTCATTCGCCAGCGCGGTGATGACCGGTAGTGGCAGGCTGCTGACCACCAGTACGGATCAGCGTGGAGGTGCGAGTCCCAGTGGTCGCCAACGTCAATCCCACCGTCAGGCGACGCCGGTTGGGTTCGGAGTTGCGCAAGCTCCGTGAGCAGAAGGGCATGACGGCCGAGGAGGTCGCGGCCCGGCTCCTCGTCTCGCAGTCGAAGATCAGCCGGCTGGAGAACGGCCGGCGCAGCATCAGCCAGCGCGATGTCCGTGATCTGTGCGGGGTGTACGGCGTCGAGGACGTCCGGATCGTCGACTCGCTGATGCAGATGGCCAAGGAGTCGCGCCAGCAGGGGTGGTGGCATGCCTTCGGCGACATCCCGTACAGCGTCTACATCGGCCTGGAGACGGAGGCGGCCAGCCTGCGGGTCTTCGAACCCCAGGTCGTGCCCGGCCTGTTGCAGACGCACGGCTACGCCAGCGCGGTGATCGCCGGCAATCTGCCGGAGGCCACGCCGGAGCAGGTCGAGAAGCGGGTGAACGTCCGGATGCGCCGCCAGGAGCGGATCACCGACATGGATCCGCTGCCGCTGCGGATGTGGGCGGTGATCGACGAGGCGGCGCTGTGCCGCAAGGTCGGCGACAACGCCACGATGCGCGAACAGCTGGAGCACCTGGTGGAGTTGAGTCACCTGCCGCATGTCACCGTCCAGGTCCTGCCGTTCGATGTGGGGGCCCACCCTGGGCTGAGCGGCCAGTTCGCCGTGCTGGAGTTCACCGACACCACGGATGCGACGGTGGTGTATCTGGAGGGCGTCAACAGCGATCTGTATCTGGAGAAGGACGCCGATGTGCAGGCGTACAGCGTGATGTACGAGCACTTGCGGGCCCAGGCGCTGAGCGCGGAGCAGACCCGCGGTTTCATCGAGCAGGCGGCCGGGCGCTACGTCTGATTTTGTCGGGGCGGGAGAATACACCTACCCCTGTCTAACTGGGAAGATTTCAGGGGTATATGCCATCCGGTTGGGTGAAGAGCTGGTCGGGTGCGGGGGGTCGGCGAGTAGCGTCGAGCGCGTCAGGTAAGGCGTGCAATTGCGCCACCGTCACCAGTACAGACCGGAGCAAAGATGGCAATCAAGCTGGGCAGCACCCCCGGGTGGCTGAAGTCCTCCCGTTCCACCGGGAACGGCGCCTGTGTGGAAGTGAAGTCCCCCGCTGCCGAGGCCGTGGTCGTCCGTGACTCCAAGGACCCCCAGGGCCCCGTCCTCAGCTTCTCTCCCGAGGCGTGGTCGTCGTTCGTCACCGATGTGGACCGCGGTTCTTTCAACCTCCGCTAGCCCGCAGCGCCGTACTCACAAGAGCCCTCTCGACTGGCCGCCGTCCTGGCCGAGGGGGCTCCGTGCGTTCCACGGGTCTCAGCGGGCCCGCGGCGCCGGGTCCTGGGATCCGGCCGGCCCGGGCAGCGGCTCGGGCAGCGGCTCGGCCGCCGGCGCGGGGCCTTCCGGGTCGGTGTCGACCTTGCCGATCAAGGCGTCGCGCTCCGGGGTGGCCTCCGGCTTGATCCAGCCGATGACGATGTAGAGAAACAGCGAGACCGCGACCGGCGCGGCGACCTGGTACTCGAGATTCACCCCGCCGGAGATCGCGTCGTTGATCGGGTAGTTGAGCAGATAGAAGGCGAACAGCCCCATGGCCCAGCTGGTGAGGGCCGCGGTGGGTCCGGATCTCCGGAAGGGGCGCATCAAGCCGAGCAGGAACGGGATCGCGATCGGGCCGACGAGTCCGGCGACCCATTTGATGACGACGGTGATGATGTCCTTGAACGTAGGCGAGTTGACCTGGGTGGCCACGGCCATGGACAGGCCGAGGAAGGCCAGGGTGGTGCAGCGGGCGGCGATCAGGCCGGCCCGGAGGCTCCAGGCGCGGGCGGTGCGCGAGAAGGCCGGTGCGATGTCGCGGGTGACGACGGCGGCGATCGCGTTGGCGTCGGAGGAGCACATGGCCATGGTGTGGGAGAAGAAGCCGACGACGACCAGGCCGAGCAGGCCGTGCGGGAGCAGCCGCTCGGCCATCAGGGCGTACGAGTCCGACCCGTCGGGCTTCTTGGCGTGCACCAGCAGCGGCGAGACCCACATGGGGAAGAACAGCACGAGCGGCCAGACGAACCACAGCGCCGAGGACAGCCGGGCCGAACGGGTCGCCTCCCGGGCCGATTTGGTGGCCATGTAGCGCTGTGCCTGGTTCCACATGCCGCCGTTGTACTCGAAGGTCTTGATGAACAGGTAGGCCAGGAGGAAGACCACCGTGTACGGGCCGGCGGTGGGGTCGCCGTGGTGGCGCAGGGCGGGCTCGTCCCAGACGTTCCAGATGCCGCTGACGCCGCCGATCTTGTTCAGCACCGCGACGAGCATGGCCAGGCCCGCCACCAACTGGATGACGAACTGGCCGAGTTCGGTGAGCGCGTCCGCCCACAGGCCGCCGACCGTGCAGTAGACAGCGGTGATCGCGCCGGTGAGAACGATGCCCTGGGTGATCGACATGCCGGTGAAGACCGACAACAGGGTGGCGATGGCAGCCCACTTGGCGCCGACGTCCACGATCTTCAGCAGCACGCCGGACCAGGCGAGTGCCTGCTGGGTGGTGAGGTTGTAGCGGTCCTTGAGGTACTCCAGCGGTGAGGCGACGTGCAGTTGGGAGCGCATCCGGTTCAGGCGCGGCGCGAACAGCCTGGCGCCGATGGCGACACCGATCGCGATCGGGAAGGCCCAGGTGACGTAGGACGTGATGCCGTACTGGTAGGCGATGCCGGCGTACCCGGTGAACATCACCGCGCTGTAGCCCGACATGTGATGGGAGATGCCGGACAGCCACCACGGCATCCGGCCGCCGGCCGTGAAGTAGTCGCCGACGTCGCCGACGCGCTGGTGGGACCAGAAGCCGATCCCCACCATCACGCCGAAATACGCGATGAGCACAACCCAGTCGAGACTGTTCATGTCCCCTCCAGGGGGTCCGCCTGGTGAACGTGGGCGCGCTTCGCCGGTACGCGGCGCCGAAACGGACGGGGCGGGTGGGTCCCCTGCGGGAGTGAGGACTTCCCGGGATTGAACTCCCGCTCGGCGGGGTGGTCAAGAGCGCGCGCGTTCACGGACTTGAATGACAGTCAGGAAGCAGAACGATTTTACGCTCTCTTTGCCTTCCTTGGCATGGTGATGACTCGTCATGTCCGCCGACGATGGGCGAGCACTTCGCCGGTGCGCGGAACCGACGTACGTCTCAACAGCCGTCCGGGACACGGGAATCCCGGACGGCCGCCGACGGCGCCCGGAAGCTCAGAACACCTTGGCGAGCCGCGCCAGGCCCTCGGCGATCTCCGCCGGGGTGTGCGTGGTGAACGACATCCGCAGCGTCCTGGCGTCGGGCGCGGCGGCGAAGAAGGGAGCGCCGGGCACGTAGGCCACGTCGTACGTGATCGCGGTCCGCAGCAACACGGTCGCGTCCTGCCCGGCGGGCAGGCGGACCCAGAGGAACATCCCGCCCTGCGGGTGGTTCCAGGAACTGCCGGACGGGAGTGCGGCGGGCAGTCCGGCCAACAGTGCGTCGCGCCGGTCGCGGTAGGCGGCGCGTATCCGGTTCAGATGGGCGTCCAGGTCGCTGTCCGCGAGGTAGCGGGCCGCCGCGGCCTGATCGACGGTGGAGGTGTGCAGATCGGCGGCCTGTTTGGCGATCACGCAGGCCCGCGCGAGGCCGGCCGGGGCCCGCAGCCAGCCGAGCCGCATGCCGGGCGCCATGATCTTGGAGAAGCTGCCGAGCAGGACCGTACGGTCGGCGGCGGCCGCCAGCGAGGCGATCCACGGCTCGTACCCGCCCTCGAAGCGCAGTTCGCCGTACGGATCGTCCTCCACGATCCAGAACCCGTGCCGCCCGGCCGCCTCGGCGACCGCGCGCCGGCGTGCGCGCGGGAGCGTCCGTCCGGTCGGGTTCTGGAAGTCGGGGATCAGGTAGAGCAGCTTCGGCCGCTCCCGGAGCACCAGTTCCTCCAGCGCCTCCGGGATCACCCCGTCGTCGTCGGTGGGCACCGCCACTACCCGGGCGCCGGCCAGGCCGAAGCACTGCAGCGCGGCGAGATAGGTGGGGTTCTCGACCAGCACCACGTCGCCCGGCTCCAGCAGCGCGGCGGCGACGAGGGTCAGGGCCTGCTGCGAACCACTGGTCACCACAAGGCCGTCGGCGCCCGTCGGGAGGCCGCGAACGGTCAGCCGGCCGGCCACGGCGGCCCGGAGCGCCGGATCGCCCTCGGTCGTCGAGTATTGCAGCGCCTGGCCGGGCTGCTCGGCCAACACCCGGTCGTAGGCCGCCCGCAGACCCTCGGCGTCGAACAACTCGGGGGCGGGCAGGCCGCCGGCGAAGGAGATCACCTCGGGCCGCGCGGTCAGCGCCAGGATCTCGCGTACCGGCGAGGCGCCCACCACGCGGGAACGGGCGGCGAAGGCGGGGAGCGCGGCGCGGGTCGTCGTCATGCGCGGCAGCCTACGAGAAAGTAGTAGGACGTCCAGGTACTTTCCAGCATGCGGTCGGGAGCGCTCCGCCGGGACCGGTCCGTCGGGCGACGGCGCCGGCCGCAGCGGCGGGCAAGGCGATACGAAAGCCGGTACGAAAGCCGCCGCGGCAGCCGGGGTGAAAGCCGTTCCGCACGCCGCCCCGGCACCCGGCACCCGGCACCCGGCACCCGGCACCGACAGGGGAGTTACGCCGCTGGATACCGGTCGAGCCAGGCCGGGCTGGCGCCGGACGGGCCGTGCAGGGCGGGGGCCTGGGTCATCTCCATGGCGAAGTCGTCGGCCAGTTGGAGGATGGTGCTGCGGCCCTCCAACTCGGCTATCCAGGCGGGCGGCAGCGCCGTCTCACCGTGCTGGACGCCGAGCAGATTGCCGCAGACGGAACCGGTGGAGTCGCTGTCGCCGGAGTGGTTGACCGCCAGCAGCAGGCCGTGCCGGACGTCCTCGGCGACCAGCGCGCAGTACACGCCGATGGCCAGCGCCTCCTCGGCGGTCCAGCCCTCGCCGAGTGCCTCGACGCGCTGCGGGGACGGCAGGCCCTGGCGTACCGCGCCCAGGGCGCTCTGCAGGGCGTCGGTGGTCTCCTGGTGGCCGGGGTGGGCGCCGAGCAGCGCCAGCGCGTGCTGGACCGAGCCGTCCAGGGCCTCGCCGCGGGCCAGGCCGTGCACGATGACCGCGAAGGCGCCGGCCGCGAGCTGGCCGGTGGGGTGGCCATGGGTCTGCGCGGCGCACTCGACGGCGAGTTGGAAGACCAGTTGCGGCTCCCAGCCGACCAGCAGGCCGAAGGGCGCCGAACGCATCACGGTGCCGCAGCCCTTGGAGCCGGGGTTCTTGGGGTCCTCCAAGGTGCCCATCCGATCGTCGGACAATCCGGACAGGCAAGCGCCGCCCGGGGCCCGCTGGGCGTACAGCCACTCCTCGCGGGCCAGCCAGCCGGCGTCCTTGCGGCGCTCGTCGGGGCCCCACTCGCTCTGGGTGGCGGCCCAGCGGCGGTAGGCGCGGTGGATGTCGGTCGGCGGGTGCCAGGCGCCGGTGTCGCGCCGTACCTGGGCCCGTATCAGCCCCTCGACGGTGAACAGCGTCATTTGCGTGTCGTCGGTGACCGCGCCGCGTCTGCCGTACGCGGGCACGTAGTCGGTGACCCCGTCCGGGCCGTGGCCCTGATGGATCGCGTCGAGCGACTCGAACTCGACCCCGGCGCCGAGGGCGTCGCCGATCGCGCCGCCCAGCAGGCAGCCCCGTACGCGGCTGCGGAAGTCCTGCTGCTGTGCGCGTCCCCAGACAGCGGTCAAGGCGGTCCCTTTCGATCAGCCCCCGGTCAGACCCGTTCTGCGCCAGCACACTAGCCGACCCGACCAGGAGGGGAAGGGCGGCGGCGGGTAGGTCGGGGTTGTCCGTGAAGGAGCGGTAACGGGCCCGAACGCGCGGATGGCGATGGATTCTCCCGGCGCGCGGGAGGCGGAAAGGGCGTACGGGCAGCGCACGTATGCACATGCGGTGCGCCCCCTGTGAGCCGTGCGGGGCCGGGTACGGAGCCCGGTGGCGCGGTCCCTGGCCCGGTCACTGCGCGGTCACTGACTCGGTCCCTGGCCCGGTCACTGACTCGGTCAGCGGCCCGTGAGGATGCCGATCGCGTTGGCGACGGGGCGTTCGGCGCCGCCCGACGGGTGGTTGCGTACGACAACCACCCGCTGGTTGCGCCCGCGGGTGACCAGCGTGCTGGAGCCGCCGCCGTCCAGATTGACCGCGGCGTCGGCGCCGATCCGCCGCATCACGCGGGCGAGTTCGGCGACCGTCAGGCCCGCGCGGGACTCGGCGCTGCCGTCCAGGGCCAGCAGGTACAGCGTGGCGCCCCGGTCGCCGAAGCCCGCCGCGGTCCTGGTGGCCGCTGTCCCGGCGTCCAGCCCGGCCGCCGGCCGCCCGCCGCGCAGCACGGGGAAGCCGCCGACCGCGAAGGTGTACGCCGTACGGCTCACGGTGGGGGCCAGCCGCTCGTCCACCCGGACCTGGTCGCCGACGTGCAGGACACTCCGCAGCGTGTCGGCGCCCGCGTCCCGGCCGAGCAGCACCGTGGTCCCCGCGGGGATCGCGCCCGCGCCGGGCTTGGCCGCGACCGAGACCACACGGCCGCTTCGTACGGCCGCCTCGTAGGTGTCGGCGCTGCACCCGGCGCCGCGCGAGGTGTCGCTGCCGCAGACGGCGCGGCGGCGGGAGACGGTGCCCCAGTCGTGGGTGTAGGCGCCGATGCTGTTGTCGGGCAGCGCGTACTGGTTGTAGCCGCCGAGGCCGTAGCTGCCGTGCGCGGTGCCGACCGTGCCCCGGAGCGTGAGCCGGTCCAGCCGCGCCTTGTGGTCGACTCCGACCCCGAGCACGTCCTGGGCGGTGTCCCCGGGCGGCAGTCCCGGCCCGAAACGCTGGGCTCTCGGCACGGCGGCCTTCAGCGCCCGGCCGGCGGCGATTTCCGGCCCGTCGGCGGAACCGGTCGGTGCCACGCCGGGGTGCTGGCCCTCGGTGATGTCGAAGAAGTCGCCGTTGACGGCGCCGAGCGCGTGCCGCGCGTTGGCGAGCCGCGACACCGACGCCCGGGCCGCGACAGCCCTCGGCGTGAGCAGGTCCACCCGTACGCCCGGTGCGCGCAGATCCACCGTCAGGACGTGGCCGTGCACGGTTCCGTGCGACGCGGTGGTGGTGAAGGCGCTGTACGTGACGCCGCGCGCGAGGTGCTCCACCTTCGTGTAAGGCATGCCGCCGGCCGCCGCTGCCGCCCCGGTCGCACCCGCCAGCGTCCCGGCGACGACGGCGAGGGCGGCGACCACGGCGGCCGTCGCGCCCGTCGCGTCCCTCCGGCCGATCCCCCCGGCCCCGCCGGTCCCGCCAGCCCCGCTGATCCGCGTCACGTTTCCCCCGTCAGCTGCAGCAACCCGCCCCCGCCACCCCGGACTTCATCACCGGTTCGGGCGCGGGCCAAGGAACGGCGGGCAGACGCGGCCGGGACGGAGCGCGGAATTCACCGGACCGGGTCCTTGCGGGGGTCCGGGCGAATGAGGAGCCCCCGGCGGGGGTAGCGCGGGCAAGGAGCGGCCCCGGGACGCGGACGTCCCGGGGCCTCCCGGAGTCGGGGCCGGCCCTCCGGCCGGGTCGGACCCTCCGGCCGGGTCGGACCCTCCGGCCGGGTCGGACCCTCCGGCTGGGGCGGGCCGCCTCAGTCGCCGAGCAGCGGCAGCAGTTCGGGAAGGTGTCCGTCGGAGGCGCGGCCGGCGGCCAGGCGTTCGGCGGGGACGTCACCGTAGAGGGTGGAGCGCTGGCGGGAGGGGCGGCCGGCCGCGTCCGCGATGGCGACCAGATCGCGGATGGACCGGTAGGAGCCGTAGCTGGAGCCGGCCATCCGGGAGATGGTCTCCTCCATCAGCGTGCCGCCCAGGTCGTTGGCCCCGGAGCGGAGCATCTCGGCGGCGCCCTCGGTGCCGAGTTTGACCCAGCTGGTCTGGATGTTCGGGATGTACGGGTGCAGCAGCAGCCGGGCCATCGCGGTCACCGCGCGGTTGTCGCGGGTGGTCGGTCCCGGGCGGGCGATGCCGGCCAGGTAGACCGGCGCGTTGGTGTGGATGAACGGCAGCGTGACGAACTCGGTGAAGCCCGCGACCCCCCGTTCCAGATTGCGCTGCTGGAGGCCGGCCAGCAGGCGCAGGTGGCCGAGCCAGTGGTGGGGCTGGTCGACATGGCCGTACATCATCGTGGACGACGAGCGCAGGCCCAGTTCGTGGGCGGTGGTGACGACCTCGATCCAGGTGGCGGTGGGCAGTTTGCCCTTGGTCAGGATCCAGCGGACCTCGTCGTCGAGGATCTCGGCGGCGGTGCCGGGGATCGAGTCCAGGCCCGCCTCCTTGGCGGCGATCAGCCACTCGCGGATCGACAGGCCGGTGCGGGTGGCGCCGTTGACGACCTCCATCGGCGAGAAGGCGTGCAGGTGCATCCCCGGTACGCGTTCCTTGACCGCCCTGGCGATGTCGAAATACGCCGTGCCGGGCAGGTCCGGGTGGATGCCGCCCTGCATGCACACCTCGGTCGCGCCCAGTTGCCAGGCCTGTTCGGCGCGGTCGGCGACCTGGGAGACGGACAGGGTGTAGGCGTCGGCGTCGGTACGGCGCTGGGCGAAGGCGCAGAACCGGCAGCCGGTGTAGCAGACGTTGGTGAAGTTGATGTTGCGGGTGACGATGTACGTCACCTCGTCGCCGACCACCGCGCGCCGCAGGTCGTCCGCGATCCGGCACAGCGCGTCCAGGGCGGGGCCGTCGGCGTGCAGCAGCGCCAGCGCCTCGGCGTCGGTGAGCCGGGTCGGGTCGTCGGCGGCCACCGTCAGCGCCTTCTTCACGTCGCCGTCCACCCGGTCCGGGACCAGGCCGGGGGCGGCCCGCTCGCGCAGCGCCTCCCAGTCGCCGTAGACCTCCTCGAAGTCCTCGCGGCGGTCGCCGGTACGGCCCACGGTGTCGATGGTGCGGTGCAGGTCGGTGCGCCCCAGCCCGGCGTCGGGGAAGGCGTCCTCCGGCTCCTGCCAGGGCCGGCCCTCGACCACCGCGTCCTCGCGCGCCAGACCGGTGTCGGGGTCGGCCAGCGCCCGCACATGGGGCAGCAGCCGCGGGTCCAGCCAGGGCTCGCCGCGCAGCACGAACTCCGGGTAGATGGTGAGGCGCTCCTTGAGGGCGAAACCGGTGGCCGCGGTGCGGGCGGCCAGTTCCTCGATTTCCGGCCAGGGGCGCTCGGGATTGACGTGGTCGGGGGTCAGCGGGGAAACGCCGCCCCAATCGTCGATACCGGCCGCGATGAAGCGGGCGTACTCGCCGTCCACCAGATTCGGCGGCGCCTGGATACGGGCGGCCGGGCCCAATACGACGCGTGCCACCGCGATGGCCGCGGCCAGTTCCTCCAATTCCGCGTCCGGCATTCCGCGCATCGCGGTGTCGGGCTTGGCGCGGAAATTCTGGATGATCACTTCCTGGATACCGTGATAGGCGCGGGCGGTGCGGCGGATCGCGAACAGCGACTCGGCGCGTTCCTCGTGGGTCTCGCCGATTCCGATCAGAATCCCGGTGGTGAACGGGACGCTGGACCGGCCGGCGTCCTCCAGCACCCGCAGCCGTACGGCCGGCTCCTTGTCCGGGGAGCCGTAGTGCGGACCGCCGGGTTCGGACCACAGGCGGGTCGCGGTCGTCTCCAGCATCATCCCCATCGACGGGGCGACCGGCTTGAGCCGCTGCAGGTCGGTCCAGCTGAGGACACCCGGGTTGAGGTGCGGGAGCAGGCCCGTCTCCTCCAGGACGCGGATCGACATCGCGCGGACGTAGGCGAGGGTGTCGTCGTAGCCGTGCGCGTCCAGCCACTCGCGCGCTTCCGGCCAGCGGTCCTCGGGGCGGTCGCCGAGGGTGAACAGCGCCTCTTTGCAACCCATGGCGGCGCCGCGACGCGCGATGTCCAGCACTTCATCAGGTGAAAGGAACATCCCATGACCGGCCCGGCGCAGTTTTCCGGGCACGGTGACGAAGGTGCAGTAATGGCACGTGTCACGGCACAGCCGGGTCAGCGGGATGAAAACCTTACGGGAATAGGTGATGACTCCGGGGCGGCCGGCCGTTTCCAGTCCGGCGTCACGCAATCGGGCGGCGGTTGCCGCCAGTGCGGTCAGATCATCGCCCCGCGCCTGCAACAGCACGGCGGCTTCGGCCACATCGAGGGTGACACCATGATCCGCGCGATGCAGGGCACGACGCATGGCATTGGCGGTGGGTGCGGCGTCGGACGGCGGCAGACTCATCCTTCGAGGATAAGATGCCCGGCGGACGCTCAGCGGGTGGACGGACCAGCAGTCAGTCCGCTCACCTGTTGGAAGAATCACCTGCCGATCGGACCGGAGCAGGAATATCCGGGCAGATGGTCCACTGTGCGATCGACGGATCGGACGACAAGCGGCCCGGGACAACGGCAGATACGGGTGGTACGCGAGGTGACAACGGTTCACTGACGGCTGTCTGCCGCACAGGACACCGCCACGCTCCCGTCACCCGCACGAGTGACCGTGGGTGCGCTCAACGAAAAACCGCCACCCGTCGCGTGCGCCCGCGAGGGTCCCGTGCGATCCGTGCGATCCGTGCGACCCGCGAGATCCCCTCGATCGCCGGGGGCCCGGCAACCGCCTCCCGGTCCGGGCCCCCGGCTCACCGTCACCGGCCGACGCAGCGGACCCGGCGGACACGGCAGACGCGGCGGACGCGATCTCGTGTCGGCGTCAGCACCGGCAGCAGCGCCGGCGATGGCGCAGGCAGCGGCAGCGGCAGCGGCGCCGCTCAGCGCTCGAAGCGCCAGCGAGTCGCCCCCTCCGGCTCCTTGACGCCGACCCCGACCGCGGTGTGGAAGCTGAAGCGGTACAGGTACCAGGGCGGCGGGCCGGCGCTGGGCGCGCTGAATGGCGCGGTGAAGGCGTCGTCGGCCACCTCGGCGGGCCAGCCGTGGGTGCGGTAGCGGGCCGCGAGGCGCTCCAGGGTCGCCACCTCGGTGGTCCTGACCGCCGCGCCGTCCAGGACGACATCCAGGTCGGGCAGCCGGGCGGCGATCGTACAGGCGTGGTTCGCCGCCAGGTCGCGGGACTTGCGGCTGCCGGGGCCGCTGGTGAAGTACATGTCTCCGTCGTCCCAGATCGCGCCGATGCCCGCGGTGTGCGGCGCGCCGCTCGGGCCGACCGTACTGAGGAAGTAGGGCACGCCGATGACGGTCCCCTGGTCCGCGGCGAGTTGGTCGCGGGCGCGGCTCCACGGGAAGGTCACGGTGCCGTAGCCGACGCGGTCGAGGCTGATCGTTTCGTACGGGGTCTTGTCGGTCATGCCAGGGGAGACCGTCGGGGCGCACGGAACTCATCGGTACGGACGGATCCCCCCGGCCACACCGCCCGCGGCCCGTACGCCCCCGGAAACCCCGGGGCCCCGCCACCCGGTGGCCGCGCCGCCCGAGGCCCCGGAACCTGAGGCCCCCGCGACCTGAGGACGCCAGGACCCGAGCACCCGGCCCCGGGCAGCCGCGGCCTCAGACCGTCACCCGTACCGGCAGCAGGATCCGCCACACCGCGTCCTCCACCCCGTGCACCGCCGCGATCCACCCCACGTTCTCCTCGTCCGTGCCGAGCCGCACCGCCTGGGCGAGTTCGCCCATCACGTCGGCGAGATCGGCGTGGGCCATCGCCGGTTCCATCCGGCCGCCGATCCCGCCGTCGTCGTGGTAGCGGTGGTAGGCGGGGGCGGTGCGCAGGACGCCGACCGGGCGCCAGTTCTGCGCGAGCCGCCACACGGGGTCGCCGGACACCCGTTGGCCGTCGGCCTCCAGCACCTGGGTGCGGCTGCGGTCCACCGCCAGGGGCGTCCAGGTGTCCGCGCCGGTCAGCACCAGGTCGGGCTTGCAGCGGTCGACCGCCCGGGCGACCGGTCCGGTGGCCCCCGGGGCGGAGAGCACCAGCGGAACGGCGGCCATTCCGGCATACAGGCAGCCGTAGAACGCGCCGGCCAGGTCGGGGCCCTGCGGGTAGGCGAGCATGACGCGGCTGCCGGGCTGGAGCAGGGTGCCCAGCCGGGCCGCGACCGCGCGGGCCCGCCGGTCGAGTTCGGCGAAGCTGCAACCGGCGGTGCCGGTGAGCCCGGCGCTCGGGTACGGCAGCGCGGGGACCGTCTGCGGGCGGCGCTGGGCGCGGTGGCGCAGCAGGGGACCGGGCAGCCGGCCGATGTCACCGCTGCGGGAGCGCGTACCGCCGGTGCCGCCGCCAGTTCCGCCGCCCGATCCACCACCGGAGCCGCCGCGTCCGCCGGTGGTCGTCTCGTCCGGGCGGTCGGGTCCGTCGCCGGTCATCCCGGCCGCCCTCGGCGGCGCGGGCGCACAGGCAGCGTCGGACGGCTCGGGCCGCCGGGCCGGAAAAGCCGAGACGGCCGGAAAGGCCGGGAAGACCCGGACGGCCGGGAACGCCGCGACGCCGGGGCGGGGCACGGCGCCGGGGCGGGGCGCGACTGCCGGGAGGGCGTCGACGACCGGTACGGAGCGCACCGCGGCGATCGAGGGCACCTCCCCCGGCGTCCGGATTCGGCCGAGGGCTCGCTCCCCGGCCGGTAGCCCGGCCCGGTCCCGGTCCGGCTCCCGGTCCGGCTCCCGGTCCGGCTCCGCATATCGCCGGCCGCCGGCCGGCTTCCGCGTTCGCCGCCGCCGGTTCCGGCCGGAAGGGGCCCCATCGAAGGATTCTCCTGACACACTGCCCCAAGCCGGGGAATCGAACGGAGAATCGGGCGAACGGTCCACACACCAGGCACACATGACGCCTCAGTCACCAGCCCAGTCGCAGAACAAACACCGGTACGAACGAATCCCACACAGCACAACCTCCGCGCACGCACAGACAGAACCTCGAATCCAGCCCAACTTTTGCCGCGAGGCCGGATCGGGACCCGGACCGGGGTGACCTCAGCGGCCCGACACGGCAAACTGGCACGGGCGAGCCGAACTCCCGGCTCCACGTGCCATGCGGACAACTGTTCCGTCCAGCGATGAACGATAGATATACGCGCGGAGAGTCGGGCCTCGGGGAAATCCGGCTCGCGAGCGGTTCAGGGGGCTGAAATGGAAACCAGGACGGAGCCGGGCGGCAGCCTGCGGTTCGCGGTCCTCGGCCCGGTTCGTGCCTGGCGCGGTGACGAACCGATCGGTACCGGCGCGCCCCAGCAGCGGGCGCTGCTCGCCGCGTTGCTGCTGCGCGGCGGACGCACCGCCACCGCGTCGGAGCTCCTCGACGCCGTGTGGGGTGAGAATCCGCCCAACACCGCACTGGCGGCGCTGCGTTCGTACGCGTTCCGGTTGCGCAAGGCGCTCGGCCCGAAGGCGCTGATCACCGATTCCGGTGGCTACGCGCTGCATGTGGCGACCGACGCGCTGGACAGCGCCGTGGTCGAGCGGCTGGCCGCCGAGGCGGACCGGCAGCGCGCCGCGGGTGATCCGGCACAGGCCCGCGAGTTGCTGGGCGCCGCGCTGGAGCAGTGGCACGGTGAGCCGCTGGCCGGACTGCCCGGCCCGTACGCGGAAACGCAGCGTTCCCGGCTGGCCGAGTGGCACATCGGGCTGATCGAGGCCCGCCTCGAACTGGACCTGGAGTTGGGCGCGCACGCCGAGGCGGTCTCCGAACTCACCGCGCTGTCCGCCGACCACCCGCTGCGGGAGCGGCTGCGGGCGCTGCTGATGCTGGCCCTTTACCGCAGCGGCCGGCAGGCGGAGGCCCTCGGCGTCTACGCCGACACCCGGCGGCTGCTCGCCGACGAGTTGGGCATCGACCCGTCCGCCGAACTCGCCGAGCTCCACCAGCGCATCCTGGAGGCCGACCCGGGCCTGGCCGCCCCCGCCGGTACGGGCGCCGGCGCGCCGGAGGTGGTACGTCCGGCGCAACTGCCCGCCACTGTGGCCGACTTCACCGGCCGCGCTGCCTTCGTCGCGGAACTCGGCCAGCAGCTCGCCGAAGCGTCCGAGGGCAGAGGCGTGATGGCGGTCTCGGCGGTTGCGGGGATCGGCGGCGTCGGGAAGACCACCCTCGCGGTGCATGTCGCGCACGAGGCCCGGGATGCCTTCCCCGACGGCCAGTTGTACGTCGACCTGCAAGGCACCGACCCGCGCCCGGCCGAACCGGAGACGGTGCTCGGCGGATTCCTGCGGGCGCTGGGCATCCCCAACCCCAGCATCCCCGACACGCTCGCCGAACGCGCGGCGCTCTACCGCTCCACCCTCGACAGCCGCCGGGTCCTGGTGCTGCTCGACAATGCCTACGACGCAGCGCAGGTGCGCAGCCTGCTGCCGGGCACGCCGGGGTGCGCCGCGCTGATCACCAGCCGGGTGCGGATGGTGGATCTGGCCGGCGCGCATCTGGTGGACCTCGATGTGATGTCGCCCGAGGAGGCGCTGAAACTCTTCACCAGGATCGTCGGCGAGGAGCGGGCCGGCAGCGAACGGCAGGCCGCACTCGATGTGGTGGGCGCCTGCGGCTTCCTGCCGCTGGCCATCCGGATCGCCGCGTCCCGGCTGGCGGCCCGCCGGACCTGGACCGTGTCCGTACTGGCCAACAAACTTGCCGACCAGCGGCGCCGGTTGGACGAGCTGCGGGCCGGCGACCTCGGGGTGAAGGCCACCTTCGCCCTCGGCTACGGCCACTTGTCCCCCGCCCAGGCCCGCGCCTTCCGGCTGCTGTCCCTGGCCGACGGCCCCGACATCTCGCTGGCCGCGGCGTCCGCCGTGCTGGACCTGGACCCGTACGCGACCGAGGAGTTGCTGGAGGCGTTGGTCGACATCAGCCTCATCGAATCGGCGGCTCCGGCCCGTTACCGCTTCCATGACCTGTTGCGGCTCTACGCGCGTGAATGTGCCGAACGCGACGAGACGGCCGATGCGCGCTGCCAGGCCCTGTCCCGGCAACTCGACTTCTACCTCGCCTCGGCCGCCGGGGCCTACGCGTTGGAGAATCCGGGCGACCGGATGCTGGAGCACCTGGCCGCGACCGCCCGGCCCGGGCTCGCCTTCGCCTCGCGCGAGGAGTCCCTGGAATGGCTGTTCTCGGAGGCCCAGGGACTGCTGGCCGCCGTACAGCAGGCGGCGGACGGCGGTTGCGAGGGTCCGATGCGGCGCGCGGTCGATCTGCTGCTGGCCGCCCAGGACTTGATGGAGTCCGGGGTCTACGCCCGCCAGTACGAGCAGGCCGCCCGAGCCCTGGTCGGCACCGCGCACGACTGCGGCGACCCGCTGGCCGAGGGCCGCGCCCGGGTGCTGGTGGCTCAACGGCTGCGCATGATGGGCCGCTTCGCCGACGCCGACGACGAGGCGCGCCGCGCGATGGTCGTCGGCCTGTCCGTCCAGGATCCGGTCACCTGCAGCTACGCCCCGAACCTGCGCGGCAGCATCGCCCACCACGCCCGGCGCTACGAGGACTGCGCCGAATACCACCGGGCCGCGCTGGCCGCCTTCCGCGCCGACGGCAACCGGCACGGCGAGGCCTCGGCGCTCAGCAACCTGTCCCGGGCGCAGCTGAGCCTCGGCGACTCCGACGCCGCCGTGACCACCAGCGGGGAGGCGCTCGCCATCTACCGGGATCTCGGCGCCGGATTCCGGCTCGGCAACGGGCTGTACACCATGAGCATCCCCCTGACCGCGATCGGCCGGCTGGACGACGCGCACGCCTGTCTGACCGAGGCCCTGCAGATCTTCCGCGACTCCCGCCAGCAGTTCTGGGAGGGTGTCACCCTCTTCCGGCTCGCCGAGGCCCACTTGGCCTCGGGCCGGCAGCGCCAGTCGGCGTCGCACGCGGAGCAGGCCCTGGTCATTCTCCGTGAGGTGGGCGGCGAGTGGCGGACGGCCAACGCCCTGACCGTGCTGGGCCGGGCCCTTGCCGGGATGGGCCAGCTGGTGCGCGCGCACGCCTGCTGGCACGACGCGCTGGGCATCTACTCGGCGCTCGATTCACCGGAGCGGCAAGCGGTGCAGCGGCTGCTCGGCGGCGGGGCCGCGCCGTCCGCCAGCTCACTGGCCGTCTGACCTGGACCGACCGGGCCCTGTGCGCAGCGCCGACCGGGCCGTCGGCGAACTCATCGCCGGCGTTTATCGGTTGATTATCGACGGCTGCCACGATTCCATCACAGCAAGCCGCCCGCTCGGTGAGGTACGGGGGACTTCACCGGGCGGGCCCCGCACAGCACGTCCCCAAGGCAACAGGAGAACGAGATGAGCACCGAGATCCCGCCGACCGACCCGACTGCTCCGGTCCCGCCCGTCACGCCGGCTCCTCCGAAGGAGGGCCCGGACAACTGGCACACCGACGGTACCGCCGAGGCCCCGGCCGACGGTCTGCTGACCGGCCAGCCGACGAAGAAGCCCGCGCAGGTCAAGCCGGACAACTGGCACACCGACTCCAAGCCCGCGGTCTGATCGACCGTCCGCGGCACGACCACTCCAGGGCGGCGGGGTGCGCCTGGAGAGCACGACCCACGGGGGGAACCGGGGGGCACGGGGGAAGCACGGGGGGAACGGGGGACCAGAGGGGGGCGCCCGAGGGGAACCGGTGGTCCTGTTCTTGGGGGAACAGGAGCACCGGTCGGGCCGGGAGGTGGTCGGCCGCAGCGCGGAGGGGGCGCTGCGGCCGACCACTTCCCTTTTTCCCTTGTGCCGCCGCTTTGAGCCCACTGCTTTGAGCCGCTGCTTTGAGCCGCTCCCTGCCTGCGCTTCG
Organism: Streptomyces sp. DvalAA-14; assembly: GCF_900091855.1. Lineage (GTDB taxonomy): Bacteria > Actinomycetota > Actinomycetes > Streptomycetales > Streptomycetaceae > Actinacidiphila. The sequence goes on from NZ_FMCH01000560.1 coordinate 18,978, forward strand.
GGACTCGCCCCTCACTCCGCCGGAGGCGCCCACCTGGCAGCGGCAGCCGCCCGGACATAGCGTCGGCATGCGGGGGCCGGGCACGATATGAGGCGGTGGCAGCCCATGATCCGCAACATCCTGGCGACCCTCCTCGCGCTGATCGGAGCGGAAGCCGCCGTCTGGAGCCCCTTCCTCCCCTGGTACGGCGGCCGCAGCGGTTCCGACATCCGGGCGGACGACCTCGTCACGGGCGTCGGTGTCACATCGCACGACGCGGCGCTGCTCGGCTCCCTCTTCCTGCCGATGGGCTTCGCGGGGCTGCTCGCACTGCTGGGGATACTGATGCGCTCGCGGCTGGTGACCGCCGCGGCCGGGGTGCTGGTGCTCGGGACGACCGTGCTGTGGATGGTGCGGCAGGCGCTGTATTCGCACGCGCTCACCGCGGGCGGCAACGGGCTGGACACCGGGGTGGCCACCGCGGTGGCCGGCGGTCTGCTGCTCCTGGCGGCCACCTCCCTGCTGCCGGGCCGCCGCCCGCGCCCGTACACCGAACCCGCCGTGCTCCACGACTCCGTGACGCCGTACGACCCGGATGTCGCCGGCAGCCCGGCGGTCTCGTACGAGCCGGAGTTCTCGTACGACCAGACGGCTCCGTACAACCCGGCGATCTCCTACAGCCCGGCGCTTGCGCCCGGCGACCCGCCGCTCGGGTACGACTCCGCGCCACCGTACGACTCCGCGCCGCCCTACGGCGCCGCGGGCTCCTACGACGCCGCGAGCCCGTACGACACCGCGGTCCCCTACGATCCCGCGGGGCCGGACGGCGAGCCGACGATCCGGGGGGCCACGGTGGCTCCGCCCCCGTCGTACGGCCCGGACCCGACGCCGCCGCCGGGGAGCTGAGCCGCTATCGGTCGGCGCGCCGCCGGATCAGGCGCGACGCGAGGTCGCGCCGGTGCCCTTGGCGGCGTCCAGCGCGTAGACGCAGCGGTCCTTGGAGCAGGCGTAGACCACACCCTCGGCGGCCACCGGTGATCCGGTGATCTCGCCGCCGGTCTCCAGCCGCCAGCGCAGCTGACCGCCTTGGGCGTCCACCGTGTAGAGGCAGTGGTCCTTGGAGCCGAAGTGCACCCGGCCCTCGGCGACCGCGGGTGAACCGACGACCTCGCCCTGCGCCGCGAACCGCCAGCGCGGGGTGCCGCTCACCGCGTCCAGCGTGTACAGGGCGCTGCCGGCTCCCAGGTGCACCGCCCCGGCCGCCACTACCACCGGCTCGACCGATTGGCGCGGCTCGGTGGCGACCCGCCAGCGGTCCCGGCCGTCGGACGGGTCCAGGGCGTAGACCGTGCCGAGATGGTCGGCGACGTAGATGCCACCGCCGGACGCCACGGGCCCGGGCACGTGCACGGGTGGCGCGAACATCACCGCCGGCGCGTCGAAGTGCCAGCGCTCGGCGCCGCTGCGGGCGTCGAGCGCCAGCACCCGGGTGCCGGCGGTCAGATAGGCGATCCCGTCGGCGACGACCGGGCGGGTCGGCACCGAACCGGCGGCGCCGGGCTCGCCCACCGGGTGGGACCACTGCTCGGAACCGGTCAGCGCGTCCACCGCGTAGAGGCGGCCGCCGCCCTGGTAGTAGACGGTGCGGTCGATGACGGTCGGCCCGGAGTCGGGTGACTCGAAGCCGGTCTGGGCTCCGCCGCGCTCCCAGCGCAGATTGCCGCGGTGCGCGTCCCACGCCTGGACGCCGCCGCCACGGGTGCCGCTGACGACCGTGCCGGCGTCGGCCCGGACCGCGTAGACCCATCCGTCGATCGGGTTGCGCCAGCGCTCGCTGCCGTCGGCGGAGTCCAGCGCGAACAGGCTGGGCCCGTCGGAGGCGTGGATCCGGCCGTCGCGGACCGCCATCGTCCAGGCGACGTCGCGGGTCTTGAACTGGCGGCGGCCGCTGGCCACATCGAGCGCGTGCACCTCGAAGGAGGTGACGTAGAGCAGGCCGTCGGAGACGACCGGGGTGCCCCATACGTCGTTGGACATGCGGAAACGCCAGGGGCGCCACTCGCCGGGGGGAGCGATGGGCGGCGCCGGGGCCGGAGCGGGCACCGACTCTCCCGCGCGGTGGGCGCCTGCCCGGTGGCGGACCCACTCGGTGCCGGGAGCGGCGCCGGCCGCCGCGCGGTGCCGAGTGGCCGCGGCGACCCGCAGCCCCGGGCCGATCGGGGCCGAACCGGCCAGTTGGACGGGCACGGCTTCGGACTCCTGGCGCTGGCTGTCCCTGCCGTGCGCGGGGCCGCTGCGAGGCGCCTGTACCGGCCGGGGCGGCGACTGCGGTGGCGGCGGTACGTTGATCGGCACCTGCGGGCCCGGGAGCTGGGGGGCCGGGAGTTGAGGACCCGGCGGCTGCGGGCCGGGGGGCTGCGGGCCGGCCGCGTGGGCCCCGCGTCCGGCGGCCGGTACCGCGGGGCGGCCGCTGCGGCGCTGCTCTATCAGCGCCACCGCGGCGGGCGGCAGCCAGGCGGAGGCGGTGCCGGTGTCGTCGCCACCGGAGGAGAACAGGTGCGGGGCGAGCTGCGCCTGCAGATCGGCCGGGGTGGGCCGGCGCTCGGCCTCCATCCGCATGCAGGACTCGATGAGCGGCCGCAGCTCGTCGGGCAGCCCGGCCAGATCGGGGCCTTCCCGCAGCAGCATGAACACGGTCTCGACCGGGTTGGCGCCGTGGAAGGGGGCGTGGCCGGTGGCGGCGAAGACCAGGGTGGAGCCGAGCGAGAAGATGTCGCTGGCGCCGCGCACGCTCCGGGAGTCGCGCGCCTGCTCGGGGGACATGTAGGCGGGGGTGCCGACCGCGACATTGGTCATCGTCAGCCGGGTGTTGGAGACACCGGAGGCGATGCCGAAGTCGATGACCCGGGGGCCGTCCTCGACCACCAGCACATTGGACGGCTTCATGTCGCGGTGCACCAGGCCGGCGGCGTGGATGGACTGCAGCGCCTCGGCGATGCCCGCGGCGAGCCACCGTACGGCCTGGGCGGGCATCGGCCCCGACTCGTTGACGATCTCTTCCAGGGACGGGGCGGGAACGTAGGCGGTGGCGAGCCACGGCACGGCCGCGCGCGGGTCGGCGTCGACGACGGCGGCGGTGTAGAAACCGGAGACCGCGCGGGCCGCTTCGACTTCACGCGTGAACCGGACCCGGAAGAGCTGGTCCTCGGCCAGTTCGGCGCGTACGGTCTTGATCGCCACCCGGCGGCCGGAGGCCGAGCGGGCGAGATAGACCAGCCCCATGCCGCCGGCGCCGAGCCGTCCCAGCACCTCGAAAGGGCCGATCCGCCTCGGGTCGTGCTGCGTCAGCTGCTCCATCATCGCCCTGCCACCTCCCCGTGACCCCGCGTTGTTGCGGCCGTTCCCCGTGTTGTCCGGCCGTGCGTGGCCGGTCGCCGGCCACCGCGCCGGGGTACGGGCCTGATTCTTCCTGGGATGGGCCCCGGTTGCGAACCCGGGGCCACCGCGACACGCCCGGAGAGCGAACTCGTTATCATCCGCCCCCGGGCGTTCGGCGGGGTGGCGGCGCGCCGCGGGGACCGCCGGTTTCCTGGTGGCGGCGGCGCGCCGGGGCTACTGGCCGGGCTGCTCGCCGGAGGTGCGGCTGAGGTCGATGACCGCGAAGCTTGCGCCCTGGTCGTCGGCCACGACGGCCACCCGGCCGAAGGGCGAGTCCTTCGGCTCCTGGCGCACCTGGCCGCCGAGCCGGCGGACGGTGGCCGCCGCGGCGTCGCAGTCGTCGGTGGCGAAGTAGACCAGGTAGGAGGAGGGGGTGTCGGCCGGCTCGTCCGCGGACCGCCGCATCCGGCCGCCGATCGGGGCGTCGGGGGCGCCGGGCAGCGACAGGACCTTGTAGTCGAAGGCCGTACCGTCACCGATCTGCCGGCTCTCGTAGCCGAAGACGGACTGGTAGAAGCGGTCGACGTCTTCGGGGTCCCGGGTGTGGTTCTCACTCCAGCAGAAGGCGCCGGGCTCGTTGACGACGCCGAAGCCGGTGTGGCTGCCGGGCTGCCAGACGCCGACGAAGGAGCCGCCGGGGTCGATCACGCCCGCCATGACGCCGGAGTCCCCCACCGTGTCGGGACCGAAGACGACCTGGCCGCCGGCCTCCCGGGCCCGCTCCGCGGTCTTGGCGGCGTCGGCCGAGGCCAGATAGACGCTCCAGGCGGTCGGCATGGACGGATCCATCTTGCCCATCAGCGCGGCGGCGTCCTTGCCGTCCCGCAGCGCCATCGTGTAGTGGCCGTACTTCTCGCCCTGATCCTGGAACGTCCAGCCGAACAGTTCGCCGTAGAACCGCTGTCCCGCCGCCAGATCGGGCAGCGAGACGTCGGCCCAGCAGGGGGCTCCCTCGCTGAATCCAGACATGATCGGGTCCTCTCCCGTCGCGTGCGCGTTGTCGTTCCTCGCCACCGTAATCAGTGATCTTCCCCACGACACGGACCTGGAATCGAACATATGGTCAATTCTTTGACCGCGGTCGACGGGTGGCCACAAATCACCCATTCAGCGCATTGCGACAGGGCGGCAAGACGTCCGAGCAGGGGTCACAAAAGGGGCACTGACCTGCTGATTCATCAACCGGAAGCGGGCCCTCCCCGTTTGCACGCGGCCAAATCGCGCGCTGATCACCCGCCGGTAAACTGACGGCATGACAGGACAAGTTCGCACCGTCGACGGCCGCGTGGCGGGCCGCCGCGGGCAGGCCACTCGGCAGAAGCTGCTGGACTGCCTCGGCGAGATGCTCAGCACGTCGCCCTACCGGGACGTCAAGGTGATCGACGTGGCCCGGATGGCGGGCACTTCCCCCGCCACGTTCTACCAGTACTTCCCCGACGTCGAAGGCGCCGTCCTGGAACTCGCCGACGAGATGGCCAAGGAGGGGGCGAACCTGACCGATCTGGTCGCCGGCCGCTCCTGGGCCGGCAAGGCCGGCGCGCAGACCGCCGCCGAACTCGTGGACGGCTTCCTTTCCTTCTGGCGCAAGAACGACGCCATCCTGCGCGTCGTGGACCTGGGCGCCGCCGAGGGCGACAAGCGGTTCAACCGGATCCGGCTGCGGGTCCTCAACCCGGTGACGGGCTCCCTGACAGAGTCCATCAAGGAACTCCAGACCAAGGGCCGGGTCGACAAGGACGTCAGCGCGCCGGCGGTGGCCAACTCCCTGGTCGCCATGCTGGCCGAGGTCGCCTCGCACCAGAAAGGTTTCACCAGCGCCGGCGTCAAGCAGGCCGAACTGAAGCCGAACCTCGCACTACTGGTGCACCTCGGGGTGACGGGGCGCAAGCCCGCCAAGTAGCGGTCCCGCTCCCGCGCGTCCGCGACACCGTTGTCCGGCCGGCCGTCCGCCGCCGGCCCGCGCGCCAACGCCCGGGCCCGGCAGGCGACGTACCCGGCCCGGCCCGGCATCATGTCCGCCATGACCAGCAGCAGGAATCCGGGCCGGCCGCAGCGCGCCGCCCTGTCCCGATTCATGTCCCCCGGCCCTGATTCGTCGACGGCGCAACTGCGCGCCTACGCCGCCGTCTGGGCATTGCTGCTTCCGGTATGGGTAAGCGGGCAGTGGTGGTCGCACCCGGACGCCCTGCGCCGGGCGCTGTACATCCTGCTGTCGATCGTCTCCGTCACCCAGTGCCTGAGCGCTGTCGCGCTGCTGCGCAAGCGCGGGCGCGGCTGACCGGCGGCAGGGCTACTGCTCGGCGCCACCGTGGGGTTACCTTCCGATACACCACCTTGTCCTTTCCTCGTCTCCTCGTCCGTTCCCATCCGTTCTCGTCCGTTCTCGTCCTTGGCTACGACCCGCAGCGCGCGCCCGACCCGTCCGACACCCATAGGTCCCAGGAGTTCCGCATGCCCGAGCCCACTTCCGCCGCACCGGGTGCCCCGGTGAGCACCGCGGCCCCCGACGCCATCGTCATCGGCGCCGGACCCGGCGGCCTGGCCGCGGCGGCGGCACTACGGCAGCGGGGCCTGCGGCCGCTCGTCCTGGAACGGGGCGAACGGCTCGGCACCTCCTGGCGCAACCACTACGACCGCCTGCGCCTGCACACCACCCGCCGGATGTCCGCACTGCCGGGGCTGTCCATACCCCGGTCCTACGGACGGTGGGTCCGCCGCGACGACGTGGTGCGCTACCTGGAGCGCTACGCCGAGCACCACGATCTCGACGTGGCCACCGGCATCGAGGTGACGCGCGTGGAGAGGACCGACTCGGGCTGGGAACTGCCCGCGACCGGCGGCCGGGTGCTCAACTCCCCCGTGGTCGTGGTGGCGACCGGCCACAACCACACTCCGTACATACCCGACTGGCCGGGACGAAACACCTTCTCCGGTGATCTTCTGCACGCTTCGGCCTACCGCAACGCCGGCCCCTACGCCGGCCGGGACGTGCTGGTGGTCGGCGTCGGCAACACCGGCGCGGAACTCGCGGTCGACCTGGTCGAGGGCGGGGCGGCCCGGGTGCGACTGGCGGTACGTACCCCGCCGCACGTGATGCGCCGGTCGACCGCGGGATGGCCGGCCCAGGCCAGCGGCATCCTGGTCCGCCGGCTGCCGACAGCGGTGGTGGACCGGGTGGCGCCGTACATCGAGAAGGTCAGCGTCCCCGACCTGTCCGCGTACGGCCTGCCCCGGCCCAGGACCGGTCTGTACGCGCGTGTGCTGGACGGGGCGATCCCGGTGCAGGACGTCGGTCTGATCGCCGCCGTGCGGTCGCGCCGGGTCGAACCGGTCGCCGCGGTCGAGCGGCTGGACGGCGACCGGGTCCATCTCGCCGACGGCTCCGTCGTCGAGCCCGAGGTGATCATCGCGGCGACCGGCTACCGGCGCGGACTCGAACCGCTGGTCGGCCACCTCGGCGTGCTCGACGGCCGCGGGCGCCCGCTGGTGCACGGCGCCCGGACGCCGCCGGGTGCGCCCGGCCTGTACTTCACCGGCTTCACCAACCCGATCAGCGGGATGTTCCGTGAAATGGCCATCGACGCGCGGAAGATCGCCCGGGCCGCGGGCCGCCGCAGGTGAGCGGGGCCGCGGCTCACTCCACCGAGTGAATCCGGCCGGCGTCCGGAACAGCCGCCGGCCGCCACGGCGTTCACCCCATGACAGCCACCGCGGGCCCGGCGACCGGTCGGCGGCGGATGACCAGGGACATCAGCGCGGCGATCGCGCACAGCGCACCGGAGGAGTACCAGACGACGTCGTACGAACCGAAGGCGTCCCGCGCGACACCGCCGAGGTAGGCGACGAGGGCGGCGCCGATCTGATGGGCCGCCAGCACCCAGCCGAAGACGATCGCGCTGTTCTCGCCGTAGTGCGCACGGCACAGGGCGATGGTCGGCGGCACCGTGGCCACCCAGTCCAGACCGTAGAAGACGATGAACAGCACCATCGGCGGGTGGATGCTGTCGGCGAGCAGCATGGGGAGGAACATCAGCGACAGCCCGCGCAACCCGTAGTAGATCGCGAGCAGCCGGCGCGGCGAGATCCGGTCGGTGAACCAGCCCGAGGCGACAGTGCCCACGATGTCGAACACCCCGATCACGGCGAGCAGCGAGGCCGCGGTGGTGACCGGCAGCCCGTGGTCGTGGGCCGCCGGGACGAAGTGGGTCTTCACCAGGCCGTTGGTGGATGCCCCGCAGATCGCGAACGTGCCGGCCAGCAGCCAGAAGGTGCTGGTGCGTGACGCGTCCCGCAGCGCCCGCAGGGTCCTTCCGGCGGCGCCGCTCACCGGCGGCGGCTTGGGCACGAACTCCGCTGCCCCGTAGGGCGCCAGGCCGACGTCCGCCGGGTGGTCGCGCAGCAGGAACCAGACGAACGGCACCACCGCGACCGCCGCGACCGCCACCGTGACGGCGGCCGGGCGCCAGCCGTGGTGCTCGGTGATCCACGACAGCAGCGGCAGGAAGACGAGTTGTCCCGCCGCCCCGCCGGCGGTGAGGATGCCGGTGACCAGGCCCCGCCGGGCGACGAACCAGCGGTTGGTGACGGTCGCGGCGAAGGCGAGCGCCATCGAGCCGCTGCCGAGGCCGACGAGGACACCCCAGCAGAGCACGAGTTGCCAGCTCTGGGTCATGTGCACGGTCAGCGCGGAGCCGAGCGCGATGGTGAGCAGGGCGCAGGCCACCACACGCCGGATGCCGAAACGATCCATCATGGCGGCGGCGAACGGGGCGGTCAGCCCGTACAGCGCGAGGTTGATGGACACCGCGAAGCCGATCATCGCGCGGGACCAGCCGAATTCGGTGTGCAGCGGATCGATCAGCAGTCCGGGCAGCGAGGCGAAGGCCGCCGCGCCGACGATCGTCACGAAGGTGACGCCCGCGACGACCCAGGCCCGGTGGACAGGCGGGCGCCGACGCAGGCGAAGGCCGTTCGGGATGCGGTACGGAAGGCGGTACGGGCGGCGGCGCGGAAGGCGGGTGGCGACCGGGGTGTCGCCGGTGGTGGGCCCGGGAGATTGAGATGTCTGCGTCACATGATGAGTGTCCGAGCGTGCCTTCTCGCCGACGAGTGGCCCGAAGGCCATGGTGTGCAAGAATCGGGCCATGCCCCCGTCCCGCCCTCGGCCGCCCGGCTCCGTCTTCCGGTACCCGGGCCGGCACCGGGTCGCCGTTTTCGCGCTGGACGGCGTGATCCCCTTCGAACTGGGCATCCCGCTGCGGATCTTCGGCTCCGCCGCGAGCCCGGCGGGCGGCGGCGAGCTGTACGAGGTGGTGACGTGCAGCCTGCGGCCCGGCGCGGTGCGCACCGACGCCGACTTCTCGATCACCGTCGACCACGGTCCCGAAGCGCTCGCCGAAGCCGACACCGTGGTGGTGCCCGCCTCGCACGAACTCGGACCGGTCTACAACGAGGGGCGGTTGCCGGCGCCGCTGGCCGCCGCGGTCGCCGCGATCCGCCCCGGCGCCCGTGTGGTGTCGATCTGCACCGGCTCCTTCCTGCTGGCCGCCGCGGGACTGCTCGACGGGCGGCCCGCCACCACCCACTGGAGCAGCGCCGAACACTTCCAGCGGCTCTTCCCCCAGGTCCGGGTCGATCCGGACGTGCTGTACGTGGACGACGGCGACGTGCTGACCTCGGCGGGTGTCGCGGCCGGCATCGACTTGTGCCTGCACATCGTGCGCCGCGACTTCGGCAGCGCGGTGGCCAACGCGGTGGCCCGCCGGACGGTGGTGCCGCCGCACCGCGAGGGCGGTCAGGCCCAGTACGTCCGCCGGCCGCTGCCCGAGCCGCGGCTGGCCGGCACCGAACGCGCCCGCGCCTGGGCGCTGGACCGGCTCGACCAGCCGCTGACCCTGCGGCAGTTGGCGGAACGCGAATCGATGAGCGTGCGGACCTTCACCCGCCGCTTCCGGGAAGAGGTCGGGCTGAGCCCGGGCCAGTGGCTGACCCAGCAGCGCGTCGAGCACGCCCGCCAGTTGCTGGAGTCCACCGATCTCAGCATCGACCGGATCGCGCGCCGGGCCGGCTTCGGCACCGGCGCCTCGATGCGGCAGCATCTTCAGGTGGCGCTGGGCGTCTCCCCGACGGCCTACCGCCGCACGTTTCACACCGCGGCCGGCGCGTAGCAGTTTCGCCGAGCCGCAGTGCCGGGACCGGGCCGGGGTCGGGGCGGACCGGGACCGGGCCGGGGCCGGCCACCTGGGATCAGGTTCGGGTCAGGTTCAGGTCAGGTGCGCGGCGGCGCGGTCGACCTCGCACCAGATCTGCTTGCCCGCGCCTTCCGGGTGCCAGCCCCAGCGGTCGGCGAGCCCGTCGACCAGTTCCAGGCCGCGACCGCCGGTCTCGTCACGCCGGGCGTGGCGGGGGGCCGGCGGGAGTCCGCTGGTGTCGGCGACCTCCACCCGGACCGGCGCCGCGGGCGTCGCCGGGAACAGCATGCGCAGGACGGCCGGACAACCGGTGTGCACCACCGCGTTGGTGACCAGCTCCGAGATGAGCAGGATCAGCGTCTCGGCCACCGGCTCGTCGGCTCCTATCCCGGAACCCACCAGTCGCGACCTCGCCCACCGGCGGGCCCGCCCCACTTCGGCGGGATCGACGCCGACTTCCAGCTGCACCTGAAGCACCTGCACTGCTCACACCATCCGAACCGGCGGATACGACGCCTCACGCCCACCCGAAGTCACCAAGCGTGACCTTCGTTGCACACAGCATGATCGACCTACAGTCACCCCGGCAAGCGCCTCGGACCCGGTCCGGCGCTTGGGAGCAGGCGTGCCGCACCCGGTGCGGCGCATCCCCTCAGGAGTGGCGCGCCCAGCGAGAACGCCTGCCCGGCCCGGCCGAGCGGCGTCATGAGAATCCGCTGAAAACACACGCACCCGATGGAGCGTACCCGAGGTGAACCCCGACTCCACCGCGTGACAAGTCACGCCTCGGACACAACACGGTGCGAACACTCCGTAACCGGTGTCTCACCCGCGGCCGACGACCCACGCCGAGCGTCCACCGGCTACTGATAAGCGACAAACGCCGCCAAAGCAGCCTCGTCGTAGAGCACGAATCGAACCTCGGCCACGGAGGTGACGGTCTCCCGCACCGTCTTGACGGCGATGCGTGCGCCGTCGTCCATCGGCCAGCCGTAGATGCCGGTGGAGATCGCCGGGAAGGCGACGCCGGCGGCGCCCAGTTCGTCGGCGACGCGCAGGGACTCGCGGTAGCAGGAGGCGAGCAGTTCGGAACGGTCCTCGCCCGGTTGCCAGACCGGGCCGACGGTGTGGATCACCGCCCGGGCCGGCAGCCGGCCGGCGGTGGTCGCCACGGCCTGGCCGACGGCCAGCCCCGAGCCGTAGTGCCCGGCGCGCAGCTTCCGGCAGGCGGCGAGGATCTCGGGGCCGCCCTTGCGGTGGATGGCACCGTCGACTCCGCCGCCACCCAGGAGTGAGGAGTTCGCCGCGTTGACGACGGCGTCCACTTGCTGCTCGGTGATGTCGCCCTTGACAAAGGTGAGATGAGGCATGCGGTCATACTGCGTCATTCCAGGACGCCCGCGAAAGGATCCCGTCGGCGGGGTCGGACGGCGCGTCGGCCGCGAGCGGGCCCGGTCGGAACCCGATCAGGTCCCGGTCAGGTCCCGGTCAGGTCCGGGTCAGGCCGACATCGGCCGGGCGGTGTCGTCCGTGGCCGCCGCCAGGTCCGGGAAGACCTCGAACAGCCTGCGCACGCCGAGAGCGGCCAGCACCCGGTTGACGTGCGCCCCGTCGCCGTGATCACGCTCGGGAAGGACGATCCGCAGCCGGCCGGCGCACGAGCGCATCAGACGGCGCGCGCCGATGAGCACACCCACCCCGCTGGAGTCGCAGAAACGTACCTCGGCGAGATCGAGAACGAGGCTGCGGCGTCCGTCGGCGACCGCCTCGTGCACCTTCTGCCGGACCGCCGGTGACGAGATCAGGTCCATCTCGCCCGCGACCGTCACCACCGCCCAGCCGCCCAGCTCGGCCTGGGTCACCAGCACAGGTTCCCACCTCGCCTCGGCGTCGACCGCCATAAGTTCATCACGAAGACCCTATGCCCGTTCTCAGTCGTAACTCTGCAATCTTCCGGTCACACCCGGATAACAGACCGCCAAAAGCGGTCGCGCCCGGTGCCAGGTTGCCGCAAAGCGGCGTACGCGGTCGCGCGCGCCCGGTACCGTCGATAGTGAGCGCAGTCGGACGAGCCGAACACACACCGCGATCCCCGGTGTTCAGCGGTGGGACGAGCCAAAGGGGCCGGGAGATGGCGACACCCGCACCACCGCGCTGGGACCGCAAGATGCAGCAGCGGCTGGCGCGGGGCGAGGAAGCCGCGCTCGGCGAGTTGTACGACCGGTACGCCTCCCTGGTGCACGGCCTGGCCCACCGGGTGATGGCCGATGACGACGCCGCGGACCAGATCACCCGCGAGGTCTTCGGCTACGTCTGGGAGAACCCGGACGCGTACGAGCCAAAGCACGGCCCACTGCGGACGTGGATCGCGTCCCTCACCCAGCGGCACGCGGTGCACCGGCTGCGGCAGTCGGAGAACCGCGGGCGCTCCACCACCGCCGAGGTCGAGACGCGGGTACGCGAGGCCAGGGCGGCGGCGCGGGCCGACTTCATCGTGACCTCCATGCCGACCCCGCTGCGCGACGCCCTCGAACTCGCCTACCGCGAACGGCGGGACTACCACGCCGCGGCGGCCGACCTGGGCGTCAGTGAGGACGAGACCCGGCGACGGCTGCGCCTCGGGCTCCAGTTGCTGTCCACCGCGATGGAGCCGGGCGAGCAGCACGAAGAATCCGCCGACCTGCGTCCCCCGCGGGGCGGGCGGTGAGCGGCCCCGTATTCCCCGATGGAGGCGACGGCCGGGCCGGGAACGAGGACAGCCGGCCCCAGGTGCCCCGGCAGCGGGACCGGACCGGCACCCCGGACGGGCCCGGCTACGGTCCGGGGCCGTCGGATGCGGGTCCGTCCGCGTCGTCCACGTCGTCCGCGTCGTCGTCCGGGTCCGCGAAGCCACCGCGACCGCCACAGTCGTCACAGCCGTCACAGCCGCCCCCGTACGACCACGGGACCCTGAAGTCACTGCTCGGCGCCTGGGCACTGTCCGTCTGCACCCGGGACGAGGCAGTGGCCGTGGAGACGCATCTGACGGACTGCGCCGGCTGCGCGGACGAGGCGGTGCGGCTGCGTGACGCGGTGGGCCTGCTGCATCAGGAGGAGTCCCTCGACCTCGATCCCTTGCTGCGGGTCCGGGTGCTGGAGGGCTGCCTGGGCCGCCGCCCGGCGCGGATCCCGGTGCCCGAATGGGCCGGGCCGTACGACGCGGAGACCGCCCGGCTGGACGCGCTGCTGCGCGACCTCGGCGGGAGCTACTGGAAGGCCCCGGTCGAGCTGCGGTGGTTCGACGGCGCCCCGGTGCGGCGGCAGCTCACCGTCGGCGAGGTCATCGCCCATCTGACCGCGGTGGACAGCCTGGTGAGCCGCGCGCTCGACCTGCCCGCGCCCGGCGCCGAGGTGGCCCCGCGGTCCGGACGGCCGGACCTGCTGCCGCTCGACCCGTGGGAGCGCACCGCCGCGCACTGGACGGCCCACCGCGATCTCAGCGGCGCCGCCCTGCGCACGCAGTGGCGCGAGCAGAGCCACAACCTGGTGCGGACCGTGTCCTTCGCGGGCCGCGGGGCCGCCGGACTCGACGTGGACTACGGCGCGTTCGCGCTGCCGCTGCGGGACGCGTTCCTCGACCGGGCCTTCGAGTGCTGGATGCACGCCTGGGACATCGCCGAGGCGGTGGACTATCCGTACGAGCCGCCCGCGCCGCGCGATCTCAACCGGATGGTCGACCTGGCCGCCCGCATGCTGCCCGGGGCGCTCGCCGACCGGCGCAGGGCGGGGCTTGCCATCTCGCCCGCCAAGCTGGTGGCCGCCGGTTCGCCGGGGCGCTCGCTGCGGCTGGAGATCGAGGGCGACGGCGGCGGTATCTGGTACCTGCCGCTGGACTCGCCCGGCGCGGCGGCCTCCGAGAAGGAGATGGTCGCGCAGGTGGCGATGGACAGCGTGGAGTTCTGCCAGCTCGCGGCGGGCCATATCGAACCGGAGCGGATCGCGCTGGGTCAGATGGGCGACCGGGCGGTGATCAGGGACGTGGTCTTCGCGACCGCCTCGCTGTCCCGGATCTGATCCCGGCCCGGTCCGACCCCCGCCCCGCCCCCGCCTCAGGCGTCAGGCGTCAGGCGAAGACCACCGTCCGGCGCCCGTTGAGCAGCACCCGGTGCTCGCTGTGCCACTTGACCGCCCGCGCCAGCGCCTGGCACTCCACGTCACGCCCGACGGCGACCAGCTGCTCGGGCGTGACCTCGTGCCCGACCCGCTCGACCTCCTGCTCGATGATCGGCCCCTCGTCGAGGTCCGCCGTCACATAGTGCGCGGTCGCGCCGATCACCTTCACGCCCCGGTCGTGCGCCTGGTGGTACGGCTTGGCGCCCTTGAAGCTCGGCAGGAAGGAGTGGTGGATGTTGATGATCCGACCGGACAGCGCGCGGCACAGGTCGTCGGAGAGCACCTGCATGTAGCGGGCCAGCACGACGAGCTCCACGCCCTCCTTCTCCACCACGTCCAGCAGGCGCGCCTCCGCGTCCGCCTTGCCGTCACGGGTCACGGGGATGTGGTGGAAGGGGACACCGTAGGAGCCGACCAGCTCGCGGAAGTCGGTGTGATTGGAGACGACCGCGGCGATCTCCACCGGCAGGGCGCCGATGCTGGTCCGGAACAGCAGGTCGTTGAGGCAGTGGCCGAACTTGCTGACCATGAGGACGACGCGCATGCGCTCCTCACTCGGGTGGATCCGCCAGTCCATGTGGTACGCGCTGCCGACCGCGGCGAAGCTCGCCCGCAGCCGGTCCGCGGTCACGGCGGGCTCGGCCGAGAAGTGCACCCGCATGAAGAACAGGCCGGTGTCCTGGTCGCCGAACTGCTGGCTGTCGACGATGTTGCAGCCGGTCATGAAGAGATAGCTGGAGACCGCGTGCACGATGCCCTGTTTGTCCGGACACGACAACGTGAGGACGTACTGCGACGGCGGTTGCGCGGGCTGCGGCAGCGGCTGATCGTTCACAGCGCCAGCCTGGCACACCGCCGCATCGCGCGGCACGCCTGTCCGCCACACGGAACGCCTGTCCGCAGCGCAAAGCGCCTGTCCGCAACACGAGACGACGCCCGGACCGCCCTACCTCACGACACCGGCGTCCGGTTGTAGATCGCCAGCAGCTCCAGCGACCGCGGCGGCGTGTCCGGGTCGTCGCCGTCGGCGGTGGCCATCCGTATGTGGGCCTCGCGGGCCGCCCGCACCGCTTCCGGCCAGGCGTGGTGCTCGACATAGGCGGTGGCGTGCGCGTCGGCCCCCACCTGGTGCAGGATCTTCAACACCCGGAGCACCGCGACATCGACGAGCGCGGCCTCCTGCGAGTCGCGGAAGACCGTGCCGACGTACTTCTCGGCGGACCAGTTGTCGAGCCAGGTGTCTTCGACAAGGCGGTAGACGGCATCGGTGACGTCCCCGTACCCGTCCCGGCCGGCCTGCCAGACGTCACGCTGGAAGACCGGGTCGCTGATCATGTGCAACGCGGAGCGCACATTGCTGCGCCAGCGCCACCACGGCATGTCGTTGAGTGGCATACCCCCCATCGTGGACGAGTGGCGGGCGCGACGGGAAGACTTCTCCGAACCTTGCACAGTCCCGAATCGTACGCATACGAACACCGGCACCTGTAATTCACCTGAAAGTGGCCCTTCCTTACCCCGCGGGCATCCTGACGTTGGCACCGAGCCGGAATCTTCCGGTTACATGACTGAACGGCGTGTGCGCAGGGCCGCAATGGCCGCAGTCGCGACTCTGGCCGCATCCGCGCTGCTCAGTAGCTGCGGCGTGCTGCCCGGAACCGCGGGAAGCTCACGGGGCCCGGTGGTCGTGATGACCTGGGCGCCGGTCGACACCAAGGCCACCAACATGCCGGGCATGCTCGCCATGGCGCAGGTGGTGGAGAAGTACGTCAACGACCAGGGCGGCATCGACGGACGCAAGCTCAAGGTCCTGACCTGCAACGAGCACGACGATCCGGTCTCCGTCACCAGTTGCGCCCAGCAGGCCGCCGACGCGGGCGCGGTCGCCGTGGTCGGTTCGTACAGCGAGCAGGGCTCGGCCTTCACCAGCGCGCTGGAGTCCAGCGGCATCCCGTACATCGGCGGCTACGGCATCACCGAGGACGAGTTCCAGAGCCTGATGTCGTACCCGATCAACGGCGGCCTGCCGGCGCTGCTGGCCGGCAGCGGACGGCAGCTGGCGGACCTGTGCAAGAAGGTGACGCTGGTACGGCCGGACTCGATCACCGGCGACCAGTTCCCGCTCTTCCTCAACACCGGACTGAAGGCCGGCGGCCTGTCGCCGGTCCGCGACATACCGACCGCCGACGACTCCTCGGACTACACCGCGGTCGCCGCGCAGGCGGTCGGCGACGACAAGCACTCCTCCTGCGTCTCGGCGGTCCTCGGCGACCACACCAGCACCTTCTTCGACGCGTTGCGCCGGACCGGCGACTCGCAGCCGAAGGTGCAGCTGTCATCGGTGATCGGCAGCGTCCAGCAATCGGTGATCGACTCCACCGGCGGCCCGGACAGCCCGCTGGAGCACACCTACATCACCAGTTGGTACCCGCCGGCCTCCGACCCCAAGTGGGACGAGATGAAGGCGGCCATCAACAAGTACGCCTTCGGCGACGACCGGATCGACATCGGCGACCCCGGGGTGCAGACCACGTGGATCGCCTACGACGTCTTCACCAAGGTCGTCCGCGCGATGGACCCCAAGACCCAGCTGAACGCCACGAATGTGCAGCGGGCGATGGACCGCACCACGAAGCTGTCGACCGGGGGCCTGACCCCGGACCTGGGCTGGACCGATGACGACGCGAAGTCCGTCCCGCAGCACGCCCGGATGGTCAACACCCAGGTCACCTACCAGCAGATCGTCAACGGCCGGCTGGTGGCGGCCCGGCCCGGCTTCGTCGACCTGACCTCGACGCTGCGGCTGGAGTCGGACTACTGATACCGCCCGGAGCGGGGCTCGGCGGCCGTACGGCGGCTCGCCCGGGCGGCGCGGGCGCCACGACCACGTCCTGACGGACGCCCCGCAGGGCCCCGCTGACGGCTGCGGGCGCCCCGCCCAGCCACCGCCCGCGATCGGGCCGGCCCCGCGGTCGGACGGACCCCGAACATGCCGACCGCGGCGCGGCTACAGCTGCGTGTACGTGCGCTTGGTCAGCCCGTACTTCTCGGCGATGGAGTTCCACAGCTTGACCGCGTGCTTCTTCTGCTGGGTGGCGGTGCCGGACTCCCGGTCGCCGTCCGCGGTCTCCGAGGTGTTGTGGGCGTGGCCGCCCTTGCAGAGCTTGTGCTGCCCGTTGACCTGGTCGGCCCAGTTCGCGTAGTGGGTGTCGGCGGCGCCGGACGCCTGCCACGCCTTGGTGAGGGCCTCGGTGAGCTCGGCGTGGTTCGGCAGTTTGTCGACGGCCAGGGTGTGGAGCTGGGTCACCAGGCCGGCCCGCTGCGTCGCGGCATTGCGCAGCGCGCCGGCGGACTGCGGCAGGGCGTCGCACTTGCCGACCGAGGCAACGGCGCTGACGACCGCGCTGCGGCTGTTGCCGCTGGTCTTGAGCAGCGCGTCGAGAGCCTGCGCCTGCTGCTTGACGGCCGCGTCCTCGCCGCCGGCAGCGGCCGGTCCCGAGGCGCTGGCGGAGGAAGTGGGGCCCGTCGAGGCGGTGCTGCCGGCGCTGTTCCCCGAGTCGCCGCCACCGCCGCTGAGCAGCCCGCCGACGACGATGCCGCCGACCACCAGGCCGGCCACCACGATGCCGATCAGCACCTTGGGCGACATCCGGCTGCCACCGCTCCGGGCGCCGCTGCCGTCGTCGTAGCCGTAGGCGGGCTCGTACGGGCCGGGCTGCTGCCCGTACGGGGGTTGCTGGGCGCCGCCGGGGCCGTACGGCGGCTGGCCCGGCTGGCCGCCCTGCTGCTGGGCGGGCGGCCCCACGATGCGCTGGCGCATCGGCGGCGGGCTCGGCACGTCCGTGCGGAAGAGGTGGTCGTAGTCACTGTCGTGCTGCGGATCGGTGGCCGAGCCGGACTGCGATTCGTCGTAGCCGCCGCCGTACTCCTGCCCGCCGTACTCCTGGCCCCCGTACTCCTGGCCACCGTATTCCTGGCCGCCGCCGTACTGGGGCTGGCCCTGCTGTCCCGGCTGGCCGTACTGCTGCTGCTCGTAGCCTCCGTCGTACGGCTGCTGCTGGTCGTACGACGCCTGCTCGTAGCCCTGCTGGGGGACCTGCTGGCCGTACTGCTGCTGGTCGTAGGACTGGCCGTCCTGGAACAGCGGCGGCATGGCCTGGGTGGCCTCGGCCGGCGCCACGGGCGGCTGACCCTCGTGCTGGGCCTGCGCGAGGTGCGGTGCCTGCGGGGGAACGGGCGGCATCGGCGGTACGGATCCGCCGCCGTGGCGCGCCGAGGACGGCTCGTCACCGGGGTACGGCGGCAGCATCTGGGTGGCGTCGGCGACCGGGACCGGGGTGCCCGATCCGTGACCGTGACCACCGCCGTGACCGTTGCCGTGACCACTGCCCTGGCCGTTGCCGTGGGCGTTCGCCTGGGCCGAGCCGGGGCCGCCGTCGGGCGCGGGCAGGCCGGCCGGGTAGGGCGGCAGCATCTGGGTGGCGTCGGCGGGCTCGGGTATGCCTCCGCCCCCGGCCCCCGGGCTGCCCCAGGGACTGCCGCCGGCCGGCTGGACCTGCTCGCCATAGGTCAGCGGTTGCTGATTGTGCCCCGGGGGGTGGACGACGCCCCGGTACGCTTCGGGCGATTCCTCGCCGCGTCCGCTGCTGTGCATCGCCGCCCGCTCCCGCCTCTTACCCCGCCGTAGCAACCGTCCGCCAACGCTACCGGGTTATCCGGAAGGCCGACCACGCACCCGAACGAGTGAGCGCTTCGACACCCTGCGCGGGCAGGCCCGTTCCCCGGGTGAGGCCCGGTTTCGCCGGGCCTGCCCAGCACTTTGGCGCTGTTGCAAGCGCACGGTGTCGGTCCGGTAACGATTCGGTGCGAGGTCGGCTTTGTCGCTTTCCCTTTCCGCCTAGGCCGCCTCGCGCTCTTCCAGCCGGGCCCCGAACTCCCGTACCGCGGGCTCCGCTTCGTACGGCTCCAGCCGGCGGCGGAAGTCGTCCAGGTACTCGACGCCGCGGTTGGACCGCAGCCCGGACAGCAGGGCGACGGCCTCCGTGCCGGTGTGGCAGCCCTGTTCGACCTCGCCCTGCTGCACCTGGGCGTCGGCGAGCAGCAGCAGATCGATGGCGCGGCGCCGCGCACGGGTCTCGGGGTGTGCGGCGAGGGCCTCCTCCGCCTGGCGGGCAGCCGGCGCCGCTTGGCCCAGATCGCGGTGGCAGTGCGCGAGCTCGTCGGCGAGGTAGGCGTGGTCGAAGTGCGCTATCCAGGCCGGGTCCTCCTCCGGGCGGGAGCGCTCCATGGCCTCGGACGCCAGCACGGCGACGGCGGCGGCGGTACGGGCGTCGCCCAGCAGGGCGTGGCCGCGGGCCTCCGCGGCGTAGAACATCGCCTCGGCGGTGGCCGTGACCTGTCCGCGGGCCCCTTCCTGGGCGGCCCGGGCGAGTTGGGCGATCTCGCGGGGGTTGCCGAGGGACGCGGCGAGATGGCTCATGCTGGCGGCGAGGATGTACCCGCCGTAGCCCCGGTCGCCGGCCGCCTGGGCGAGCCGGAGCGCCTGAATGTAGTAGCGCTGGGCCAGGCCGGGCTGGCCGGTGTCGACCGCCATGTACCCGGCGAGTTCGGTCAACCGGGCGACGGCGGAGAAGAGTTCCCGGCCCACCGACTCGCGGTAGCTGCCGCCGAGCAGCCCGGAGACCACGCTGTTGAGGTAGTGCACGACGACCGGGCGGACGTGGCCGCTGCCGAAGCGATGGTCGAGGTCGGTGAGCGCCTGGGTGGTGGCCTTGACCGCTTCGACATCCGAACGGCCCACCCGGGAGCCCCCGTTGCGGGCCACGCCCTGGTCGGGGCGGGTGATCAGCCAGTCCCGGCTGGGCTCGACCAGTGCGGAGGCGGCGACGGTGGAGCCGGTGAGGAAGTCGCGGCGGCCCACGTCGCTGCGCCACAGCTCGCAGACCTGCTCGATGGCGCCGAGCACGGTCGGTGAGAAGTGCAGGCCGATGCCGGTGGCCAGGTTCTTGCCGTTGGCCATGCCGATCTCGTCGATCGACACCGCCCGGCCGAGCTTGCGGCCCAGCGCCTCCGCGATGATCGCCGGCGCTCGGCCGCGCGGCTGCTGTCCGCGCAGCCAGCGGGCCACGGACGTCTTGTCGTATCGCAGGTCGAGGCCGTGTTCGGCCCCGCACATGTTGACCCTGCGGGCGAGGCCCGCGTTGGAGCAGCCCGCCTCCTGGATCAGTGCCTGGAGTCTTTCGTTCGGCTGCCGCGCCACTAACGGTCGTGCCGCCATTGATCCCCCCTTGTCGTCCCTCGTGTTGTCATTTCCCGCCAGCCGGGCGAAATACGCACGTAGTGGCGGCAATTCACCCGTGCCGGGCGGTTCCCGGCCCTTGTTGACTACCCGTGCCTACCCGAAACGGCAGCCGACTGCTCGTACGCGCCCCCGGACATGCATCGGTGCGCCCGTCATGAGCCACCGCTCGGCCCCGTAACCCCCGCTGGTCAAGGAAGTTGTGCAATCCGTGGAAGACACCATCGGAGTTCCGCGGCAGTTCACCGGCCAACTTCTCGACACGGCGGTCCGATATGCGGAGGAACGGTACTGGGATGTCCTCCCTGGTTCATGGCTGCACATCGAGTCGGGGGGCGCACCGCGCTGCTCGTGCTCCGCGCCCGCCTGCCCGGCCGCCGGCGCCCACCCGACCGGGCCCGACTGGGCCACCGAGGCGAGCGGAAACGCGGCGGCGCTGCGCCGGATGTGGCGGCGGCAGCCGTTTTCCTCCGTCCTGCTGCCGACCGGCCGCACCTTCGACGCGATCGACGTACCGGAGAGTGCCGGCTTCCTGGCCATGGCCCGGCTGGAGCGGATGCGGCTGCCGCTCGGCCCGGTGATCTCCACGCCCGCCCGCCGACTGGCCTTCTTCGTGCTGCCCGGCGCCGCGGCCAAGGCGCCGGAGCTGTTGCGCAGGCTCGGCTGGCCGCCGGGCGCACTCGACATGGTCGTTCGCGGCGAGGGCGACTGGGTGGCCGCGCCCCCGACCCGGATGGGCGCCGGCGGCGCGGTGCAGTGGGCCCGCGAGCCGACCGAACTCAACCGCTGGCTGCCCGACACGCAGGAATTGATCAGCACGCTGGCCTACGCGTGCGGCCAGGATGTGACGGCGGCCCGCGCACGGTGACATCCGTGCTCCCCCAGCCGGTCGATCGCCCGAATCACCCCCTTTTGTCGCCCATCCACTTGCCGGCTCGATCTCGTGCCCCACGCGGGCGGATCGGCGCAACCACTGTCGCTGGCGTGGTCGCTGGCGTCGTCGCTGGCACCGTTGCTCTCGCCGCCACCTCCGGCACCGCCCGGCCGTCGCTGTCAGCGCTGTCACCACCGTCACCGCTGTCACCGCTGGCGTCGTCACTGTCAGTGGTCCCCTCTAGGGTTGCAGTACGGACGAGAAGCGCACGCCGCTCGGACCGGTGGCGGGTATGGCCTGAGGGCGCAGCGGGGAGAGGTGCCGCGAGATGGGACAGTCCAAGGAAACTACGCAGGGTGAGGCCGGCGAGCCCCAGCCGTACCGGGAACTGCCCGTCTACGGGAGGGCGCCGACCGGCGGGGGTCCGGGTGTGCCGGGCGAGGACGGCGGGCCGGGCCCCGCGGTGCTGGTGCGCGGGCTGTGGAAGCGGTTCGGCGAGCACGCCGCCGTCGCCGGCATCGACCTGGAGCTACCCGCGGGCCGCTTCATCGGCCTGGTGGGGCCGAACGGCGCGGGAAAGACGACAACGCTCTCGATGGTGACAGGCCTGCTGCGGCCCGACGAGGGCACCGTGCGGATCGTCGGCTGCGACGTCTGGTCGGACCCGGTCGCGGTGAAGGCCCGGATCGGGGTGCTGCCGGAGGGGCTGCGGCTCTTCGAGCGGCTCTCGGGGCGCGAACTGCTGGGCTACACCGGTCGATTGCGCGGCCTGCCCGGCCAGCAGGTCGACGAGCGGGCCGCCCAGCTGATGGACGTGCTCGACCTGTCCGACGCGCGGCACAAGCTCGTCGTCGACTACTCCACCGGTATGCGCAAGAAGATCGGCCTGGCCGCCGCGCTGCTGCACAACCCCGAAGTCCTCTTTCTCGACGAGCCGTTCGAAGGGGTCGACCCGGTGTCCGCCCAGGTGATCCGCGGCGTGCTGGAGCGCTATACGGGCGCGGGCGGCACCGTGGTGTTCTCCTCCCATGTGATGGAGCTGGTGGAGAGCCTGTGCGACTGGGTGGCGGTGATGGCGGCCGGCCGGATCGTGGCGCGCGGGCCGCTCGCCGAGGTGCGCGGCGCGGCACCCACCTTGCAGGACGCCTTCTTGTCGCTCGTCGGCGCGGACCGGCACGGCGGCCAGGATCTGGACTGGCTCGGCGGAGGCACCCGATGACCGCCTCCGACTGGCCGGCGTTTCCCGGGGCGCCCTCGGCTCCGGCCGCTCCGGCGGGCGCGCCCGCTCCTCGCGGCGCCTCGGTCACCCCGGTGTTCGTGCGGCTGAAGCTGGCGGTGATCCGCAACGGGCTGCGTCAGTCCCGGGGCCGCACCGTCGGCTGGGCGGCCGGTGTCGGCTTCACACTGCTCTACGCCCTCGCGCTCGGCGCCGGCCTGATCGCGCTGCGGGGAGATCACTACGCACCGGCCGCCGCGGTCACCCTCGCCGTGGTGCTGGGCCTGGGCTGGGCGGTGATGCCGCTGTTCTTCTTCGGTGGCGACGACACCCTCGACCCGACGCGCCTGTCCATGCTGCCGCTGCGGCCCCGCCCGCTGATGACCGCGCTGCTGGTCTCCTCGGTCATCGGGGTCGGCCCGCTGTTCACGGTGATGGTGTCCACCGGCGCGGTGATCGCGCTGGCGGACGGTGGAGCGGCAGTGGCCGTCGCGGTGCCGGCGGTCGCCCTGGTCCTGCTGACCTGTGTGGCGTTGTCCCGAGCGGTGGCGGCGGCCAACACCCGTTTGCTGACCAGCCGCAGGGGCCGTGATCTGGCCCTGCTCAGCGGGCTGTTCGTGGCGGTGGGCGCCCAGCTGGTCAATCTCGGCGTCAGTTCGCTGTCCTCCAACGGCGGCCTGCACCGGGTCACTTCGGTCGCGTCGGTGCTGCGCTGGATACCGCCCGCACCGGCGGTGGACGCGGTGCGTTCCACCGGCCGGGGTGCGTACGGCCTGGCGGCGCTGCAGCTGGTCTACGCGGTCGCGGTCCTCGCCGTCATCCTGCGCTGGTGGTACAGCAGCCTGCTGCGGTTGATGGTCTCCCCGGACGCGTCGACCGTCCAGGGGGTGGCGGAGGCCTCCACGGGCACCGCGGCGCGCACCGGCTGGGCCAAGCGGGTTGCCGGACTGCTGCCGGCGCGGCTGGTCGGAGGCCGGACGGGCACGGTGATGGAGCGGCAGTTCCTCTACCTGTGGCGGGACCCGCGCTCCCGGGCGGCGCTTTCGACGGGCCTGGCGGTCGGCCTACTGCTGCCGCTGGTCGCGGTGGTGCAGCACGGCACGGTCTACCAGTGCCTGTGGGCGGCGGGACTGCTCGGCATGCAGATGTACAACCAGTTCGGCATCGACGGATCGGCGTTCTGGACGGTGGCGGCGACCATATCCACCCGTCGGGACGCCGCCCTCGAACTGCGTGGCCGGGCCCTCACGCTGGTCGGCATCGCGGTGCCGTACGTCACCCTGGTCACGGTCGGCGCGGCCCTGCTGCTCGGCCGAGTCGACGCGCTGGCCGAGACGCTGGGCCTGGCCTTCGCGTTCCTGGGCGCGCTGACCGCCACCGGCACCTACGCCAGCGTCCGCTTCCCGTACGCCGTCCCGCAGCACAACCCGTTCGGCAACGCCGCGCCCGGCCAGGGCAGCCTGGTCGCCCTGAACGTGTTCGGCGGCACGCTCAGCGGCGCGGTGGCCTGCCTGCCGGTGCTGGGGCTGTCCCTGTTCCTCCACCTCAGCGGCCACCAGGAGCTGTTGTGGACAGTGCTGCCGATCGGCATGGTCTACGGGGCGTTGGTGGGGGCGGTGGCGCTGCGGCTCACCGCGCCGCTGCTGCTGCGGCGGCTGCCGGAGATCCTGGCGGTCGTGGGCAAGGTGTGAGGAGGTAGTCCTGGGGTGCCCCGGGGTGCCCGAGGTGTGGGGCGGGTCACCCTTCCCGCTGGTAGGCGGCCTTGGGACGACGCAGTTCGGTCGTCCAGCCCAGAAAGGCGACGACGGGCAGGGCGGCGCCGAGGACGGTCGCGGCGCCCCAGCCACCGGCGTGGTAGGCGTACGAGCCGGCCTGGGAGCCGATCGCGCCGCCCACGAAGAAGGTCGCCATGAACGCGCTGTTGAGCCGGGCCCGTGCTTCGCCGTCCAGTTGGTAGACCACCTGCTGGCCGAGGACGAGAGTCGTCTGGGTGCCCATGTCCAGGACAACGGCCGCCGCACCGAGCGCGATGACGTTGTGCCGGCCGAATCCGGCCACCGCGAAGGCGACCGCCGCCGCGACGAACGACGCGCCCGTCATGGGCCGAACCAGCCCGCGGTCCGCCCACCGTCCGGCGAAGGGCGCCACCAACGCCCCGCCGGCCCCGACGAGGGCGAACAGGCCGACCTGCCACTGCTTGTAGTCGAAGGGCGGGCTGGTCAGCACGTAGGAGATGGTCGTCCAGAAGACGGAGAACGCGCCGAACATCGCTGCCTGGTAGAGCGCCCTGCGGCGCAGCGCCGGATGCACCTTCAGCAGGCGGGCCGTGGAGCGGAGCAAGGCGCCGTAGGTCAGGCCGACCGCGGCGCCGGAAGGGGCGCGGCGCGGCAGACGGGCGCGCAACACCAGGGTCAGTACGGTCATCAGACCGGCCGAGGTCAGATAGACGACGCGCCAGTTGGTCGCGCCCGCCAGCAGACTGCCGAACGTCCGGGACAGCAGGATGCCGGTGAGCAGCCCGCTCATCACCTGTCCGACGACGCGGCCCCGGGACGCGTCCGGCGCGAGGTCCGCGGCGAAGGGCACCAGGATCTGCGTGACCACCAGCGTCGTCCCAGCGATCAGCGAGGCGATCAGCAGGACCGGGAAGTCCGGCGCCAGACCGGCCAGCACGAGGGCGCCGATGGTGAGGGTGAGCAGCACGGTGGCGAGGCGGCGCTTCTCGACGACGTCGCCGAGCGGGACGAGCAGCAGCAGGCCGGCCGCGTAGCCCAGTTGGGTGGCGGTGACGAGACCGCCGGCGGTCACCTCGGATATGCCGAAGGTGTGGCGCAGTTCGCTGAGCAGCGGCTGGGCGTAGTAGAGGTTGGCGACGGTGAGACCGCAGGAGACGGCGAGCAGCACGATCAGGCTGCGCGGCGGCCCCTCGGACGCCGGACCGGAGGCCTCGCCGTCCGGGGTATGCCCGGAGGGTGCGAGGTCGGCGGGGTGGGACATCGGGGCCTCACAGGGGGTCGCGGTGGCCGGGTGCGGCTCGGATCGTGTTGCCGCAGGTAGCCGCGGCTGGGTGCGGGTGGCGGCGGCTGGGTGCGGGTCGGGTCCGAAGGGGGCGGGCGGGCATGTCGTGACGCGGCACCGGTCATACCGGTTCCGCGCGGGAGAGATCGACGGTACCAGTTAAACCGGTGCCGCCCTTAGGCTGGCCCCATGACCGACAGCGCCGCCGTCCGTGTCCTCGCGCCCGTTCGCTTCCGCCAGGGCTCGGGGCGGCTGTGCCTGGATTACCTGCGCACCCTGCGCTACCGGGGCACCCCGCAGGCCACCGAGGAGTTGGCCGACCCGCAGGCGCTGGCCGCCTGGGTGAAACAATGCGGGCCCTGCGGGGATGGACCGGTGGCCCGTCCCGCCCCGGGGCAACTGGTGCGGGCACGGGCTTTGCGCGAGGCGGTGCACGCGCTGATCCTCGCGGCTCTCGGCCCGGACGGCCCGGCCGCGCTTCCCGCCGGCGCCCGCGCCCGGCTCAACTCCGCCGCGGCGGACCCCCTCCCGACCCCGCAGCTCACCCCGTCCGGCGCACTCGGCTGGCACGCCGAGGACCCGGTCACCGCCACCCTGGCCCTCATCGCCCGCGACGCGCTCGACCTGGCGACGTCCCCGACGCTGCTCCCCCGGCTGCGCCCCTGCGCGTCCCCGGTGTGCGGTGCGTTCTTCCTGGACCACTCCCGTCCCGGCGCCCGCCGCTGGTGCTCGATGGACACCTGCGGCAACCGCGCGAAGAAGGCCGGCGCGCGAGCACGCGCCTGAACCTCACGGCGTACGGCGGCTCGAGTGGCCCCAACGGAAAGTGGTCATCATGGCGTCGAAGAGTTCGGCGACGGCCCGGGTGAAAGGGCTCGCCGGGTCCCCGTCCCCCGCGGTCGAGAAGCTCACCGTCAGCCAGCGGCCACCGTCCCCCGGGACGGGCACCACGTAATCGACATGCCGCGTCGGCACACCGGCTTCCGCCTCCTCCTCCGCGGCCGCCCGTACGTACTCCCGGCGCACCCCGACCGTCTCCGCGACCCCGCGTACCTCCCCCGCCTCCCCGGCCAGCCGCCCCAACACGGCTTCCGGCTGCGCCGCCTCCCCCTCAACCCCCTCAACCCCTTCAACTTCTGCCACCTCTGCCACCACGAACGAAGCGGCCAACATCCCACCCCCGGGCCGCGCCCCCACCGGCACGTACAGATCCAGCCCGCCCGCCTTCCGCGCCTCCGCCACCAGCCCCTCCACCCGCCGCCTCACGTACAGCCGGTACGCCATCCCCTTGTCCCGCGGCACCCCAGCGGGAATCCGCTCGATCCCCCGAAAGATCCTCGCGTCCAGCACCGCGCGGGTGCCATTGCGAAGGGGCAC
The DNA here is from genome assembly GCF_900091855.1 of Streptomyces sp. DvalAA-14. Taxonomy (GTDB): domain Bacteria; phylum Actinomycetota; class Actinomycetes; order Streptomycetales; family Streptomycetaceae; genus Actinacidiphila. Next base: position 45,521 of record NZ_FMCH01000560.1, read on the forward strand.
GCGAACCCAGCCGGGCGGCAGCAGCAGGCTGTACGCGGTGGGCGGGGTGATCGTGCTCACCGCGGCACGCCTGCACTGCGCGCGGTGCGGTGCAGGCGCCAGCGCGCCAGGGTCGCGACGAGCGGGGCAACGAGGGGAATCGGCGTCAGCACCCACCCCCCGGCGGATGTGAGGGCCATACCGCCCAAGAACCCGCCGAGCCAGACATAGAGGAGCACCCCTGAATCCCAGCCATTGCTACGCCATACGCCATGCATGCCTGCCCAGGTGAGCAATTGGCCAATGGCTGAGAGGCCAGCCATCTCCAGAGCGAAGGTCAACCGGCTCGGGTCGAGCAGCCTCGCCGTCAGCGCGATAACGCACAAGCCAAGCATCGGAGTTGCTGCCCCATAGCGGATGAGTCTGTCGCCTCGAGCCAGCAATGGATCGTTAGTCAGCTCGCTCGGGAACACAGTCTCTCCGTCTCAAGGGTCACCATGACGACCCAACTTCGTTGGTGTAGCGGTTCTTCAGCCGTCCGTAGGGACCGTATTGCCACTTCTGCGGGAAGAGGTCGCTGCTCCCGACTCCCTTGTCCCAACCGTCCACCAGCGTGGCGACCGCCCACATGCCCTGAAAAGCCCGCTTGTGGGCCTCCGCCCCCAAGCTCGCCCCTTGCACCTCCGGGCTGTCCGGATATGCCTCCCGTAGCCGCTGCACGTCCTTGTGCAAGTTGGCCGTCTCCTTGTCCCCGCCCACCACCGCCGCCTCCCAGCGGGAGGCCACCGCCAGCGGGACGGCGGCCTCCTCCGCCGAAGCGGCGTGGCCGGCCCGGAGTGAGGCCGCGCGGGCGATATTGCGGGTGTGGCGGGCCCTGGCCCGCTCCGCGCGGGTGGAGGCTCGGCGGTTGACGACCGCTGAGGAGCGGTCGCGGAGGGATCGGGTCTCACGGGCGGCTGTCTCGGCCGCTCGCTCCTCCGCGGCCAGTTCCGCCGCGACCTTGGTGGCGTCCCGCACCTTGCGCAGGTTGGTCAGGGCGACCGCGCCCACCTGCATGGTGAGCAGGCCGAAGATGTCCATGCCGACGTCCGCCCACGAGCCGTCGGCTGCGGACGCGAGCAGCAGGTGGCCGGCGAGGACGCCGAAGGTGAGCCAGAGGGCGAGGCCCGCGACCCAGCCGGCCGGGGTCATCGTGATCGCGGCGATCGCGATACCGCTGGCGACCCAGCCCATCAGGTCCACGACGAACGAGATCAGACTCTGGCAGGTGTCCACCTCGTTCTTGCGTCGCTCCCACCAGCTGTCCCTGATCTTGTCGTCGATTTCGTGGCGGATGCGGGTGGCGTAGTGGTCGGCCCGCCCGTCCCGTTGGTCGGTCACCCGGGCAAGCGCCTTGCGGTGACGGCCAGCCGGATCGCCGTCGTCCGGTGCTCCCGATGCCGATCCCGATCCCGATCCGTATCCCGATCCCGATCCCGATCCAGCGGCGGCCTTCTCCTCCGCCTGGGCGGTGTGCAGGATGCGGTCCGCCGCTGCCTGGAAACCCGCCAACTCGGCCGCCCAGCCGCTCAGTCCGCCGTGGACGCGTTCGTAGCGCTCGGCGGTCTCCCGCAGCCGGACCTCCAACTCCCGTGCGCCGTCGCGCAAGGCATCGGCGTAGCGGCCCTTGAGCCCATGGCCGTCCGCGATCAGTCTGAGGTCACCGGCCTCGGTTCTGAGCTGAGCGGCGACCCGCTTCATGTGCGCGACTTCTTCGAGAATCGCGCTTGGGTCGCCCGGGACCGGATCGGCGTCGGTGAGGGGATGCCAGTCGCGCGGCCGGGGGCGGCCGGCCACCGTACGCACGCCGCTCAACCCGTCTGCGCCAGACGGTGATCCGTTTGCCGGAAGGTCTCCCGGGCCGATCCGACGAGGCCGCCCACCGACTCGATGTGGGTGAGCAGCTTCTTGCGGTACCAGGACCAGTTGTCCACGAAGGCGTCCATGGCGTCCGCGACGGCGCCCGCACCCCAGATGTCGTGCAGCTCGTCTCGGTGCGCTGAGATCGTACGGAATTCGGCGTGCAACTTGCCCAGCAGCCGTTCCGCGTCGCCCAGCACCTCATCGGTGACCTGGAGGTCGCTCATTCGCGCACTCCCGGGCACCGCCGTTTTCTCCTGTCAGCAACCACAACCGCACAACGGTCCGTATCCCGCCGAAGGTTACGGCCCCATCGGCATATGCCAGCCGAACGGGTGGCGGCACCCGGCGGCGGCACACGCGGCACCGGCGACCGCGCCGTGGCGACTCGGCGGTTCCGCGGCGGATCAGTTGGCGATGTCGCCGCGCCAGGCCGGGAGGAGCTCGTCCAGGAGCGCTTCGACTCGGGGTGGGAGCCCGCGGCTGGGGCCGCTGACCGCATCGCTGCGGGCGATCAGCGAGCGCGCCGCGGCTTCGAGCCGGGCCGGGTCGCCGATCGCGTGCGTCGCGCGCAGGAGTTCGAGCCAGAGGCGTTCGTCGTCGGGGGAGACGGTGAGACCGGTGTCCACCGCGGCCACCGCTGCCTTCGGCTTGCCCGCGTCGAGGTGCAGTTCGGACAGGGCGAGGGCGATCTCCGCCACCAGAACGGGGTGTTGGGCATCCACGATCTCGTGGCCGAGCCAGCCGTAGCGACCCGGTGAGCGGTCGGCCAGCAGCGGTCCGCGGGCCAGGGAGAGGGCATCGGTGAGCAGTCGGCGGCGGGCGGCGGCGTCGCCGGCGGCCTGTCCCTCGGTGGCCTCGTGGTGCAGGGTCTGGAGGACGTCCCAGTCGGATACGACCGATGTGGCGAGCACGATCCGGCCGGTGTCGTCGAAGGTGAGCCGGGCCCGGCCGCCCGGGTCGGTGCCGAGCCAGTCGCGGAGCCGCTCGATCAGGGCGTCGCGGACATCCTCGGTGACGCCGCGCGGCCACAGCGCGGAGGCCAGCACTCGCGGGTGCACGCCTTCTCGGTGGAGCAGCAGCAAGGCCAGTGCTTCGTGCAGGAGTTGGCTGCGGTCAGCGGCGGGGCTGTCGATGCCGATGATCTCGAACGGGCCGAGCAGGCGGGCGTAGACACCGGGGCGCCCCTGGTCGGAGAGGTCGACAAGGAAGGGCGGCGCGTCCGGCTCGGGCCCGTCGTCCCCCCCGGCCTCGGCGAACAACCGAAGTACCGCCTGGTATTGGGCGGCCGGCAACAGTTGTGCCTGCAGGTCCAGCCCGAGCAACGGGGCCAGCAGCCGCCCGGCGGGGGTGACTTCGAGATCCCAGGCCGCACCGGGAAGTTCGGCGTGGCTGGAGGCGACCAGGTAGCCGATCCCCAGCCGGCCGGCGTCGGCGGCAAGTTCGGCGAGGCGCTCGGCCTCCTCGTCGGTGGGCTCGGTGGCGAGCAGGACGAGGTGGGGGGCCCACTGGGTGTGCTGGGCGCGTCCGGTACGGCCGGTGAGGACGCTGTCCTGTCCGGCCGTACGCAGCGCTCCTGCCCGCTGGTTGGTTTCGGCGGTCATGGTCTCGATCACCTCGGGGACATCGGCGAGGTGCCGTACCCGGGCGGGTGCGAGCGCGGTGAGGTCCTCGGCGAAGCCGACGAGGGTGACGGTCATCCGGTCCGACCAGCCGTTGGTGGCCAGTTCGCAGGCGACCGAGGCCAGCACGGCCTCGCGGTCGGCGCGGGCGCCCGCCAACGAGACGATGCCCGGGACCGCTTCGAGGTTGAGCAGCAGCCGGGCACCGTCCAGCGTGCCGAGCGCGACCAGCCCGGGGTACGGGGCCGCGGCCGCCACGTCCGCGTCCTCCGGCAGATCAGGGCGGTCGAGTTGCCAGAACGTCTGGTCCTGGCCGAGATGCCAGGGCGTCGGCGGTTGCCCTTCGGGCCAGGCGAGTTGCAGGTGAAGAGCGTCACTCGTGAGCCAAGCCGCGTACACGGTGGGGAGCTTGCGCCCTTCGGCGGCGAGTCGCGCGGACAGCGCGCGCAAACCCCGGTCGAGGAAGGCGACCGTGTCGGGGTCGGCGCCGATCCGCAGCGCGTCGGCGACGTCGGCCTGTGGGCCGCTGGGGGTGCGGGGAGTACGTAGGACGCCCCCGGTGACCGACTGCCACAGCGCGGTACGGCGCCGGCGGCCGAGTGCGGCGAGCAGGCCGGCGGCGAGCAGCGGGGAGCCGATCAGCGCTTCGGACAGCCCGAAGGCGAGAGAAGGTGAGGTCACGGCGGTGAAGGCAGCGCCGACCGGGGAGTGCGCGGACTCGGCACCTGCGTCGAGGGTGCTGGCGGCGGCCCCGGTGCTCTCCCCACGCTCGGGGTTCGCGGTACTGCCCCCGCTTTTGGCGCTGTCGGGGACCTCGGCGCGTCCGCCGGCAACCCCCTGCCCGCTGCCGCTGCCCGCGGTTCCGTCCGCCCCGGCGCCGCCGCGCTCGGCGGCCGCGGCCCGGTCGGCCGGGTGCGCGCCTTCCGCGGTGGTGTCCTTGGCACCTCCGTGCTGGGCGTAGCGCTGCACGTCGGGCGCGGTGTGCGGGGACGCGACCGGCATCTGCACGAGGTCGCCGCCGTGCGCGTCGGCCGGCATCTCCATCACCCAGCCCGGCCGGATCAGGCTCGCCTGCGACAACCGCGAGCCGTCCGGCTGCACCCGGTCCTTGTTGAGTTCGTAGATCTCCTTGTAGCGGCGGCCGTCGCCCAGGTGGCGCTGGGCGATCTCCCACAGCGAGTCGTGGTGGCGGCCCTCAGGCGGGCTTATCCGGTAGAACTTGGTGGCCTGCTGAGTGGACTGCGCTGTGTCCCGGCCGACTGCGGCGTGCTGAGCCGCCTGCTGCTGCGGTACGGCGGCGGCCGTCCGGTGGAATTGCTGCTGTCCCGGAGTCTGCTGGGCCGTGACGGCGACGCCGGGTCGGGCCTGGCCCTCCATCGGCTGGTGCCGGCCGATCTGGGCCAGGCCGGGGACCAGACCGGCGGTGCTCACCCCCACCAGCAGCAGCGCGGCGATCAACTGCCGGGCCAGCAGCTGGCTCGGCCCGGAGGCGGGCACCCGGTGCGGCAGGCCGACGCCGGACACGGCCGCTTTGGCCTCGACCAGCACGCACGCGGTGAACTGCGCCCAGGCCAGCCACACCACGACAGCCAGCGTGTTGACGAACGTCTCCGCGGTGATCGGCTGCTGCACCAGGTCGGAGTCAAAATGGTGCGGCAGCGGCGAACCGATGAAGTACAGCAGCGCTCCCGGCACCCCGATCAGCAGCACGGCCAGCGCGAGGAACGCGGCAAGGGCCCGCACGAAGTCGCCGACGGAACGGCGCCTGCGCGGTGGGCGGGCCGGTGCTTCGCCCTGCGGCGCGTGGTGACGTCCCGTGGCGGCGGTGCGTGCCATGGCTGCTTCCTCTTCTGCCTTCTGGGCCGGCGTGTGCTGGGCGGATGCGGATCGGTCGTGACTGGTCGTGACTGCTCTTGATCGGTCGTGATCGGTGCGGGCGGGCGTGGCCGGTGCGGGCGGGCGGTCGTGGCCGGTCCGGTCGGTCGGTCCCGGGCTGGATCGGCTTGCGGCGGCGTCAGTTCGCCGGGCCGGTCACGGACTCGGCGGCGGCCGTTCCGTGGACGACGATCGGCTTGTCGTAGAAGAAGCCGGTCAGCATCGGCCGGTAGGTCAGTTGTATGGACACCTCCACCCGGTCGGGCTCGGTGAGGGTGCAGCCGGAATTGCCCGCGTCCACGTCGTCCAGACCGGACTTCTTCGCGAAGTCGACCACGTCCGCTGTGCACTTGTCGGTGTTGATCACCGGGGGCGTCCCGGCGGGCGCGGTGCGCAGTGCCTCGACGTCGATGTCCTCGGCCGCGTAGCGGGCTGCCTGTTCGGCGATGTCGGCGGCGCGTTCGCGTTTGGAGATGGACAGTCCGCCGTCGACGACAAAGGCCGCCAGCGACATGAAGAGCAACGCGAAGATGAGCACGGCTGCGGCGCCGGAGCCGCGGTCCGCTCGGCCGCGGACTCTCAGCCGGCCGACGACACGGTCACGGACGCTCGCGAGGACTCGGGAGTTCGCCATCAGTCGGCCACCGCCCTGCGGTACGGGTCCAGCGGGGAGGCGGCCGTGGCGGTGAGGGTCTTGTCGATGTCGAGCCCGAGCGAGCCGAGACCGCGGATGGTGCAGCTCACCTGGACCTGGAAGAGCGAACGCGGTGCGAAACCTCCCTCGCCGACCTGCTCTACGTGCAGGGTGCCGCCGACGCAGGTGCCGGCGAGGTCGTTCCTGGCCGCGTTCTCGGCCTGGGTCATGGCGCTGCTCTGGCTGCGCTGGAGGGAGCCGGCCCGTGCGGCGTCGCGCGCCGCACCGTCCAGCGCGCCTCGGCCGTTGACGAGTTGACCGAAGGCGACCAGCACCAGGATGAAGAGGATCATGACCGGGGCCAGGATCACCACCTCGATGGTGGACAGCCCGCGATCGGCGACTGCCCGGCGCCGTGGACCGCCGGCGGGGCAGAGGGTCCGCCGATCGAGCCGATCGAGCCGGTCGGCCCGACGGCCGAGTGGTCGGAGTGTGCTGCGCATCGGATCAGCCCCCCGGGTTGTCCGGGACGAAGCGCTCCACCGGACCCTGCGACAGTTCGCGGACATGGAAGTGCAGGCCGGGAAAGATCGTCGGCACATTGCCGGTCACCCGGATCCCGACCGTGGCCGCGTCGGGCTGGACCGGCTCGATCGCGCCGTCGGTCAGCAGCTTCGGGCCGAGTTGCCTGATGTACGTCCGGGCGGTGTCGGTGGCGCTGTCCGACCACCCGCCCGGGTCGGCGTCGGCCTCGGCGCGGGCTTTGCGTGCCCCGGCCTGGGCCGCGGCCAGAGCGACGTGGTCGGCGAAGAAGTAGAGCCCGAACTGCACCGTCGCGAAGATCATGAAGAACAGCACCGGGGTGAGGAACACGAACTCGATCGCGGTCATGCCCCGGTCGCCGCCGGCGCGCGCGCTCGCGCCTCCGGCAGCCCCCGGGCCCGTACGGCTGCCCACGCCGCTGTCGCCGTGCACGGCGTCCAGTCTTCGGCCAACGGCGCGGCGCAGCGTGTCGGTTGTCCGCTTCATCCCTCGGTCCCCCGGCTCCGGGTCAGCAATTGCTGGAGCTGCCGTCGGCGTTGTCGATGCAGTTCTTCACATCGTCCGCCTTGCCGTTGAGCGCGCCCTTGATGGTGAAACCGATGGCGACCACGATCCCGACGACGATGGCGGAGATGACGACCCATTCGACGGCGGAGGCACCCCGGGACAGCTCCTCCCGGCGGACGCGGTCGATGCGGCCGCGGACGAAGGCGATCATGAAATCAAGTGCGGGGTGGGAGACGGGTAGACGGTTCATGGTGGAAGTCCTCTCGACTCGACGACGCTCGGGTTTCGGTGACGCTTGGTGATCAGACCTGGAACACGCGCATCGCGGCGGGGAAGATCAGGAAGACCAGGAACCCCGCGCACAACAGGAGTTGGGCGACGAGCATGGACTGCGACTTCTCGCCGGCCTCGCCCTCGATCTCGGAGAGTTCACGGTGCCGCATCGTCTCGGCGCGGGCGCCGAGCGACTGGCGGATCTTGGCTCCGTCGTCGGCGACCAGACCGAGGGTGATGGACAGGTCCTGCAACTCCTCGATGCCGAGCTCCTCGCCGAGCCGTCCCAGCGCGACCCACTGGCTGGTGCCGGTGATGCGGGCGTCGGTGAGGCAGTTGCGGATCCGCATCAGGGCCCAGCCGTCGCTGATCTCGGCGGCGGTCATCAGCGCTTCGGGAAGGCCGCGGCCGCCGGCCAGGTTCATCGAGACCAGGTCCAGATAGGCGCCGATCACCCGCCGCAGGTCCTTGCGCTTGTTGGCGGCGTCCCGGCGCACTTCGACGTCCGGGAGCAGGAAGAACAACCCGCCGAAGATCAGTGCCATCCAGACCGGGATGATCGGGCTCAGCCCGAAGCCCAGTTCCCACAGGCCGGCGAAGACGAACGGCCCGAAGAGCACGCCGATGGCGGACAGCATGATCTTGGTGGCGAGGAAGCCCTCCCAGCTGCGGCCGAGTACCGCCAAGTCGGCGCGCAGCGAGCGCAGTTCCCAGCCCTGCTGGAGGTAGAAGGCGGCGACCCGCTCCCCGAGCCGTCCCTTGAGGCTGCCGTCGCCTTCGGCGGCAGCGGCCGGATTGACCGGGCCCGCGGCGCGCAGCGCGTCGATCTGCGCCACCGTGGAGACGGCGCTGCGCCGGCTCGGTGTCAGGGCCCGGATCAGGGCGAATACGCCGAGGCCCACGAAGCCGCCGACCAGGCAGGTGAAGAGGATGGTGTTCATCGGGTGCTCGCCCCCTGCCCCGGCAGAGCCGACGGGCCCGGCGCCGGACGGCCCGGCGCCGCGTGGTCGGGGAGTTGCTGACCGGGAAGCTGCCGGCCAGGCAGCGGGTGCGCGGGCAGTGGGTGTCCGGGCCCGAACTGCCCCGGCGGACCGGTGCGTTGACCGAGCCGCTCGGGCGCGTGGACGAGGAACCGCTCCGGCTTGTCGATCTTCGCCAGGCTGCGCAGCCACCAGAATCCGGCGGCGAACAGCCCGCACACGACGGCGAGCACGAGTTGGCCGATCGCGGTCCCGTACGGCTCGACGAAGCTGCGGTTGAAGATCGCCAGGCCGAGGACGAAGCCCACCGAGACGATCACCACGATCTGCACGCTGCGCCGGGTGCTGGCCCGCTGGGCCATGACGCGCTGGCGCATGTCCACTTCCTCCCGGGCGGACTTGGCGAGCGCGCCGAGCACTTCGCGCAGGCCGGGGCCGCGCAGCCGGGAGTTGAGAATGAGGGCGGCCACGATGACGTCCGCGGAGGCGTCGTTGATCTCGTCGGCGAGGTGCTGGAGGGCGTCCGGCAGCGGGGTGCGGGACCGCAGGCGGTTCACCAGCGCGGCGAGGTGCGGGCGCAGCGCGGGGGCGGCGGCCCGGGCGGAGGCCGGGATGGCCTGCTCCAGGCCGACCGCGCCGGCGATGGTGTCGCGCAGCGATTCGGTCCAGCCGGCCAGGGCCTCGACGCGCTTCATCGCGGCGCGTTCCTCGGCCGCGCCGCCGAAGAGCTTGTTCCAGGAGAAGACGAGAACCGCGGTGGCGATGCCGAGCACGATCCAGCGGGTGAGGCCGAGCACGACCAGACCCGCGACGACGGCCAGCGAGCCGCGCTGCGACAGGAAGCGGGCCAGCTCCGAAGCTTTGTCGGCGCTGCCCTGGCCCGGCTTGCCGGGTTTGGGTGCCCAGCCGCGGATCGCGACGATCAGCAGCGCGAAACCGCCGCCGGCCACCGACCCGGCGAGCAGGCCGTAGAGCACTTCGACGGAGAAGATCCCGGACATTACCGCCACACCCCCGTGGGCTGGTAGCCGTGGGCGAGGAGTTCGTCGAGGCAGGAGATGGGAGCGTGCGGCAGCGCCACACCTTCCCGCGCCTCGGCGAAGACCTCGCTGGACAGAACGCGGCCGTCCACGCCGTTCACCTCACGGATGGAGGTGACGACACGGCGCAGCGTACCGCCGCGCTGGAAGTCGTTGCGGCGCTGGAGGAAGACCACGAAGTCGATGGCGCCGGCCACCAGCATCTGGGATGCCTCCACCGGCAGCCGCTCCCGTGCCTGCAGGGCGTAGGTGGAGATGCGGTTGAAGACTTCGGCGGAGCTGTTGGCGTGGATGGTGGACAGTGAGCCGTCGTTGCCCTGGGACATCGCGTTGAGCATGGTGACGATCTCGTCGCCGAGCACCTCGCCGACGATCACCCGGGAGGGATTCATCCGCAGCGAGCGGCGGACGAGCTCGGCCATGGAGATGGCGCCCTGGCCCTCGGAGTTGGGCAGCCTTTCCTCGAACGCCACCACATTGGGGTGGAGTTCGGGAAATTGGTCCAGGCCGAGTTCCAGGGCGCGCTCGACGGTGATCAGTCGCTCGTGCGGCGGGATGACATTGGCCAGGGCGCGCAGCAGGGTGGTCTTTCCGGCGTTGGTCGCGCCGGCGATCATCAGATTCTTCCGGGCGAGGACCGCCGCGGACAGGAAGGAACCCAGCTCCGGGGTGACGGTGTAGTTGCCCACCAGGTCGGCGAGGAAGACTTTGCCCAGGCGGGCCCGGCGGATGGACAGCGCGGGGCGGCGGGTGACGTCCATGACGGCGGACAGCCGGGAGCCGTCCGGGAGGCGCAGGTCGAGCTGCGGGTTGGCGGTGTCGAAAGGCCGTGAGGACAGACCGGAGTAGGCACCGAGCACCTGGATCAGCTCGATGAGCTCCTCGTCGGTCTCGGCCACGGGATCGGCGGGGACTTCCCGGCCGTCGGCGTATCCGACGAAGACCTGGTCGCAGCCGTTGATGTCGATGTTCTCGACTTCGGGGTCGTCCAGCAGCGGCTGGAGCCGACCGACGCCGAAGAGCGCGGCGTGCACGGCGGCGGCGTACGCCTCCTCGGCCTGGGCGTCGGGCGGGGTACGGCCGACGGTGATCTCGGCGCGGGCGTAGTCCTCCAGGATCTGGGCGATGATCGCCCGGGCGAACTGCCGTTCGTCCTCGCCGGACATGGGCGCGGTGTTCGACAGCTGGTCGAGCCTGCGCTGCTCGGAGATGCGGTCACCCGCCTCCTGGCGGAAGCGCTTGACGAGCTGGTGGTCCACCTCGCTCATCGGAAGACCCCGTACCGCTGGGGCACGTCGGCGGTGATCTGGCGGGCGGACCGGATCAGCAGCGACTTGTCGAGCCGGCCGCGGCGCCGGCCGCTGAGCATCTCGGCGCCGGCCGGGTCGTGGGCGAGGGTGCCGACGACCCGGGCGGAGATCTGCGAGGCCACCAGCATGTCGTTGACCTGTCCGGCGATGCGCGCGCTGTGGCCGGGGTCGGTGATGAGCAGGATGCCGATCGGGGGATGCCCGAGCGCCGCGGCGGCGCCGCGCTGCGAGCCGTGCAGTTTGGCGGACAGGGCGCCGGCCCGGTCCCGCACCCGGGCCAGATGCTCCGGCTCGGTGCGCGAGACCAGCAGCACCAGGGCGGAGTGCGCGAACAGTTCGAAGGTGGGGGAATCGACACCGATCCGGCCGCAGTCGGCGATGACGTCCGCGGCGCCGTTGGGCGATTCGTCCAGGGTGGCGAACGCCTGGCCGAGCATCGGCCACAATCCGGCCAGTCCGGCTGCCTGTTCGGCGCTGCCGAGGCCCACCAGTACGTCCAGTCCCCCGGTGAGCGGCTGGGCGTGGTCCCACAACTGCTCGGCGGCCAAGCCGCGCCGGGCGGTGGCCGCGAGCGACAGCATCCCGGTGTTGGGGTCGAGCGCCCCGCCGTGCGCGGCGAGCGAACGGTAGACGAGGTCGCCGCCGGCCGGGTCGGTCTCGGCGAGCAGGACGCGGCGCGGCCAGACAGCGGCCAGCGCGACGGCGGTCGTGGTGACGCCCGGCGAGCCCTTGTCGGCGGCGACAGCGATCAGTGCCATGACGTCTTCGCCCGCTCGCTTCAGTTCTTACCGGTGACGAGTACCAGGGCGACATCGTTCGCCGAGGCGGCGGTGGTCAGCTTCCCGGCGTCCGCGGAGTCGACCTGCACGGTGACCGAGGTGTCGCCGGACGAGAAGTCACCCGATGCCGACTTCACGTCTTTGACGATCACGTTGTCGCTGATGAGGTTTCCGTCGCCGCTGATGGAGCCGCTGTCCTGAGTGGCGGTGGCGGCATTCGTGCTCACGTTGTACGCGGCCACGGTTTGACCGGCCCTGAGGCCGCGTGGGAACTGATCGTCCTTCAAGGAGAGGCCGACGAAGGACTTCCCGTCCGTGACGACCTTGTCCTTTGACATGATCATCGTGTCCGTCAGCACCGAAAAGGCGACAATATTCGTGCTGGCCCGGTAGTTGTCCGCCAGGATTCCGCGCTGCTCCCATCGCACGAAATGCACACCGGAGTCGTCGGAGAGCATCACTTCGCGAATGGCCGTTTGCGGGATCGCGTCACCGGCTGCGACCGGCGCGATGACCTCCACGACGGAGACCTTGTTCCCGGCGCGGAGCACCATGACGGTCGCGCCGAGCGCGCCCACCAGGATGAGCAGCACCGCGAGTGCGGCGAGTGCGGGCTTGCGCTCGCGCGGCGCCATCGGCAGCCGCTCACCGCCCAGCGGCGCGCCGAGCGCCGGAGCGGGAACGGACTGGCGGCCGCCGCCGTCGCCCGAACCGGATCGTTCCCTGATCTTCACGTCACTGCCCCCGTCGAGCCGGCGTGCATCGAAATCGGTCGCATGGGGAGAGACTGCCGCGCTCCGGTCCGGCGACAGCCCGCAGGCCGATGTCAAGTCACCGCACGTTATCAGCGCCTCACAAACACCCTCAAGGCGCATCCCGCGACAACAGACTCACAACCTTGCAACGGAACGAACGATCGGCCTGACGCGCCCTCACTCGGGCAGCACGCCGCAACGCCCGCTCAATCCACCCCTCTTCGGTCCGGCTTGTGACCACTCTGCCATCCCGCACCCGACCCGTGTCCACCCCGGATTCCGGCCTGTGGATAAGCCGTCAGATGTTATCCACAGGCCGGTGCACGAGCCATGCGGCGACGTCGCCGAAACCGTTATCGTCCTTGACAACCAAGTCGAATCCGGGGGAACGAGGAAGCCGTGCGTCTGTCGTTGACCGTGGTCGATCCGCTCGGCGGGGACCGCGCCGATGTAGTGGTCGACGCCGATCCCGCGTCGACCGTGGCGGAAGTCGCCAGAGAGCTGGGCCGGAAGGTCGGCGGGGGCGGGGCGGACATCATCTCGATCTCCGGCGGCGGTTCCCGCTCCCCCGGCGCTCCGGCGGTGTACGTGGACGGTTACGCGGTCGATCCCGGGTGGTCGATGGCCCAGTCACCCCTGCGCGAAGGAGCGGTGGTCAGTCTGTACGATCCGGCCGGCTGCGTGCCGGGCGAGCCGGCCGGCGTGGTCGAACTGCGGGTGGCGGGGGGTCCCGACGCGGGAGCGGTGCACCGGCTCGGCATCGGCCGGGTGGAGATCGGGCGCGGCCCGGCGGCCCGGATCCGGATCGACGACTCCGAACTGGCCGACCGGGCCGCGGTGCTGACGGTCGGCATGGGCGGCACCTGCCAGGTCACGGTCGGCGCCGAGACGAAGGAATGGCCGCTGGGCGGTCAGCTCACCCTCGGCAACACCCTGCTGGAACTGGGCCCCTATGTCCCGCCGAACGCGGCGCTGCGCCCCGGGGAGGACGGGGCGACCTACGAGTACAACCGGCCGCCGCGGCTGTCACCGCCGGAGCGGGTCACCCTCTTCCGGCTGCCGGCCCCGCCGAGCGAGCCCGCCGCCCGGCCGCTGCCGTGGCTGATGGCGCTCACGCCGCTGGTCATGGCGGTGAGCATGGCTTTCGTCCTGCACCGCATGATCTACCTGCTGATGGCCGTGGTCAGCCCGGTGGTCATGGTCGGCAACTACTTCATGGACAAGAAGACCGGCCGCAAGTCCTACGCCAGGACCGTCACCGAGTACCGCGAGCGCAGGGCACGCATCGAGCAGGACGCGCGCGACGCCCTCGACGCGGAGCGCAAGGACCGGGCGGCGGCGTCGCCCGACCCGGCCACCGTCCTCAACACCGCGACCGGGCCGCGCACCAGGCTCTGGGAGCGGCGGCGCGGCGACGCGGACCATCTGCTGATCCGGGTGGGCACCGCCAAGGTCCCGTCCGAAGTGGTCCTCGACGACCCGCAGCAGGAGGAGCACCGGCGCAAGGTCACCTGGCAGATCGATGACGCGCCGGTCGCCCTGGAGCTGCGCCGGCTCGGCGTGATCGGCTTCGCGGCGCCGGGCGAGGCGTCCCGGGCCCTGGGCCGGTGGGCGGTCGCGCAGGCAGCGGCGCTGAGCAGTCCGATGGACGTGCAGTTCTATGTGCTCACCGAGCAGTCGGGCCGGGAGAGCTGGGACTGGGTGCGCTGGTTGCCGCATGCCCGGCCGACCGACGGCCAGGACGCATCGGCCTTGATGGGCACCGACGCGGAGACGGTCGCGGCGCGCATCGCCGAGCTGGGGTCGATCCTCGACGGGCGGCGGAAAGCCCGGCAGTCGGCGGGCAGCGCCGCTCACCATCCGGCCTTCTTCAAGGACCCGGACATCGTGGTGATCCTGGACGGCTCCCGGCGGCTGCGAGCCATGCCCGGCGTGGTCCAACTGCTCCGCGAGGGACCGGACGTTGGGATGTTCCTGATCTGCCTGGACACCGAGGAGCGCTTCCTGCCCGGCGAGTGCCAGGGCGTGGTGGTCGCCGAGTTCGAGGCGCCCGCCAGTTCAGCGCAGGTCGCCTCGGTGCCGGAGGAGACCGTCGGGGGTGGCTTCCCAGCCGGCGGCTTCCCGTCGCACAACGCCTGGTACTCCAACACCCGCCAGACGCAGGCAACCGAGGCACAGCCCGCCGCCGGTTCCTTCCGGCTGCGAGTCGAGCAGGCGGGTGCGGCCCGCATCCGCAAGGTCCGGCCGGATCTGGTGTCCCCCGCCTGGTGCGCCCGGCTGGCCCGCTGCCTGTCGCCGATCCGTGACATCAGCGGCGACGCCGAGGACTCCTCGATCCCCTCGGCGAGTCGGCTGCTCGACGTGCTGGATCTGGAGCCGCCCACCGCCGAGGCCATCACCGCCCGCTGGCGGCTGAGCCCCATCTCGACCCAGGCGGTGGTCGGCGAGTCCTATGACGGCCCGTTCGCCATCGACATCCGCAAGGACGGTCCGCACGGACTGATCGCCGGCACCACCGGTTCGGGAAAGTCCGAACTGCTGCAGACGATCGTGGCCTCGCTCGCGGTGGCCAACACCCCGGAGGCGATGACGTTCGTCCTCGTCGACTACAAGGGCGGTTCGGCCTTCAAGGACTGCGTCCAACTGCCCCACACCGTCGGGATGGTCACCGACCTGGACGCCCACCTGGTGGAGCGGGCCCTGGAGTCCCTCGGCGCCGAGCTGAAGCGGCGCGAGCACATCCTGGCCGGGGTCGGCGCCAAGGACATCGAGGACTACACGACGCTGCTCAAGCGGCAGCCGCAGCTCGTGCCGATGCCCCGACTGCTCATCGTGATCGACGAGTTCGCCTCAATGGTCCGTGACCTGCCGGACTTCGTGACCGGTCTGGTGAACATCGCCCAGCGAGGTCGCTCGCTGGGCATCCACCTGATACTGGCCACCCAGCGGCCGAGCGGAGTCGTCTCCCCGGAGATCCGCGCCAACACCAACCTGCGGATAGCGCTGCGGGTCACCGACGGCAGCGAGTCCTCGGACGTCATCGACGCACCGGACGCGGGCACCATCTCCAAGTCCACGCCGGGTCGCGCCTATGTGCGACTGGGCGCGACCTCGCTGGTCCCCTTCCAGTCCGGCCGGGTCGGAGGACGGCGGCCCGGCGCGGTGGAGAACGTGTCGGTGACGCCCTGGGTGGATGTCGTGGACTGGTCGCAGCTCGGCCGCAGCGCCCCTCAGCGCCCGGCGGGTGCGAAAGGGGAGGAGGACGAGATCACCGACCTCAAGGTCCTGGTGGAGGCAATTCGCGGAGCCAACGAGCGGTTGGCGATCCCCGCCCAGCACAGCCCCTGGCTGCCGGCCCTCCCCGACGCGCTGCTGCTCGAAGAGTTGCCGGCGCCGACACCGGCCGGCGCGCTGGCGCCCGCGCCCTATGGAGTGGAGGACCTGCCCGCGCTCCAGGCCCGCCAGGCGGTGGCCGTCGACTTCCACACCTTCGGGCATCTGCTGGCCGCCGGGGCGCCGCGCTCCGGGCGCTCCCAACTGCTGCGCACCATCGCCGGTTCGCTGGCCCGCACCCACTCCACCGCGGATCTGCACCTCTACGGCATCGACTGCGGCAACGGCGCGCTGAACGCGCTGACGAAACTGCCGCACTGCGGGGCGGTGGTGGGCCGTTCGCAGTCCGAGCGGGCGATCCGGCTGATCGGCCGGCTCAAGGCGGAACTGACTCGGCGTCAGGACTTGCTGGCGGCGGACGGCTTCGCGGACATCGGGGAGCAGCGGGGGGCCGTGGCGACCGAGGAGGAGCGGCTGCCGCACATCGTCGTGCTGCTGGACCGCTGGGAGGGGTGGACGCCCTCGCTGGGCGAGTTGGATCACGGGGCGCTCACCGACGAGCTGTTCACCTTCCTGCGCGAGGGCGCCTCGGTGGGCATCCATCTGGTCATCACCGGGGACCGCACGCTGATGGCCGGGCGGATCTCCACCCTCACCGAGGACAAGATCGCGTTCCGGCTGGCGGACCGCTCCGACTTCGCGCTCATCTCGGTCAACCCCCGCAAGGTGCCGGACGCCATCTCGCCGGGCCGGGCCTACCGTTCCGAGTCCGGGGTCGAGCTGCAGGTGGCGCTGCTCGACGGCGAGGCCACCGGTCAGGGGCAGGCCGCGGCGCTGACCGCGATCGGCGCGGCGGCCACGGAGCGGGATGCCGCAGTTCCGCGGTCGCGGCGGCCCTTCCGGGTCGATGTGCTTCCGTCCCGGCTGTCCTTCGCGGACGCCTGGCAGATGCGCGACACCGACGCGGCCCGCAATCCGCTCTGGTCGCTGGTGGGCGTTGGCGGGGACGAACTCACCGGGCACGGCCCGGACCTGTCCGACGGCCTGCCCGCCTTCGTCATCGGCGGCCCCGGCAAGTCCGGCCGCTCCACCCTGCTGCTCACCCTCGCCCGTGGCTACCAGCAGCAGGGCGTCAAGCTGGTGGTGGCCGCGCCGCGCCCGTCGCCGATCCGGGAACTGGCCGGCGGCGAGGGGGTGCTGCGGGTCTTCACCGGCAGCGACATACCCGGGGACGAGCTGGCCGAGGCGCTGGAGAAGGCCGAGGGCTCGCCGGTGGTGGTGGTGATCGACGACGCGGAGCTGCTGCGCGACTGCGACGCCAGGGATGTGCTCAAGGAGATCGTCTCCCGCGGCACCGACCAGCGCCGGGCGGTGGTGCTGGCCGGCGCCGAGGAGGACATCTGCTCCGGCTTCTCCGGCTGGCAGGTGGACGCCAAGAAGGCCCGGCGCGGTGTGCTGCTCTCCCCGCAGCAGACCATGAGCGGTGAGCTGATCGGCACCCGGCTCAGCCGCAGCAGCGTCGGCGGTCCGGTGACGCCCGGCCGGGCCCTGCTGCACCTCGGGGACGGGGAGCCGAAGACGGTGACCGTGCCGCTGACGGTCTGACCGTCTGACCGTCTGACAGCCCGACACTCCGATGCCCCGACCCACGGCCGGGCACTCCGACCGGCGGGGACGGGGCGTCGGGCGGCCCGATCGGTGGCGCTGGGCAGTCCGGCAGGTGGCGGGCGCTTCAGCCGGCGGCCGGGCTCCCGGACTGCTGGGGGCGCGGTGGGCGATCGGGCCAGCGGTGGGCGGGGCCCGCCGCCCTGGCGAGGAAGCCCGCGCCGACCCACCGGGAGGCGACCCCGGCGGGCGGTCCGGAGCCCCCTACGCCGCTCCCGCCGACCCCAGGACCGAGCTGGCCGGTCCCACGGCCTCGGCCAGGAAGCCCTCAACCGTGGCGTACCAGGCTTCCGGCTGGTCCCAGGGGACGAGGTGGCCGGCGTCGGCGATCTCGGCGTAGCGGCCGCGCGGGAGGACGCGGACCATCTCCTGCGCCTCGGCGCGACCCAGCAGCCCGTCGAGGCCGCGGACGACCAGCGCCGGGCAGCCGACCTGGGCCAACTCGTCCCAGTGGGCATCTCCTATCCACGGATCGCGGGCGCGGACCAGTTGCTCGGGAGCGCACAGCGGCCGCCAGCCGTCCTGGTGCTCTTCCATCACCTCGGCGAAGTAATCGCCCCTGACCGGGTTCGGCCGGTCGGCACAAGCGGCCTCGGTGAACCAGCGCCGCACGTCGCCCAGGGTGGCGAAGGGCAGCGGCCAGCTCTCCAGCCAGTCCAGCCATTTGCGCTGGGCGGCCTCACCGAAGGGAGACGCGCGCATGTCGCAGATGACCACGGCGGCGACCAGATCGGGCCGGCGGGCGGCGCACTGCCAGGCGGTGAGCGCGCCCACCGAGTGGCCGATGAGGGTGACCGGAGCCAGGTCGAGCTGCTCGATGGCGGCGATGGCGTCGGCGGTGTACGCGTCCGGTGTGTACGGCCCGTCGGGCTTGTCGCTGCGCCCGTGGCCGCGCTGGTCGAGAGCGAGCGCCCGGTAGCGCGGGGCGAGCCGGCGGGCGGTCGCCGCCCAGTGCGAGGCGCGGCCCAGCAGCCCGTGCAGCATCAGCACGTTGGGCCGCCCGTCGGCCGACCCGTTCGATGACGGCCCCGGGCTGTCGGCCGCCGACGATGCCGCGGCCACGGACCCGGACCCGGACCCGGACGCGGACGCCTGAGCCGGATGCGCGGTCGGCTGCATCGCGAAATCCCAGGCCGCGAGCCGTGCGCCGCCCGCTCCCCTCACCTCGTACCGCTGGATCATCTGCCGCACCTCCTTTCCCGACCCACGCTATCGAACTTTTATTCGAACAAGCGGTCAGCGCGCCCAACACCCCTCGTTCGAGTGACAAGACTCAAGGATTGACCGTCGGAGCCGAGGGGATGACTTCAGCGGGACGCGACACGAAGGGGAAGCGGGTCGCGGGGAGGCACTCGGGAAGCTCGGGGTCCCGGGTCCGCCGAGGGGAGTTCAGGGGAGGGACGCAGGGGGTGGAAGGGCCCCGGCGCCATCGAGCGGCGCCGGGGCCCGACACTCGGCCGCAGCAGGGCCGGCCGTCCCGTCAGGGAGCGGCGAACCCACCGGACGAGCCGAACCGGCAGCGGTCGAACAGGCAGCGGTCGAACAGGTAGCGAAGAAGCAGCGGCAGGCCACGAAAAGCCGCGGAAACAGGGGAAGGGGGTGCGTTACCTCTTGGCTACGAAGACATGCGAAGCGATCTCGGCGTCCAGCTCGGCGGCCTCACCGCCGCTGCCGACCAGGACGCCGCCGGCCGAGCTCGTCACGCTGATCACGGCGCCCGGCTGCACACCGGCCCGCCGCAGGGTGTACATGACCTGGGCGTCGGTCTGGATCGGTTCGCCGATCCGGCGCACCACCACACTGGCTCCCGAGTCACCGGGCTGCAGCTCGCTGAGGCTGACCATGCCCTCCTCCAGGAAGGGGTCGGCCACACCCAGCTCGCCCAGCTCCTCCAGCCCGGGAATCGGGTTGCCGTACGGCGACTCCGTGGGGTGCTCCAGCAGCTCCAGCACCCGCCGCTCCACGGCTTCGCTCATCACATGTTCCCAACGGCACGCCTCCGCGTGCACGTGCTCCCACTCCAGGCCGATCACGTCGACCAGCAGGCATTCCGCGATGCGGTGCTTGCGCATCACGCGGGTCGCCGTGCGGCGGCCCTCGTCGGTCAGTTCCAGGTGTCGATCACCCGCGACATGCAGCAATCCGTCGCGTTCCATACGTGCCACTGTCTGGGAGACCGTCGGGCCGCTCTGGTCGAGCCGCTCAGCGATCCGGGCACGCATGGGAACCACACCCTCCTCTTCCAATTCCAGGATGGTGCGGAGATACATCTCCGTCGTATCGATCAGTCCGGACATCGCGCCCCTCGTTTACTCGTGCGTGGCCCTGGGTCAATTCTGACGCATCCGACCGACAACCGGGCCCGGCAAGGAATTCCCCGCCTTGACACCGGTAGCGGGCCGGCACCACGGTGACCGCATGACTGACCCCTCCGAGGCCCTGTCGGACCGTTATTTCGACGCCGCCATCGCCCTGCTGCGCCGGGTCCGGGACGAGGAGGGGGCCGCGATCAAGGCCGCCGCCGGCGCGGTGGCGGATGCCATCGCCGCAGGTGGCCGGGTGTTCACCTACGGCGCCGGCCATTCGTCCCTGCCCGCGCAGGACGTGGTGTACCGGGCGGGCGGGCTGGCGCTGGTCAATCTGCTGTCGGTGCCGGGTACGACGGGGGTGGATGTGGTGCCGGCCACGCTCGGCAGCGCGCTGGAGCGGGTGGAAGGTCTGGCGGCGGCGGTGCTGGACACCAGCCCGGTGCGGGGCGGCGATGTGCTCTTCGTCATCTCCCTGTCCGGCCGCAACACGCTCCCGGTGGACATGGCGCGGCAGGCACGGGCCCGGGGGGTGCTGGTCGTCGGCGTGACGTCGGTCGCGTACGCCGACGGGACCCGATCCCGGCACGCGTCGGGGACGTACCTCAAGGACAACTGCGACATCGTGCTTGACTCCAAGATCGCGGTCGGCGACGCGGAGCTGTCCGACGACGGCGTCCCGGCGCCCTTCGGGCCGGCCTCCACGGTGGTGACCAGTGCGCTGATGCAGGCGGTGATCGCCACGGCGGCGACGGAGCTGGCCGCCCGGGGCATCACCCCGCCCATGATCCGCTCCGGCAATGTGGACGGCGGCCTGGACTGGAACGGCCGGGTCTTCGAGGAGTACCGCGACCGGATCTTCTTCCGCCACTCCGCCCAGCGCTGACCCCGGCCCACCTCCAGCCCGCCCCCGGCCCGTCCGGGCCAGCCCTGTCCCCGGCCCGCCCCCAAGCCCGCCCCCGTCCCGTCCGGGCCAGCCGCTCGGGGCGGATCTCAGCGGTCCCCCGTCAGTCCCGCCAAATCCAGCGCCATGGCGACCCGGGCCGCCACGTCCTCCGCGTAGGCCGCGTCGGCCCGGTCGAAGAGACGCCGGCCGGAGCCGCGCAGAAATGTGAGGGCGCCGACCGTACGGCCCCGGCTGCGGAGCACCGTCGTCAGGCCGTGGACCGTGCCGGGCGGCCAGCGCCTGGCCGCCGCCCACGCGTCGGTGCGCTCCCGGGACACCTGCTCGGCCGCGGCCCCCGGTGCGACCACCGGTCCGGCTGCGGCGGCGGGGGCGGAGCTGGGGGCGGAAGGGGTGGCGCCCCCGGCGGCGGCATAGCTGGTGCGCACGGTGCCGAGCCGCTCCACCGCTTGGAGCACGGGGTGCCCGGGCTCGTAGCCGACCGGTATGGCGTTGGCCGGGTTCGCCACGCCGGGGCCCGGTTCGCCCTCGGGGGTGGCGGCGATCCGGACCAGCCGTCCGGCTCCGTCCGCGAGGTCGACCAGCGCGTGGTCGGCGAAGCCGGCGAGGGCGAAGTCGAGTTGGAGGACGGCCGCCTCCAGTGCGCTCTCGCACTCCGCCGCGGCCCGGTCCGCCCGGTGCAGTTGCTGGTAGCGGAAACGTATCCGGGCGCTCTGCCGCTCGACCGTCTTCTGCACGGTGACGTCGGAGAAGAGCCAGCCGACACCGAGCGGTACGGGTTCCTCGCCCAAGGGCGATCCGAGCAGGACGAAGCCGCTGCGCCAGCAGTGCCGGGCGTGGGTGTCGTCACCGCGCGGGCTGACCCAGATCTCGAGGCCGGCCGGTGAGGCGCCCTCGGCCAGTACGTGCTGCAGCGCGTTCTCCAGTTCCTCGACGCCGTGGTCGAGGAGTTCGCCCAGCGGCCGGCCCAGCAGTGCCTCGCGCCCGCAGTGGAGCAGCCGGGCGGCCTGCTCGTTGGCCAGCGCGGGCCGCAGGTCCGCGTCGATCAGCACCACGCCCCAGGAGGCGTCGGAGAACAGCGACTCGCTCAGCGCGATGGACCGCTCCAGGTCGATCTGGGCGTGCACGTCGGAAAAGGCGCAGTAGAGTCCGGCCGGCCGTCCGTCGGCGCCCGCCACGGCCGCCGACTGGGTGCGGACCAGCACCCGGCGGCCGTCCTTGGTCAGCAGCGCGAACTCGTGCACCTGGCGGCCGGGCGCGTCCATGGCCGCGAGCAGCCGTTCCTGGGTCTCCCGGGCGTCGGCGGCCCGCGCCGCCCAGCCGCCGAAGCCGCGCCGGCCGACGGCCTCCTCGGCCGTCCAGCCCAGAATGCGGGTCGCTTCCGCGTTCCAGTGGGTGATCACGCCGTCCCGGTCGAACGCGCACAGGCCGGCCTCCATGCCGTCCAGCAGCGCGGCCAGCAACTGCTCGTCACCTCGGGGTTGCGCGTCGAATGGCTGCACGTCACAACATTCAACCCGGGTGTGGGGTGCGTCACACGAGATTTACCTAAATAGGTTGTGCGTTTCCGGACGACTTTCTTAGGCTGGCGGTACACACGAAGGGAGGTGGTCTGAAGCATGAGTTGCAGTCGGACACGTGAGGTGACTGCGGGCTAGCACCGCGCACTCGGCGTGCAAAGTGCTCGCCAATCCCACGCAGTACACCCGACCCGCGGGCTCGTCGGACTTGTCCGGCCGGTGCTCGGAGCCGCAAGGCTCCGGGGAGAGCCCGCGGGTCGTTCGTGTTCCCGGACCCTTCCCCGGATCCTTCGCCGACCTTCACCGGACCCTTCGCAGACCTTCGCCGACCTTCGCCGGACTACGGCGCGAGCCGTTCCACCTGCCAGCCGCCGCCCTGGTCGTATACGTAGCGCAGCCGGTCGTGCAGCCGGTTCTCCCGGCCCTGCCAGAACTCGACGGTCGCGGCCGCCACCCGGAAACCACCCCAGTCCGACGGCACCGGCACCCGCGTCCCCTCCGGCCAGCGTGCGGCCCGCTCCGCGAACTCCTCTTCGAGGACCGCCCGTGAGGCGACGACGCTGGACTGCTCACTCGCCCAGGCGCCGAGCTGCGAGCCGTGCGGCCGGCTGTGGAAGTAAGCCGCCGTCTCCTCCGCCGGGACCCGCTCCGCCCGGCCGCCGACGATCACCTGGCGGGCGATCGGGTGCCAGGGGAAGACCAGCGAGAGATAGGGGTTGGCCGCCAGCTCACGCCCCTTGCGGGAGTTGTAGTTGCTGAAGAAGACGAAGCCGCGCCGGTCGTATCCCTTGAGCAGCACCGTCCGGGAGCTGGGCACGCCGTCCTGGGTCGCGGTGGAGACGATCATCGCGTTGGGTTCGGTCAGCGCGCCGCTGCCGGTGGCCCGTACCGCGTCGGCGAACCAGCGGGCGAACTGCTCGTAGGGGTCGTCCGCCAGTTCGGTCTCGTCCAGTCCGGCCGCTTGGTACTGCTTGCGCATGGACGCCGGGTCGTCGACGGCCACTGCCTGGTCACGCCCCTCGTGGGGTTCTCGTGGTTCTCGCACGGGCACATCTTGCAGGACAGGCAACGCGTGAGGCGCTGGCCACGGGATGTGCTGCACCTCACCCTGTCTGTCATGTCCCCGAGCGGGGAGAATTGCCCGCCGGGACCCAGTTCGCGCCGCACCGACCAGCAGGCCCACCAGAGCCAGCTGCACCACCAGACCAGCCGGATCATCAGAATCACCAGAGGAGCCGCCCCATGTCCGACTTCGTACCGGGACTCGAAGGAGTCGTCGCGTTCGAGACGGAGATCGCCGAGCCGGACAAGGAGGGGGGTTCGCTGCGCTATCGCGGGGTCGACATCGAGGAACTCGTCGGCCATGTGGGCTTCGGAAACGTGTGGGGCCTGTTGGTGGACGGGAAGTTCGATCCGGGCCTGCCGCCCGCCGAGCCGTTCCCGATCCCGGTGCACTCGGGTGACATCCGGGTGGACGTCCAGTCCGCGCTGGCCATGCTCGCCCCGGTGTGGGGCCTCAAGCCCCTGCTGGACATCGATGCCGAGGAGGCCCGGGACGACCTGGCCCGCGCGGCCGTGATGGCCCTGTCGTACGTCGCCCAGTCCGCTCGCGGGCAGGGGCTGCCGATGGTGCCGCAGAGCGAGATCGACAAGGCGCACTCCATCACCGAGCGCTTCATGATCCGCTGGCGCGGGGAGCCCGACCCCAAGCATGTGGCCGCCGTGGACGCGTACTGGAGCTCGGCCGCCGAGCACGGCATGAACGCCTCCACCTTCACCGCCCGGGTGATCGCCTCCACCGGGGCGGACGTGGCCGCGGCGCTGTCCGGGGCGGTCGGCGCCATGTCCGGGCCGCTGCACGGCGGCGCGCCCTCCCGGGTGCTCGGCATGATCGAGGAGATCGAGCGGACGGGCGACGCCGAGGGCTATGTGAAGGCCGCGCTCGACCGCGGCGAGCGGCTGATGGGCTTCGGCCACCGGGTCTACCGCGCCGAGGACCCGCGCGCCCGGGTGCTGCGCCGGACCGCCCGTGAGCTGGGCGCGCCGCGCTTCGAGGTCGCCGAAGCGCTGGAGAAGGCGGCGCTGGCCGAGCTGCACGCCCGCCGCCCGGACCGGGTGCTCGCCACCAATGTGGAGTTCTGGGCCGCGATCGTGCTGGACTTCGCGGAGGTGCCGGCCCACATGTTCACCTCGATGTTCACCTGCGCCCGTACGGCCGGCTGGTCGGCGCACATCCTGGAGCAGAAGCGCACCGGTCGGCTGGTCCGGCCGTCCGCGCGGTACATCGGCCCGGCCTCGCGCGGCCCGCAGGAGATCGAGGGCTACACGGGCATCGCCCACTGAGCCGCCGAGCCGCCGAGCCGCTGATCCGCTGATCCGCTGATCCGCTGATCCGCTGATCCGCTGGGAGCCTCCGCCCTCCTGCTCGGCCCCTGCTCTCCCAGCCGTCCAGGCCGCCCCGCCCGCGTACCCGCGAGTGGGGCGGCCGCTCCGGCGCGCGCCGCGCCCCCCGCACCCGGACGGGCTCCCGAGCGCCCGGCCAGGCACGTCTCACCGGATGGGACACTCACCGAAACGCATCCGTTACGCACTACGCTGCCAACGTGGCCGATATCCAGATTCCCGCTGAAATCAAGCCCACCGACGGACGGTTCGGGTCGGGCCCCTCCAAGGTGCGGACGCAGGCGCTCGACGCGCTCGCCGCGACCGGGACGTCCCTGCTCGGCACCTCTCACCGCCAGGCGCCGGTGAAGAACCTGGTCGGTCAGGTCCGCGACGGCATCCGGCAGCTCTTCTCGCTGCCCGACGGCTACGAGGTGGTGCTCGGCAACGGCGGCTCCACCGCCTTCTGGGACATCGCCACGCACGGCCTGATCAGTGAGAAGTCCCAGCACCTGTCCTTCGGCGAGTTCTCCTCGAAGTTCGCCAAGGCGGCGCAGCTCGCGCCCTGGCTCGCCGAGCCGACCATCGTGAAGTCGGAGCCCGGCAGCCACCCGCGGCCGGCCGCCGAGGTGGGTGTGGACGTCTACGCCCTCACCCACAACGAGACCTCCACCGGTGTCGCGCTGCCGATCCACCGGGTGGCCGGGGCCGACGAGGGCGCGCTGGTCCTGGTGGACGCCACCTCGGGCGCGGGCGGCCTGCCGGTCGACATCACCGAGACGGACGTCTACTACTTCGCGCCGCAGAAGTCCTTCGCGGCCGACGGCGGCCTGTGGCTGGCCGTGTTCTCCCCGGCGGCGCTGGAGCGGGCGGCGGCCGTCGCCGCGTCCGGCCGGCACATTCCGGCGTTCTTCGACCTGCCGACCGCGATCGACAACTCGACGAAGAACCAGACGTACAACACCCCGGCGGTGAGCACCCTCTTCCTGCTCAACGAGCAGCTGGAGTGGATCAACGGCCAGGGCGGCCTGGACTGGGCGGTCAAGCGCACCGCCGACTCGTCGTCGCGGCTGTACGGCTGGGCGGACCGGGCGTCGTACGCCACCCCGTTCGTCGCCGACCCGGAGCAGCGTTCCCAGGTCGTCGGCACCATCGACTTCGAGGACGGGATCGACGCCGCCGCGGTGGCCAAGGTGCTGCGGGCCAACGGGATCGTGGACACCGAGCCCTACCGCAAGCTGGGGCGCAACCAGCTGCGGGTCGCGATGTTCCCGGCCGTCGACCCGGCCGACGTCGAGGCGCTGACCGCCAGCATCGACTACGTCATCGGTCAGCTCTGACCCCTGGCCGGCACCCGGGCGGCGGGCTGCGACCCGAGCGTTCACCGGTACGGCGGCGGCCCGCTCTCCCAGCGGACCGCCGCCGTACCGCGTCCCGGCCCCGTCCCGTCAACTCCCCGCCGAGCCCCCGCCGACCCCGGGGCGAACTCCTTGCCCGCCCGCCCGGCTATCCGCGCCGCCGCCGTGCGACGTTCCGGATTCCCACCCCGATCGCCCCGATGACGACCAGCAGCCCGATCCCCACCACCTTGTGACCCGCGCTCTGCGGCTTCGGATCGGACGACGCGCTCTGCGCCGATCCGCCCGCCGCGCCGGCGCCGCCCGAGCCGGTCGCGGCGACCTGGTCGGGCAGGTCCTTGCCGCTGAGCGGCTCGCGCCACACCTCGCTGTCGCGGCCCTCGCTGCCGTACATCAGGGCCCGGCCGTCGGTCGTGTACGTGACCGACTCGCCCTGCTGCTGCAGGGGTACGTCGAGGCTGCCGATCTTCTGCGGACGGCCGGCGGTCCAGCGGTAGTCGGTGGACCAGAAGTAGCCGCGCAGCACCAGCCGGGTGCCGTCGGGCGAGAAGGCGCCGTCGGTCACCCAGGGCACGTCGGCGATGCTGCGGAAGGTGTTGACGCCGTTCGGGTCGAGTTCGGCGGGGCCTTCGTAGAGGTGGCCGCCGTCCTCGTTCTTGCTGGCGATGTAGACCCGGCCGGTCTTCGGCTGGACCATCAGTGCCTCGGCGTTGCGCGGACCGCCGTCGTACTTCACGGTGAAGCGGGTGACGTCCACCGTCTGGTCCCGCAATTGGCGCGGCTCGGCGAAGCGGTAGATCCAGACCTCCGGCCAACTGCCGTTCAGGTTGTCGCCGATGTCGCCGACGTAGAGATCGCCGTCGGGGCCGATCGAGATGGCCTCCACGTCCCGGGCGTGGATGCCGCGCATCGTCACCCGGGCGACGGTCTTGCCGGTGGCGGAGTCGATGGCGTAAACGTACGGGCCGTCGCCGCTGTCGTTGTGCGTCCAGTAGATGCCGGGGTGCAGGCGGCTGGCGGCCAGGCCGCTGGATTCGGTGATCCGCGGGTCGCTGATGTGGAAGGCGACCGACGGCCCGCTGTCGGCGACGGCCGGCCCGGCGGCGGCGCAGGCCAGCACGAAGGCGGCGCAGGCGGCGGCCACCGGCAGGACCCGGGGGGAGCGCGCCGAGCGGGCCGCACCGGCCCTACGGTCCGCACGGTCCGCACGGGCGGGGGACGCCTGGGGTTCCGCTCGGGCCGACGGCCCCGAACGGCTCCGACGGATCAGGCCGCTCAGGCCAATCAGGCCAATCAGGCCAATCAGGCCCATCAGGCGGCTCAGGCGGATCACGCCGGGAAGGCGGGTCGGGAGAAGGGCGCGCATGGACCCCAGTGTCCCTGTTCGGTCGCCGGTCGGGGATGATGCCCCGCATGCGCTACCTCTTCGTCGGCGACTCGATGACTGTGGGCACCGCCGGCGACTACACCTGGCGCTACCGCATGTGGCAGCACCTGTGCGGCCTCGGCGAGCGGTTCACGGTGGTCGGCCCGCGCACCGGGCTGTACGACGCGGTGGCCGACGAGGCGGTCTCCGCGGATTACGCCGATCCGGGGTTCCCGGCCCACGCCCGCCGCCATCTGGCCGGCTGGGGTGAGGGCTGGCTGCACATGGTGCCGCAGATCGGCGAGGTGGTACGCGAACACCGCCCGGACGTCCTGCTCGTCTCGCTCGGCCTGATCGACCTGGGCTTCTACACCGACGCGGCGGAGACCGCCGCGAACGTGGCGCGCTTCATCGCGCAGGCCCGGGCGGCCAGACCGGCGGTGCGGATGGTGCTGCTGCCGGTGATCCCCAATACCCGCGCCGACCTCGACCCCGGCTTCGCCGACCAGTGCGCCGAGCTGAACGAGCGGACCGCCAAGGTCGTCGCCGAACTGGACTCCGCCGCCTCGCCGCTGCTGCTGGCCTCCCGCCCGGCCGGCTACGACATACGGCTCGACACCTACGACGGCACGCATCCCAACCCGGCCGGCGAGCACAAGTTGGCCGCGGCCTTCGCGGACGCGATGCACCAGGGCTGGGGCCTCGGGGCCCCGTACGAGGTCGACTGACCCCCGGGCCCGGCCGGCCGCCGCCCGCCGCGGACCGGGGCCCCTTGATTGGAGCGCACTCCAAGGGCTTGGGTGGGGCGTATGGAGTACACACAGCTCGGACGTACCGGTCTCAAGGTCAGCCGTCTGGTGCTCGGCACCATGAACTTCGGTCCGCAGACCGACGAGGCCGACAGCCACTCGATCATGGACGCGGCACTGGCCGCGGGGGTCAACTACTTCGACACCGCCAATGTCTACGGGTGGGGCGAGAACAAGGGCCGCACCGAGGAGATCATCGGCAGCTGGTTCGCGAAGGGCGGTGACCGGCGGGACAAGACCGTGCTGGCCACCAAGCTCAACGGTTACATGGGCACGGACGAGACCCCGTGGCCGAACCACGACAAGCTGTCCGCGGTCAACATCCGCCGGGCCGTCGAGGCGAGCCTGAAGCGGCTCGGCACCGACTACATCGACATCTACCAGTTCCACCACGTGGACCGGGCCACGCCGTGGGAGGAGATCTGGCAGGCGATCGACGTCCTGGTCCAGCAGGGCAAGATCCTCTACGCCGGGTCGAGCAACTTCGCCGGCTGGCACATAGCGCAGGCCAACGAGGCGGCCGCCCGGCGCGGTTCGCTGGGCCTGGTCAGCGAGCAGTGCCTGTACAACCTGATGGAGCGGCGGGCCGAGATGGAGGTGATCCCGGCGGCGCAGTCGTACGGCCTCGGGGTCATCCCGTGGTCGCCGCTGCACGGCGGGCTGCTCGGCGGGGCGCTGCGCAAGCAGCGCGAGGGCGGCGGCAGCCGCTCCACCAGCGGCCGGTCCGCGGACTCGCTGCAGTCCGAGGAGCAGCGTGCCTCGATCCAGGCGTACGAGGACCTGTGCGACAAGCACGGGTTGCAGCCGGGTGATGTCGGCCTGGCCTGGCTGCTGACCCGGCCCGGAGTGACGGGTCCGATTGTCGGCCCGCGGACCCAGGACCAGTTGGACTCGGCCCTGCGGGCGGTGGAGCTGACGCTGTCGGAGGAGTTCCTGACCTCGCTGGACGAGATCTTCCCGGGCCCCGGCCCGTCCCCGGAGGCCTTCGCCTGGTGACGGATCCCGGGCTCCCGCCGGGCCCGGGCGCCGCCGCGGTTCAGCGAACCGCGGCGGCGACCACCACCACTACGAGCATCAGGACGAAGGCGGCGGTCATCACACGCGTACGGGTCTTGGGGTCCACGGTCCGAGGTTAGCCGCCGGGCCCGGCGGTCCCTGCGGCCGGGCCACCCCGGCCACCTCACCGGCCACCTCCCCGCCGACCACCCCGGCGATCAGCCGGGCCACCCCGGCCACCCCCGGCGATCAGCGGGGCCGCCCCGGCCACCCCGGCAATCAGCGGGGCCGCCCCCGCGACCTCCCCGGCGATCAGGCGCGGCCGAGCGGCCAGGCCGCCACCGTCGTGTAGTGCGGCTGCTCGCCCGGCACTCCGGAACGCGGCAACTCGCTGCTCACCAGGCGGAGCGTGTCGGCCGTCCACGGTGAACCGCGGAAGCCGGCCAGTGCCTGCGCCAGCGGTCCCAGCGCCACCGGGCGGGATTCCGGCGCCAGCGGGCCGGCCCCCGTTGTCGCCCCCTCGGCGG
>NZ_FMCH01000649.1 GCF_900091855.1 Streptomyces sp. DvalAA-14
AGGCCGCCCCGCCAACCCCCGCCGTGAGCGAGTCCGCACCCCGGGCCGCGAAAATCCAGTCCAGGCCGCCCTCCCGGTCCGCCGGGTGCACGACCGTCCGGTGGGCCGTGCCGGCCGGGCGCGGGCCGCTCAGGGCCAAGTGGACGGTGAACCGGCCCGGTTCGCCGCGGGGCCCGGGGTCCGGCTCCGGTCCGACGGACCCCGCGGGCAGCACCCGCTCGCCGCGCAGCGCGGGCAGCGGCGCCCCCGCGACCACCGCGTCCGCCTCCGACCGGCTGCCGTCGGCCAGTTCCACCCCGGCGGCCCGGCCGTCCTTCTCCAGCAGCCCGGTCACCGCCGACCCGAAGCGGAACTCCACCTTCCGGGCCAGGCACCGCTCGTACACCGCGTCGGCCAGCGCGCGCATCCCGCCGCGCACGTACCAGACGCCGAAGGTCGCCTCCAGGTACGGCAGTACGGCCGTAGAGGCCGGCGCCGACCGCGGGTCGAGGCCGCTGTCCAGGGCGTAGCTCTCCAGCAGCGCCACCAGCCGCGGATCGCCCAGTTCGGCGGCGGCGACCCGGGCCAGCGAGGGCGCGCCGCGCCGGAACAGGCCGCGCCGGGCGACCGCCGGATAGGGATCGCGGGCCAGCGCGGGCGCGTCGGTGAGGGCGTCCTCCAGAAGCGGGCGCCGGGTGGCCTCCCATGCCTGCCGGGCCCGGACCAGCAGCTCGCTCCAGCGCTCACCGCTGCCGGCGCCGAAAGCCGCGTCCAGCGCCTCGATCACCCCGGACCGGGAGGCGTTGGGCAGCGACACCTCGGTCCCGTCGGCGAAGACATGGCGGCTCGCCGGATCGGCCTGCGTCAGCTCGACACTCGCCTCCAGGCTCTCCCGCCCGGTCTTGACGAACAGGTCGCGGTAGACGGCGGGAAGCAGCAGCAGACCCGGGCCCGTGTCGAAGGCGAAGCCGTCCTCGGCCAGCCGGCCGACCGCGCCGCCGTAGGTCGCCGCCCGCTCGTGCACCGTCACCCGGTGGCCGCCGGTGGCCAGCCGGGCCGCCACCGCCAGCGAGGCCATACCCGCGCCGATCACCGCAATCCGTGCCATGGCAGGGACTGTAGCGGCGGACCTGCCGTCAGGTGGCGGCCGGGGCCCCTCGTCCCTGTCCCTGCCCCGGTCCCGGCCCGCGTCCGGCCCGCCGCTCCCGGCGGCGGCGCAGAAAGCGGCGGATGCGGGAGAAGAGGAAGGTCACCACGGTCAGGCCGAGGGCCAGCAGCACTGCCGCGATGATCGCGGCCGGCAGCGGGTGGAACAGCGCGAACACGATGATGCCGGAGACGCCCAGGTCCTCGGCGAGGCTGACCACGATATTGCTGAACGGCTCCGGCGAGGTGTTCACCGCCATCCGCGTCCCGGCCTTGACCAGATGGCTGGCCAGCGCCGTCGAACCGCCCACCGCTGCCGCCGCCACCCTCGGCATCGAGCCGTCGTGGCCGGCCAGCAGCGCCGCGACCACCGCGCCGGCCACGGGCCGGACCACGGTGTGCACCGTGTCCCACGCGGTGTCCACGTAGGGGATCTTGTCGGCGACCGCCTCGATCAGGAACAGCACGGCCGCGACCGCCAGGACGTCCGGGCGCTGCAGCGAGGCCGGCACCGCGTCGGTCGCTCCGCCGGCGCCCATCGCGCCGAGCCACAGCACCACGGCGTAGGCGTTGATGCCACTGGCCCAGCCGCTGGTGAACACGAGCGGGAGTACGGACATGGCCGGGACTTTAGCGCGCGGCCCGCCGTCGGGGACCCCCTCGGTACGGGACCGCCGCGGCGCGGTGCGTCGGCGGCCGTCCCGCCGCAGCTCAGCGGCCTCGCGGAGCGGTCACCCGCCGCTCACGGGCAGGCCGCCCGCCCGCCGACCCTGCCCTGCAGCAGCCTGGCCAGGGCCGCGTGCACCTCGTCGACGCTGCGCTCCGGCTGGAACGCCTGCCAGTCCAACGCCGCGACCAGCACCATCCCGAACAGCGCGGACGCGGTCAGCGGGACATCGGTCTCGCCGCTCAGCTCACCGGCCGCGACGGCCTCGCCCAGCACCTTCTCCACCACCGCGACCGCCTCCTGGCGGACCCGGGTCAAGGTGTCCTGCCAGGCGCGGTTGGTCCGCCACAGCTCGGCGACGTAGAGCTGGGTGAAGGACGGGTGGCGGACGATGAAGACAAGCCCGGCGCGGACCATCGCGTCCAGCGCGTCGACCTGCGAGCCGCCCCGGTCGGTGACCTCTTCGGCGGCCTCGCGGAGCGAGTCGGTGAGCAGCCCCACGCCGTGCCGGAGCAGCTCCTCGAACAGGTCGTTCTTGCTGGCGAAGTTGTAGTAGACGGTCCCTTTGGCCACCCCGGCGCGCTCGGCGATCTCGTCGACCGTGGTGGCGGAGAAGCCCTGCTCGGCGATGAGGGTGACGGCGGCCTCGTACAGCTTCTGCCGGGTGGCCTGACGTCGTGCGGTGGTCATGACCTTGATTCTGCCTGCCCGAAGACGGGCACAGTCACGGGGTATTGACGGGGCGTCGGCGGGGCAAGCGTGCGGTACGCCGTCGGCGCGGGACGACGGCCGGGGCATTCCGGCTGGTCAGGGCCGATTGTCAGTGGTGGACCCCACCATGGGTCGTACGGAGAAAGGAGGCTCGTCATGGCAGCTCCGCTCAGCGACATCCATCCGGTGCTGCGTCGCGTCGCCGCGTCGCCCGCCGCCCTCGACCTGCTCACCCAGGCGCACCTCGGCCTCGAAGAGGCCGCCGCCCTGGAGACTCCGCACGAGCGCTACGCCACCGCCCACCTCGCCGCGCTGCGCACCGCCGCCGCGGTGCTGGCCGTCCGCGGCCGGCCCGAGCAAACCGCGCGGCGGCGCCGCCGCATCCGCAGCGCGTGGGAGGTGCTGCCCGAGGTCGCTCCCGAACTCGCCGAGTGGGCCGCCCTGTTCGCGGCCGGCGCGGCCCGCCGGGCCAGGGCCGAGGCCGGCATAGCCGGTGCGGCCTCCGCCCGGGACGCGGACGATCTGATCCGGGCCGCCGCGATGTTTCTGCGCCTGGTCGAGCGGATGCTGCTGCTCCACCCGTCGCTCCAGGGAGGCTGCCGCGCCAGGCGTAGCGATGACGGGCGTCGTCCGCCCGGAGGGCGGGGCCTCGTCGCTACCGCGCGGTGCCCGGAGGACTCCGACACGGCGCGGAGACGCGGCAGTCCCT
>NZ_FMCH01000559.1 GCF_900091855.1 Streptomyces sp. DvalAA-14
GTGGCCCCGGGGAGACGCGGCAGGTGAGCGGCCCCGGCACGGAGAGCGCCCGGCCCGCCGACCCGCTGCCGGGGCCGGGGCACGAGGTGCTCCACGCCCGCGACTCCCGTACGCCCGCGGGCGGTTCGCCGCTCGGGCCGGTCGGCCAGTGGTGGCTGCTGACCCGGCGCGGCGCCGAACTGCTGCTGCGCAACCGGCTGAGCGCGGCGGTCGTGCTGGGCTCCCCGCTGGTCATCGTGGCGATGTTCGCGCTGCTCTTCCGGGCCGGCGCGTTCGACCCGGCGGCGCCCAGCCCCGGTTCGGCGGCGATGATCCTGTTCTGGATCGCGTTCGGCGGCTTCTTCTTCGGGCTCACCTACGGGCTGCTGCAGATCTCGGCCGAACTGCCGGTGGTGCGGCGCGAGCGGCTCACCGTGCTGCGGCTGGGGCCGTACCTGCTGTCGAAGGCGGCGCTGCTGATGCCGGTGCTGGCGGCGGCGGACGCCGTGCTGCTGGCGGTGCTGCGCGGGCTCGACCGGCTGCCCGCGGCCGGCTGGGGCACGTACGGCTCGCTGTTCACCACGGTGCTGCTGGCGTCGGCCGCCGCGCTGGCGCTGGGCCTGCTGGCGTCGGCGGCGGTGAGCGAGCCGGGGCAGGCCACGCTGATGCTGCCGCTGCTGTGCTTCCCGCAGGTGCTGTTCTCGGGGGCGTTCGTACCGGTTCCGCAAATGGCCCGGGCCGGGCGGCTGTTGAGCGCGGCGATGACCAACCGGTGGGCGTACGAGGGGCTGGGCGGGGGCATTGGGCTGCCGCGGCTGTGGTCGAGCGGCGCCTCGCCGCTCGGGCCGCCGCTCCTGGCCTCCTACGGCGACTCGTTCGGGCGGGCGGTGTGGGTGGACTGGCTGCTGCTGGCCGGATTCGGCGCGCTGTTCCTGGCCGGGGCGTGGCTGGTGCTGGCCGGCAAGTGCCGTACGGTCGGCGGCGTTTCGGGGCGGGCGCGGCAGGCCCGGTCGGCGGCGGCCGCGGTCAGCAGACCAGCCGAGGGGTGAGGCCGGTCGGGTCGGGGGCCCGGTCGCGGTAGGTCTCGGCCAGGAAGGCGAGGAAGGCGGCGATGTCGGCCCGGTTGGAGGACAGGCCGAGCGAGACGCGGACCGCGCCGCCGGACGGCAGACCGAGCCGGCCCAGGTAGTCGTCGATGGTGCCGGTGGTGGTGCGGACCGCGCCGCCGAGCACGTCCCGGTCGATGGCGAAGGCCGCCTCGCCGGTGCCGGGATTGCAGAAGCAGCCGGTCCGCAGCGATATCCGGCGGGCCGCGCTGTCGCGGGCGATGATCCGCTCGTCGATGATCCGGCCCGCGGGGTCGAGCAGGTTGAGCGCCACCGTGCCGCCGCGGCCGGCGGTGCCGGTGGGACCGTAGATCCGGACCAGCGCGCTGCCGTCGGCGTGCCGCAGGGCGAGCAGGCCGGTCAGCAACTCGGCGGTGAGCGCGCCGACATGGCGGTGTATGGCCTCGACTCCCCCGACTTCGGTCCGGATCCAGTCCAGGCCCCACTCGATGTCGGGAATGCTCAGGTAGTTGACAGTGCCGTCCTCGAACGCGGCCTCGCCGTCGGCCATGTGGTGCCACTGGCCCTGGGCGCTGACCACGTGGATGGTGCCGCCGGAGAACCACGGCCGGCGCAGCCGGTCCAGGGCCTCGCGGCGGGCGAGCAGGCAGCCGAGTCCGGTCGGGTAGCCGAACACCTTGTACCAGCTGATCGCGACGAAGTCCGGGCCTACGGCGGTCAGATCGAGGGTGTTGGCCGGGGCGTGGGCGGCCGCGTCGAGCAGGACGTCCCAGCCCGCCTCCTTGGCGCGGACCACCCAGTCCAGCGGGTGCTGCACGCCGCTGAAGTTGCTCTGGGCCGGGTAGGCGAGCAGCCCCGGGCCGCCGCTGTCCAGTACGGCCGCCATCGCGGTGGCGTCGAGGCCGAGGCCCGGCGGCTCCAGCGGTATGTAGACGGTGTCGGCGCCGCGGCTTCTGGCGTACTCGCGCAGGCCGTTGACGGAATTGTGGTTGTCCAGGGTGAGGGCGAGCCGGCTGCCGGGCCGGAACGGGTACGCCTCGCCGACCAGCCGGCAGGCGCCGGTGGCGTTGGCGGTGAACACCACGGCGTACTCGGCGGGATCGGCGCGGAAGTGGTCCAGCACGCGGCGGCGGGCCCGGTCCACCAGGGCGCCCGACGCCTCGGAGGCGGGGCTGGCCGAGTGCGGGTTGCCGAACGGGCCGGCCGCGATCCGGTCGGCGTGCGCGCGGACCTGGGCGCGGGCGGCCAGGCCGGCCCCGGTGTGGTCGAGATAGACATGGCCGCCGTCGTCCAGATACCCGTATCCGTACTCGGCGGCGCGCAACGCGGCGAAACTGCACATGGGTCGGTCCCCCGGCTGTGGTACGCGGTCTGCCGACCAAGGATCCCACCGCCGGCGGCGGGGCGCGAGGAACGGTACGCCGCGGCGGCCGCGCCCGGCCTGCCGTCCGCGGTGGCGGTACGGGGCCGGGCGGGCGGTCGGCGGTCCGTCAGCTGCGGCCGGTCC
The DNA here is from genome assembly GCF_900091855.1 of Streptomyces sp. DvalAA-14. Taxonomy (GTDB): domain Bacteria; phylum Actinomycetota; class Actinomycetes; order Streptomycetales; family Streptomycetaceae; genus Actinacidiphila. The sequence continues at coordinate 2,554 of NZ_FMCH01000559.1, forward strand.
GCCAGTGCGTCAGTGCGTCAGTGCGTCTTCGCGTCGGCGCCGACGGTCCGTCAGTTGTGGCTGTGCAAAACGGCGTTGAGGCCGCCCCAGGAGCCTTCCCGCTGCAGCACCTCGACCTTGCCGGTGGTGGAGTTGCGGCGGAACAGCAGGTTGTTCGCGCCGGACAGCTCGACCGCCTTGACGATCTGGCCGTCCGGGAGGGTGAGCCGGGTGCCGGCCGTGACGTAGAGGCCGGCCTCGACCACGCAGTCGTCGCCGAGCGCGATGCCCAGGCCCGACTCCGCGCCCAGCAGGCAGCGTTCACCGACCGATACGCGCTGCGTGCCGCCGCCCGAGAGGGTGCCCATGATGGAGGCGCCGCCGCCGATGTCGGAGCCGTCGCCGATGACGACGCCCTGCGAGATGCGGCCCTCGACCATGGAGGTGCCCAGCGTGCCGGCGTTGAAGTTGCAGAAGCCCTCGTGCATCACGGTGGTGCCGGAGGCGAGGTGGGCACCGAGGCGGACCCGGTCGGCGGCGGCGATACGAACCCCCGACGGGGTGACGTAGTCGGTCATCCGGGGAAATTTGTCGACGCCGTACACCGCCAGGTGCAGGCCCTCGGCGCGGGCCGCCAGCCGGGTGGCTTCGAGGTTCGGCACCGGGACGGGGCCCAGCGAGGTCCAGGCGACATTGGCCAGCAGGCCGAAGATGCCGTCGAGGTTCAGCTCGTTGGGGCGGACCAGGCGGTGGCTGAGCAGGTGCAGGCGCAGGTAGGCGTCGTGCGCGTCGAGCGGCTTGTCGTCGATCGACGAGATGACGGTACGTACCGCGATGACCTCGACGCCGCGGCGCGGGTCGGGCCCCAGCGCCTTCGGGGCGGCGGCGCCCAGGGCCTGCGCGGCCTGCTCGGCTGTCAGCCGCTCGGTGCCCGCGGGACCCGGCTCCGGGCGGAGTTCCGGGGCGGGGTACCAGGTGTCGAGAACGGTGCCGTCGTCTGCGAGGGTGGCCAGGCCGGTGGCGGTGGCGCCGGGGCGGATGTCAGTCATACCCCGACGCTAGCGGTTGCCCTGCGGGCCTGCGTAGGCGGCTCACGGACGCCGCGGCCCCCGCGCCGCCGGGCACACGCCCCCACCACTGACCGGCCACCCCACCCCGCCGC
>NZ_FMCH01000558.1 GCF_900091855.1 Streptomyces sp. DvalAA-14
TGGTCAGGGTGAGCTCGTCCCTCGCCAGGGCCGCCGCGCCGAGGGCCGCGCCGGCTTGGCCCAGTCCGGGGCGCACCATGCGGACCTCGCGGAGCAGCGGGAGGGTGGAGGTCCGCACCGCGTGCCGCATCGGGTCCCAGAAGGTCGCGCCGGATGCGGCGACTCCCCCGGCGACGATCACCAGCGCCGGGTCCAGGACGCTGACCAGCCCGGCTATCGCCTCGCCGAGGGCGCCGGCGGCCACGCCGACCACCTGCCGGGCGATCGGGTCGCCCAGCGCGGCGAGTTCCATGATCCGGGAGGTGCCGGGGCCCGCGGCGAGCGCGGCGGCTTCGGCGTAGGCGCGCTGGATGGCCGTGCCGCTGGCGATGGCGTCGAGGTGCCCGGTGGCGCCGCAACTGCACGGCAGTCCCGCCGCCGCGGCCGAGGGTGCGTGCCCGACCTCACCGCCCGAGCCGTGCCGGCCGCGGACGATCTGGCCGCCGGCGATGACGGCGCCGCCCACGCCGGTGCCGACGGTGACGAAGACCAGGTCGCGGTGGCCGCGGCCGGCGCCGAGCGCCAGTTCGCCATAGGCGAGGACATTGACGTCGTTGTCCACGAACACCGGCAGCCCCAGGCGGTCCGCGACCGCCTCGCGCAGCGGGGTGCCGGTCCAGCCGGGCAGGGCCTGGGAGGCGGCCGCGACCACGCCCTCGGGGTAGGTGACCACACCGTGCGTGCCGATGCCGGCTCCGCGGACCGTCGCGTCCGCCGGGGCCAGGGCCCGCAGTTCGGCCAGCGCCGCGACCACCGCGTCGAGCACGGCGCGCGGGCCCTGCTGGGCCGGTGTCAGCACCCGGCGCTGGGCCAGCGGCTCACCCGCCTCGTCGGTCAGAACGGCGTCGATCTTCGTACCGCCGATGTCCGCCCCGAGGTAGAGCGACGGGCTCATCGGTCGGCCCCGGCCCGGGCCGCGGCAGATCCGGCGGCCCCCGATACCGCCCCGGCCGGACCGCCGGACCGCTCCGCCGCCGGCCCCGGCGGGAAGAGCCGGGGGGTGAGGTCGGGGTCCGGCATCGCCGGGTCGAAGGGGTGCAGCGGGTGGGTGAGGTGGCGGTGGCCGAGCCGGATCAGGTCCTGGTCGACGCCGCCGGGGGTCAGCGCGATGATCCAGCCGGCCGCGAGGTCGAGCAGTTCCGGTTCCAGGTAGCCGATCTTGACCACGACGATGTCGCTGCCGTGCGGGTCGAGCCCGAGCCGGGTGAAGTCGGCGATGTGGTGGAAGGGGCGGCGCCTGCTGGTCAGTACGACGCTCACCGTCCGTGCGGTGACCACGGCCGTGGGGCCGCCGTCCGGGTCGTCCGCGGTGAGGAAGTCGACGCGGCCGGTGAGCCGGGCCGGTCTTCCGTCCGCGCCCTCCAGCCGGCCGCCGACCAGCAGGTCCACCGCGCCGCCCACCCCGGCCGCCGCGCAGCGGGCCACCGCTTCCGGGTCGAGCACGCCGGCGTAGACGGTCCGCAGGCCCCGCTCGGCCAGCCGGTCGTCGGCGAGCAGCAGGCCGAGCAGGTCGGTGGTGTCCCCGCCGCCGCCAGCGGTCGGGTTGTCACCGGAGTCGCTGATTACGAAGGGGCGCAAGGGGCTGCTGGCAGCCGCTTCCACCGCTTCGCGCGCGGTGCCGGTCGGGCCGACGAAGGAGAACGCGTCGCGGGCCCGCCAGTAGCGTTCCGCCAACTCCTGGGCCTGGACGGACAGTTGGGCCCGGTCGGTGCCGGTGACCACCACCGCGGCGGCGCTGCGGGGTTCGTCGGCCCAGGCGTAGCCCACCCACAAGGCGGCGTCCAGGACACCGGGGAGCGCTTCGATGGCGGCCAGCCCGCCGTAGATGCCGCGGCCGGGTTCCTGCTGGGTGCTGGTCTTCTCCCCGGGCAGCAGGACCGGGACGCGGACCCAGGCCATCGCCGGGCGCACGCCGCGGCGCAGGCAGTCGGTGAGCAGCCGGGCGGCCCGGGCCCGGGTGAGCCACTCGTCCTCGTGCGGCGCGAGGCGGTGCGCGGTCAGCAGGTCCAGCTGGGCGACGAGCGCCTCGGTGATGTTGCCGTGCAGGTCGCTGGGGGCGGCGATCAGGCAGTCCGGGCCGACGGCCGCCCGGACTTCGGCGGCGAGTTCGGCCTCGATGTCCTGGCGGCCGGCGACGTGCATCGCGCCGTGCAGGTCGAGCAGCAGCCCGTCGAGCGGTCCGCACCGGCCGAGCCGGTCGGTCAACTCCCCGGCGAGCCGGGCGTACGCGTCCGGGTCGACGCTGCCGCCGGGCACCGCGCGGGCGTGCACCAGCGGCACCCACTCGACGTCGGCGGCCCAGCTCTCCCGGCCGGGCCGGGTGAAGTCGAACAGGGCGAGCAGATCCGCTCCCCGCCGGACGGTGAAGTCGTCGTAGCCGGTGCTGTGCGGGGTGAAGGTGCTGCATTCGACGTGCACGCCGGCGATGCCGATCCGAAGTCGCTCGCCGGTGGGGGCGCCGATACGGCTCATCGGGCCGTCTCCTCTGTGCTGGGGGCCGTGCGCGGGGCCGTGCCGGAGGCCGTGCCGGAGGCCGTGCCGAAAGCTGCGCCGGCGGTGGTCGCGGGAGTCGCGCCGGGGTCCGCGCCGGGGCTGGACAGGACCTGCTGGAGCGCGAGCAGTCCGGCTCCGATGACACCGGCGTTGGCGCCGGCGGCGGCCGACTCGATCTCCAGCGACTGGGTCGCGAGCGGCAGGCAGCGCTCGTAGATGACACCGCGCAGCGCGGCGAGCAGCGGGTGGGCGCTGCCGAGCGCGCCGCCGATGACGAGGAAGGCGGGGTTGAAGAAGTTGACCACGGTGGCAAGCACTTCACCCAGGCTGCGTCCGGCCTCCCGGACCAGGACGGTCGCCTCGCGGTTGCCTTCCTGGACCAGCCGGACGATGTCGGTGGGGTGTTTGACCTCGATGCCGCGGGCGATCAGCGCCTGGGTGATGGCCGCGCCGCTGGCGACGGTCTCCAGGCAGCCGGTGTTGCCGCAGGTGCAGGGGGTGTCCCCGGCGGCGGGCACCCGGACGTGGCTTATGTCACCGGCCGCGCCCACCGCGCCGTGGTGCAGGCGTCCGGCGGAGATGACTCCGCACCCGATGCCGGTGCCCATCTTGACCACCAGCAGGTGCTCGACGCCCGAACGCGCGGTCAGGTGCTCGCCGACGGCCATCAGATTGGCGTCGTTCTCCACCACGACGGGGAGTTCGAGGCGCTCGCTGAGCATGTCCCGGATGGCCGCGCCGTGCCAGCCGGGCATCCGGGACGGCAGGACGACCTTGCCGTGCCGGTTCTCGACCGGCCCCGGCAGCCCGACGCCGAGGCCGCGGGCGGGTATCCCGGCCATCTCGGGGGCGTTCACCAGTTCGCGGCACCGCTCGACCAGCCAGTCGACGGTCCGTTCGGGGCCCTGGGCGAGTTCCCAGGGGTGCTCGGTCACCGTGTGGGCGCGGCCGGCCACGTCGATCGCGGCTATGCGGGCGTGGCTGGAGCCGAAGTCCACCGCCAGCATCATGCCGCCGTCGCCGCGGATCTCCAGCAACTTGGGCCGCCGCCCGCCCTGGGAGCGGCCGTCCCCGGACTCGCGCAGGTATCGCTGGTCGAGCAGGTACTCCACGCGGGAGGACACGGTCGACGGCGCCAGTTTCACCAAACGGACCAGGTCGGACCGGGAGTTCGCGGTCCCCGTCGCCACCAGCCGCAGAAGGTGGGCGTGCGATCCCCACTCGGGTACGTGCCCTGTCGGATAGTCCATCCGACATAGATACCACAGGAAAAATCTGGATTACATCCCTTGACTTAATTCGATGATTGGACGTTTGATACGTGCAATCCGCATGAACGACAGGAGTCTTCCGATGTCCACTGGATCAACGCTCGATCGGGGTGCCAGCCCGCCCATGGTCCGTGTCCGGGGACTGCGGAAGTCGTTCGGCGACCATGTCGTGCTGCAGGACATCGACCTGGACGTCGCGTCCGGGGAGGTGGTGGTCATCGCCGGGCCCTCGGGCTCCGGCAAGTCCACCTTGTGCCGCTGCATCAACCGGCTGGAGGTCGCCGACTCCGGCGAGATCACCGTGGCCGGCCGGGCCGTACCGCTGGAGGGCCGCGAACTCGCCCGGCTGCGGGCCGAGGTCGGGATGGTCTTCCAGCAGTTCAATCTCTTCGCCCACAAGACCGTGCTGCAGAACGTCTGCCTCGGCCCGGTCAAGGTCCTCGGCCGCAAGGGCGACCAGGCCAAGCAGCGGGCCATGGAGCTGCTGGACCGGGTCGGGGTCGCGGACCACGCCGGCAAGTACCCGGCCCAGCTGTCCGGCGGCCAGCAGCAACGGGTGGCGATCGCCCGCGCGCTCGCGATGGACCCCAAGGTCATGCTCTTCGACGAACCGACCTCGGCCCTGGACCCGGAGATGATCAACGAGGTCCTGGAAGTCATGAAGGGGCTCGCCGCCGACGGCATGACCATGGTCGTCGTCACGCACGAGATGGGCTTCGCCCGCTCCGCCGCCGACCGCGTGGTCTTCATGGACGGCGGCCGCGTCGTCGAGGAAGCGCCGCCCGAGCAGTTCTTCGCCGCACCGCGCAGCACGCGCGCCCAGGAGTTCTTGTCCAAGGTCCTCACGCACGGCTGACGCCGAACTCACCGTGAACCGGACGATCAACCAGCCGAGAAAGTAGACCGATGAGATCCAGCACCGCCGCCCGGACGTCCCGCCGTACCCTGCTCGCCGTCGCCTCGGCGTCGGCCCTGGCCCTGGGCCTGAGCGCCTGTGGAGGAAGCGGTGGCGGCAGCTCCGCCCCCGCGCTGCCCGGCCAGTCCGGAGCGCCCGCCGCCTCCGCCCCCACCTTCCTCGACGGAGCCCCGGTGGCCGCCGCGGCGACGATGGCCGACGGCACCACCATGGCGAAGATCCGCAAGCGCGGCTATCTCATCGTCGGCGGCTCGTCCGACGCCCCGCTGCTGTCGCAGAAGAACCCGGTCACCGGGAAGTACGAGGGCTTCGACGCCTACATGGGGCAACTGCTGGCCACCTACATCTTCGGCAAGCCGAACGTGCACATCCTCAGCTCCGCCACCCAGACGCGTGAGGCGCTGCTGCAGAACCACACGGTCGACGTCGTCTTCCAGACCTACAGCATCACCCCGGAACGCGCGAAGCAGGTCAACTTCGTCGGCCCGTACCTCTCCAGCGGCTTCGAGATAGCCACCCGCAAGGGCGACAACGTCTCGTCGCTGGCGGACCTCAACGGCAAGACCGTCATCGCCGGTTCCAACACCCCGGCCATCGCGGAGATCAAGAAGGAAGCGCCCAAGGCCAAGGTCCTCACCTTCGACACCGACCCGGCCTGCGTGCAGGCGCTGACCCAGGGCCGCGGCACGGCCTACGTCCAGGACAGCATCACGCTGGCCGCCGACCTGAAGTCCAACCCCGGTTTCCAGATCAACGGCAAGCCCTTCGACACCGGCTACATGGGGATCGGCGTGCCCAAGGACGAGAGCGACATGTCCTCGTTCGTGAACACCTGGCTGAACACCACCATCAAGGACGGCAGCTGGACGAAGGTCTGGAACGCCAGCCTCGGTTCGGTACTGGGCGACGTCACGCCGCCCACCCCGGGTTCCGTCCCCGACGTCTACACCCCGAAGGCCTGACCTTCCCGTGTCCGCCCTGACTCAACACCTCCCCGAGCTGACCGACGGGCTGCTGAGCACCCTGCTGCTCATGGTGCTGTCCTTCGTCGGCGCGCTGGTCGTCGGGCTGCTGGTGGCAGCGGCCCGCGTCAGCCCGGTGGCCTCGCTGCGCGGCGCCGCCCTGGCCTACGTCGAACTGTTCCAGAACATCCCGCTGCTGGCATGGCTGCTGCTGTTCGTCTTCGCCCTGCCCGAGGCGGGCATCATCTTCCCGCTGTTCACCACCGCGGTGATCGTGCTGTCCCTCTACGAGGCCGCCTACACCGCGGAGGCGATCCGGACCGGCATCAACAGCGTGAACCGGGGACAGGCCGAGGCGGCACGGGCCCTGGGCCTGACCACGGCGCAGAACCTGCGCCATGTCGTCCTGCCCCAGGCACTGCGGGCGGTGGTCCAGCCGCTCAGCAACGTCTTCATCGCGCTGACCATGAACACCTCACTGGCCGCGGCCGTCGGCGTCGTGGAACTCACCCACGCCGCCAACAACGTCAACCTCGCCGAGGCCCAGCCCATCCCCATCTTCGTGGGCGCGGGCGTCGCCTACATGGCGCTGGCGCTGATCCTCGGCCTGTCCGGCGGCTTCATCGAACGCAAGGTGGCGATCGTACGGTGAGCGGGCAGAGCAGCATCCTCTTCGACGCGCCCGGTCCGCGGGCGCGGCGCCGGGCGCGGCTGTGGTCCCTGGCCACCGGCGTCGTCATCCTGGTGGCGCTGGCGCTGGCCGTGCACCAGTTCTCCGCGCACGGGCAGCTGGCCGCCGCGAAATGGCGGCCGTTCACCGACTGGCCGGTGTGGCGCTTCCTGCTCAACGGCGCCTGGTACAGCCTGCTCGCGGCCGCCGGGGCCGCCGCCATCGCCGGCCCGTTCGGCCTCGTCCTGGCCATCGGGCGGATGTCCGCGCGGCGCTGGCTGCGCTGGGTGGCCGGCGCCTACGTCGAGATCATGCGGACCGTCCCGGTCCTGCTGCTGATCTACCTGACGCTGTTCGCCCTGCCCAAGTACGGCGTCAACCTGTCGCTGTACTGGAAGCTGGTGGCGCCGCTGTCGCTGTCGGTGGCCGCGTCCACCGCGGAGATCTTCCGGTCCGGCCTGCTCTCCCTCGACCGGGGCCAGCGCGAGGCCGGAGCGGCCCTGGGCCTGTCCGGCAGCCAGACCATGCGGATGATCCTGCTGCCGCAGGCGCTGCGCCGGGTGGTGCCGTCGCTGATCAGCCAGGCCGTCGGACTGATCAAGGACACCTCGCTCGGCTACATCGTCAGCTACTACGAACTCCTGTTCAGCGGGCAGGTCTACGCGACCTACAGCCATCTGCTGATCCAGACCTACCTGGTCGTCGCGGCTGTCTACCTGGTGGTCAACGCCAGCCTGTCCAAGCTCGGACGCGTCCTGCAGCAGCGCGGCGGACGTCCGCGCAAGCGGCGGGTCGCGATCGCCCCGGGCGCCGCCGCCCCGGGGACCCCCGGCCCGCCCGACGGGCCCGTCACCGCGGGAGCACGATGACCACCGGATCGCCGACCCGCTTCGAGGTGTGCGTCGACTCCGCCGTCGGCGCGCGCACCGCCCAGGACGCCGGCGCGCACCGGGTCGAGTTGTGCAGCGCCCTCTTCGAAGGCGGCGTCACACCCAGCGCCGGCCTGGTCGAGACCGCCCTGCAAGCGGCCCCCGGCATCGACGTCTACGTGCTGATCCGTCCGCGCGGCGGCGACTTCATCTACGACGCCTACGAGACACGGGCCATGGTCCGCGACATCGAGACCGCCGTCGGGCTGGGCGTGCACGGTGTGGTGATCGGCGCGCTGACCGACCGCGGCGATGTCGACGCGGCGCTCCTGCGGCAGTTGACCGGCGCCGCGGCGGGGCTGCCGGTCACCTTCCACCGCGCCTTCGACATGGCCCGCGACCAGTTCGACGCGCTGGAGACGCTGATCGCACTCGGCGTCGACCGGGTGCTGTCCTCGGGGGCCGAGTCCACCGCGCTGGAGGGGGCGCCGCGGCTGGCCGAACTCGTCGAGGCGGCGGCCGGCCGCACGGTGATCATGCCCGGCGGCGGCATCAACGCCCGCAACGCCGCCCGGATCCTGCGCATCACCGGCGCCGCGGAGCTGCACTTCAGCGCCAGTGCCGGCATCGACAGCCCGGCCCGCCACCGCAACACCCGCCCCGCGATGGGCGGCTCGCTGCGCAACGACGAGTTCCGCCGCCGGGTCACCGACCGCGCCGCCATCGAGGCCATCCGGTCGGCTGCCGCACCGGGCGCCGACCGGGCCCGGCCGTAGCCGAACGGCGAGACCGGCCGCGGATCAGACGAGGCGGATCAGATGCACCGGATCAGATGTTGAAGCCCAGCGCCCGCAGCTGCTCGCGGCCGTCGTCGGTGATCTTGTCCGGGCCCCACGGCGGCATCCAGACCCAGTTGATCTTCAGGTCGTTGACGATGCCCTCGGTGGCGGACCGGGCCTGCTCCTCGATCACGTCGGTCAGCGGACAGGCCGCCGAGGTGAGGGTCATGTCGAGGGTGGCGATATTGGCCTCGTCGATGTGGATGCCGTAGATGAGGCCCAGGTTGACGACGTCGATGCCCAGTTCGGGGTCGACCACGTCGTACAGCGCCTCGCGGAGTTCCTCTTCGGAGGCCGGCTTGAGGGCGACCTCGGTGTTGTCGGTCATGCGGTCTCCTTACCGGGGTTGCCGGCGGCCCCGGACAGCGCCTTGGCGGTCGCGTCCTTCCAGGCCATCCAGCTCAGCAGCGCGCACTTGACGCGCGCGGGGTACTTGGAGACACCGGCGAACACGACCGCGTCCTCCAGCACCTCCTCCATGGCGTCGTCCGGCTCCAGCCGGCCCCGGGACTGCATCAGCTCCAGGAACGTCTCCTGGATCCGCTGCGCCTCGGACACGTCCTTGCCGACCAGCAGCTCGTTGAGCACCGACGCACTGGCCTGGCTGATCGAGCAGCCCTGGCCTTCGTAGGAGACGTCGCCGATCACGGTGCCGTCCATCCGCACCCGCAGGGTGATCTCGTCCCCGCAGGTGGGATTGACGTGGTGCACCTCGGCCTGGCCCTCCCGCAAGCCCCGCCCGTGCGGGTGCTTGTAGTGGTCCAGGATCACGTCCTGGTACATCGAGTCCAGTTTCACAGCAGCACCGCCATCAGCCGAAGAAGTTCCGTACCTGCTCCAACCCGTCGACCAGGGCGTCGACCTCAGCCGGAGTGTTGTACAGATAGAACGACGCCCGCGTGGTCGCAGGAATTCCGTACCGCAGGCACACCGGGCGGGCGCAGTGGTGGCCGACCCGGACCGCGATGCCCTGCTCGTCCAGCACCTGGCCCACGTCGTGCGGGTGGATGTCACCGAGCGTGAAGGAAATCGCCGAGCCGCGGTCGGCGGCGGTGGCCGGGCCGATGATCCGCAGGTCCGGCACCTGCTGCAGCCGGCCGAGGGCGTACTCGGTGATCGCGTGCTCGTGCGCGGCGACCTTGTCCATGCCCAGGGCGGTCAGGTAGTCCACCGCCGCGCCGAGGCCGACGGCCTGGGCGATCGGCGGGGTGCCGGCCTCGAACTTGTGCGGCGCGGGCGCGTACGTGGAGGAGTGCATCGACACGGTCTCGATCATCTCGCCGCCGCCGAGGAAGGGCGGCAGGTCCTCCAGCAGTTCCTGGCGGCCCCACAGCACCCCGATCCCGGTCGGGCCGAGCATCTTGTGGCCGGTGAAGGCCACGAAGTCCGCGCCGAGCGCCTGCACGTCGAACGGCAGGTGCGGGACGGCCTGCGAGGCGTCGATCAGGACCAGCGCGCCGACGTCCTGGGCGCGGCGGACGATCGCCTCGACCGGGTTGACGGTGCCGAGGATGTTGGAGACCAGCACGAAGGAGACGATCTTCGTCTTCTCGGTGATGACCTGCTCCAGGTCGGACAGGTCGAGCCGTCCGTCGTCGGTCAGGCCGAACCACTTCAGCTTGGCGCCGGTGCGCTGCGACAGCAGCTGCCACGGCACGATGTTGGAGTGGTGCTCCATCTCGGTGATGACGATCTCGGTGTCGCGGTCCACCCGGTAGGGCTCGTCGGCCCAGCCGAGCATGTTCGCCACCAGGTTCAGCGACTCGGAGGCGTTCTTGGTGAATATCACCTCGTCGCGGCTGGGCGCGTTGATGAAGGCGGCCACCTTGTCGCGGGCGCCCTCGTAGAGGGCGGTGGCCTCCTCGGCGAGCACGTGCACGCCGCGGTGCACATTCGCGTTGGACCGCAGGTAGTAGCCATTGAGCGCGTCCAGCACCTGCTGGGGCTTTTGCGAGGTGGCCGCGTTGTCCAGGTAGACGAGCTTGCGGTCGTCGTGGACCAGCCGCTCCAGCAGCGGGAAGTCCTTGCGGATCGTCTCGGTGTCGAGCAGGCCGGGCAGCGCCCGGCCGTTCGGAGCGGAAACCGTCACGCCGAAGCGCCACCCTTCACATAGGACTCGTAGCCCTCTTCCTCCAGCTTGTCGGCGAGCTCGGCGCCACCGGACTCGACGATCCGGCCGGCCGAGAAGACATGCACGAAGTCGGGCTTGATGTAGCGCAGGATGCGTGTGTAGTGGGTGATCAGCAAGGTGCCGACCTCGCCGCTCTCGCGGACCCGGTTGACGCCTTCGGACACCACGCGCAGCGCGTCGACGTCGAGGCCGGAGTCGGTCTCGTCCAGGATCGCGATCTTCGGCTTGAGCAGTTCGAGCTGGAGGATCTCGTGGCGCTTCTTCTCGCCGCCGGAGAAGCCCTCGTTGACGTTGCGCTCGGCGAAGGCGGGGTCCATGTGGAGCCGTTCCATCGTCTCCTTGACCTCCTTCACCCAGGTACGCAGCTTGGGGGCCTCGCCGCGGATGGCGGTGGCGGAGGTGCGCAGGAAGTTGGAGACCGACACCCCGGGGATCTCCACCGGGTACTGCATGGCGAGGAAGACGCCGGCGCGGGCCCGCTCGTCCACCGTCATGGCCAGCACGTCCTCACCGTCGAGGGTGACGGTGCCGCCGGTGACGGTGTACTTGGGGTGGCCGGCCAGGGAGTAGGCGAGGGTGGACTTGCCGGAGCCGTTGGGGCCCATGATGGCGTGGGTCTCGCCCTGCTTCACGGTCAGGTCGACGCCTTTCAGGATCTCCTTGGTGGAGTTGTCGGCGTCGACGGTGACGTGCAGGTCGTGGATTTCAAGCGTTGCCATGGGTGACTCAGGACTCCTGGGTGACGGAGACGAGCACGTCGTCCCCAACGATCTTGACGGGGTATACGGGGACGGGCCGCGTGGCGGGCAGTCCGGACGGCTTGCCGGTGCGCAGGTCGAAGCTGGAGCCGTGCAGCCAGCACTCGATCTGGCAGTCCTCGACCTCGCCCTCGGACAGCGAGACGTTGGCGTGCGAGCAGATGTCGTTGATCGCGAACACCTCGCCCTCGGTACGGACCACGCAGACCGGAACGCCACCGATCTCGACCCTACGGGGTGTGTCGTCCGCCAGCTCGCCCACCGCGCAGGCGCGGACGAAACCGGTCGCGCCGGCGGCACCGGTGGCGCTCTCGACGTCGCTCATCAGACGGACGCCTTCAGCTCGGCGTCGATCTTCGCCATCAGGCGCTCCTCCAGGTCGGGCAGGCCGATCTGCTGGACGAGCTCGCCGAAGAAGCCGCGGACGACCAGGCGGCGCGCCTCGTCGGCCGGGATGCCGCGGGCCTGCAGGTAGAACAGCTGCTCGTCCTCGAACCGGCCGGTCGCGGAGGCGTGGCCGGCGCCGACGATCTCACCGGTCTCGATCTCCAGGTTGGGCACCGAGTCGACCCGGGCGCCGTCGGTGAGCACCAGGTTGCGGTTGAGCTCGTAGGTGTCGGTGCCCTCGGCGGCGGCCCGGATCAGCACGTCGCCGATCCACACCGCGTGCGCGCCCTGGCCCTGCAGCGCGCCCTTGTAGGCGACGTTGGACCGGCAGTGCGGGGTGTCGTGGTCGATGAAGAGCCGGTGCTCCTGGTGCTGGCCCCGGTCGGTGAAGTACAGGCCGAAGAGTTCGGCCTCACCGCCGGGGGCGCCGTAGACCACCCGGGGGTGCAGCCGCACCAGGTCGCCGCCGAAGGTGACGACCACCGATTTGAAGCTGGCGTCCCGGCCGATCAGCGCGGTGTGCTGGGCGGCGTGCACCGCGGTGTCGTCCCAGTCCTGGACCGAGACCACGGTGAGCCGGGCGCCGTCGCCGATCAGGTACTCGACGTTGGCGGCCACCACCGCGTCACCGGTGTGGTCCAGGACCACGACGGCCTCGGCGAAGGCACCCACCTCGACGACCTGGTGGCCGTAGGAGGTGCCGCCCTCGCCGTGCACGGCGATCCGGATCGGCTCGGTGAGCACCGCGTCCTTGGGGACGGTGATCACCGAGGCCTTCTCGAAGGAGCTGTAGGCCTGGGCGGCCACCCGGTCGACGGGCTTGCCCGCCTTGCCCAGGCGCGCATCGGTGCGGTCCACGGTCTCGACGGTGACGCCCTCGGGCGCGGTCACCTCGATCCGCAGGGCGCCGGTGGCGTCCGCGCTGCCGTCGTGCAGGCCGCGCAGCCGCTCCAGCGGAGTGAACCGCCACTCCTCCTCGCGCCCGTTCGGCACCGGGAAGTCGGCCACGTCGTAGGACGCGGCCGCGCTGACCCGGGCATCGGTGGGCTGGGCCACCGGCTGCCCCACCGTGATCGCACCGTCGGTGGTGCTGCCCGCAGGGGTGTTCTCAGCCATCGCTTGTCGTTACAACTTTCTGGTCGGTACGGCGTCGCCGGTCAGTGGTCGCCGGTGGCGGGCGAGGGCGGTCAGCCCACCGCCCCTTCCATCTGGAGCTCGATCAGCCGGTTGAGTTCCAGCGCGTACTCCATCGGCAGTTCCTTGGCGATCGGCTCGACGAAGCCGCGCACGATCATCGCCATCGCCTCGAACTCGGTCATGCCGCGGCTCATCAGGTAGAAGAGCTGGTCGTCGGAGACCTTGGAGACGGTCGCCTCGTGGCCCATCGACACGTCGTCCTCGCGGACGTCCACATAGGGGTAGGTGTCGGAACGGGAGATCGTGTCGACCAGCAGCGCGTCGCACAGCACGTTGGACTTGGCGCCCTTGGAGCCCTCGCCGATCTCGATCAGACCGCGGTACGAGGTGCGGCCGCCGCCGCGGGCCACCGACTTGGAGACGATGTTGGACGACGTGTTGGGCGCCATGTGCACCATCTTGGCGCCGGCGTCCTGGTGCTGGCCCTCGCCGGCGAAGGCGATGGACAGCGTCTCGCCCTTGGCGTGCTCGCCCATCAGGTAGACGGCCGGGTACTTCATGGTGACCTTGGAGCCGATGTTGCCGTCGACCCACTCCATGGTCGCGCCCTCGTAGGCCACGGCGCGCTTGGTGACCAGGTTGTAGACGTTGTTCGACCAGTTCTGGATGGTCGTGTAGCGGCAGCGGCCGCCCTTCTTGACGATGATCTCGACCACCGCGGAGTGCAGCGAGTCCGACTTGTAGATCGGCGCGGTGCAGCCCTCGACGTAGTGGACGTAGGCGTCCTCGTCGACGATGATCAGCGTCCGCTCGAACTGGCCCATGTTCTCGGTGTTGATCCGGAAGTAGGCCTGGAGCGGGATCTCGACGTGCACGCCCTTCGGCACGTAGATGAAGGAGCCGCCGGACCACACCGCGGTGTTCAGCGAGGCGAACTTGTTGTCGCCGGCCGGGATGACGGTGCCGAAGTACTCCTGGAACAGCTCCGGGTGCTCGCGCAGCGCGGTGTCGGTGTCCTGGAAGATGACGCCCTGCTCCTCCAGGTCCTCGCGGATCTGGTGGTAGACGACCTCGGACTCGTACTGGGCGGCGACACCGGCCACCAGGCGCTGCTTCTCCGCCTCCGGGATGCCCAGCCGGTCGTAGGTGTTCCTGATGTCCTCCGGCAGGTCCTCCCAGGACTCGGCCTGCTTCTCGGTGGACCGCACGAAGTACTTGATGTTGTCGAAGTCGATGCCGCTGAGGTCGGAGCCCCAGGTGGGCATGGGCTTCTTGCCGAACAGACGCAGGCCCTTCATGCGCATCTTCAGCATCCACTCGGGCTCGGACTTCTTCGAGGAGATGTCGCGGACGACGTCCTCGGAGAGGCCGCGCTTGGCGGCGGCGCCGGCCAGGTCCGAGTCGGCCCAGCCGTACTCGTAGGTGCCGATGCCCTCGAGCTCGGGGTGAGTGGTCTCCGTGGGAGCAGTCATGCGGGGTTCCTCCCGGACGTGCCGGCTGATGCGTGGTCTGTAACGGGATGTGTAACGGGGTCTGTATCGGCGGTTGCGGTGGTGGCAAGAGGTCGGGCCGTCTGCGGTGGTGCGCCGTGCGGTGGTGCCGGGCCCGCCGGCGCCGCCGGCTGGTGGGCCTGCGGGATGAAGGTGGTGCAGACCCCGTCGCCGTGGGCGATGGTGGCCAGCCGCTGGACATGGGTCCCGAGCAGTTCGGAGAAGACCTCGGCCTCCGCCTCGCAGAGCTGCGGGAACTGCTCGGCGGTGTGGGCCACCGGGCAGTGGTGCTGGCAGAGCTGCTCACCGGCCTGGCCGGAGGGCGTTCCCGCACCGAGCCCGGGGGGAGCACTGCGCGCTGTAGCAGCGTACCCGTCGGCTGACAAGGCCCGGGCCAGCGCCTTGGCGCGGTCCTCGGGCGGCGCGGCGTCCACGGCCGTGCGGTAGCGGTCGGCCTGGGCGGCGACCCGGGCGCGGGCGAACGCGAACACGGCGGCCTTGCCGTCCTCGCCGCCGCCGGCCGCCTCGGCGATCCAGCGCATCGCGTCCGCGGCGAGCTGGTCGTATCCCTGGTCGAAGGCGTCCCGGCCGCAGTCGGTGAGCGCGAAGACCTTGGCGGGGCGGCCGCGGCCCCGGCTGCCGTAGACCCGCTGCTCGCGGGCCTGCACCACGTCGTCCGCGACCAGCGCGTCGAGGTGGCGGCGGACGGCGGCCTGGGTGAGGCCGAGCCGCTCGGCGAGGTCGGCGGTGGTCGACGGTCCGTGGTCCAGGATGGAGCGGGCGACCCGGGTGCGGGTGCGCCGCTCTCCGGTCGTCTGCTCGTCGGCCGCCTTCTGGGCAGCACCATCCGCGATTTCCACAAGGCCATTGTTGCGTAATTGGTCTGGGGCGGGCAAGCGACCTCGGATCGCGGGCGCGGTGGGCTGGGTCACTTAGGGTGACCTAAGCCAGACGGATCCCGCCCTGCCGCCACCGGACCCCGTCCGGCTCCCTAGACTCGACGGCATGCGAAACGAGCCCGCCGTCGAGGTCACCGGACTGGTCAAGCGGTACGGGTCCACGACCGCGGTGAGCGGCCTGGACCTGGCCGTCGGCCGCGGTGGCGTCACCGCGGTGCTCGGGCCGAACGGCGCCGGCAAGACCACGACGGTCGAGATCTGCGAAGGCTACCGGCGCGCCGACGGCGGCAGCGTTCGGGTGCTGGGCCTCGATCCGGGCACGCAGGGCGCGCGGCTGCGGTCCCGGATCGGCGTGATGCTCCAATCAGGTGGCGTGTACCCGGGCGCGCGCGCCGTGGAGATGCTGCGCCACACCGCGACCCTGTACGCCGACCCGGTCGACCCGGCGCTGCTGATCGAGCGGCTCGGCCTGGAGTCCTGCGGCCGCACCACCTACCGCCGGCTGTCCGGCGGCCAGCAGCAGCGGCTCGCCCTGGCCATGGCCGTGGTCGGCCGGCCCGAGCTGGTCTTCCTCGACGAGCCCACCGCCGGCCTCGATCCGCAGGCCCGGCACGCCACCTGGGACCTGGTACGGGAGCTGCGGGCGGACGGCGCCACCGTCGTGCTCACCACTCACTTCATGGACGAGGCCGAGCAGCTCGCCGACCAGGTGGTGATCATCGACGGCGGCCGGGCGATCGCGGCCGGCACCCCCGAGGAGCTCTGCCGGGGCGGCGCCGAGAACACCCTGCGCTTCACCGGCCGCCCCGGCCTCGACCTCCCCTCGCTGCTCAAGGCGCTGCCCGCCGACACGGTGGCGGTCGAACCGACCCCCGGCAGCTACCGCATCGAGGGCAAGGTCGATCCGCAGCTGCTGGCCACCGTCACCTCCTGGTGCGCCCAGCACGGCGTGATGCCCGACCATCTCGCGGTGGAGCGGCGCACTTTGGAGGACGTCTTCTTGGAACTGACGGGCAGGGAGCTGCGGGTATGACGACGACCACGGAGACCGCGTACGCGGCCGGCGCCTTCGCCCCCAGCCCGGGGGCGGCGCCGCTGACCCGGATGATCCGGGCACAGGCGCTGCTGGAGACGAAGCTGCTGCTGCGCAACGGCGAGCAGCTGCTGCTGACCGTGGTGATCCCGGCGCTGCTGCTGGTGCTGTTCAGCGCGGTGGACATCGTGGACACCGGCGCCGGCAAATCGGTGGACTTCCTCACCCCGGGCATCCTGGCGCTGGCCGTGCTGTCCACCGCCTTCACCGGCCAGGCCATCGCCACCGGCTTCGAACGGCGCTACGGCGTCCTGAAGCGGCTGGGCGCCTCGCCGCTGCCGCGCTGGGCGCTGATGACCGCGAAGACCTGCTCGGTGCTGGTCACCGAGGTGCTGCAGATCGCGCTGCTGACGGTGATCGCGCTGCTGCTGGGCTGGTCCCCGCACGGCAACCCGGTCGCAGTTGCGCTGCTGCTCCTGCTGGGCACCGCCGCGTTCTCCGGGCTCGGGCTGCTGATGGCCGGCACCCTGCGGGCCGAGGCCACCCTGGCCGGCGCCAACCTGGTCTTCCTGCTGCTGCTGGTGGGCGGCGGGGTGCTGGTGCCGATGGACAAGTTCTCCGGCGGGGTGCGCCGGGTGCTGGAACTGCTGCCGATCTCCGCGCTGTCCGGCGGCCTGCGGGAGGTACTCCAGCACGGCGCCGGGACGCCGTGGGGCGACCTGGGCATCCTCGCGGTGTGGGCGGTGGTCGCCCTGGCCGCGGCGGCGCGCTTCTTCCGCTGGGAGTAGCCGCCGGGCGGCGGCCCGCCTGCCGTCCGGTCCGTGGCCGGAGCGCGGCCGACCGGCGCGACCCCTCGTGAAACCGTGCACAAGGTGGGCGCCTACCATGTTGCCGTGCCGAAGCTGACCGATATCGCGCGAAGCCCGCTCGCCCTCATCGCCGCCCGGTGGACCCCGTCCCCGGCGACGGTACGCAGGGCGACGCTGTCCGCCCTGGTCATGTCGGTGGTCATCGTGGTGACCGGCGGCGCGGTGCGCCTGACCGGCTCGGGACTCGGCTGCCCCACCGCACCGCGCTGCGTGGGCGACAGCTGGGTGCCCACCGAGGCGATGGGCGTGCACGGCGTCATCGAGTTCACCAACCGGATGCTGACCTACGTCCTGTGCGCCGCCGTCGGCTGGGCCATCATCGCGGTGCGCTCGCAAAAGCCCTACCGGCGCTCGCTGACCCGGCTCGGCTGGACCCAGTTCTGGCTGGTCGTCGCCAACGCGGTGCTCGGCGCCTTCACCGTGCTGACCGGGCTGAACCCGTACACCGTGTGCGTGCACTTCCTGCTGGCGTTCGCGCTGATCGTGATCGCGGTGCTGATGTGGCAGCGGACCGCGGAGGGCGACGCCTCGCCGCGGCCGCTGGTCGGCAAGCCGGTACGGCAGCTCGGCTCGGTCCTGGCCGCCGCCACGGTGGCGCTGATCGCGGTGGGCACCGTGGTCACCGGCGCCGGGCCGCACGCCGGCGACTCCAGCGATGTGCACCGCATCCCGGTGGACTGGAAGTCGGTCGCCCAACTGCACGCCGATCTGGCGTGGGTGGTGGTGGCGCTGACCGTCGCGCTGTGGTTCGTGCTGCGCGCGGTGGACGCGCCGATCGGCCCGCAGCGCCGCACCCGGGAGCTGTTCCTGGTGCTCATGTCGCAGGGGATCATCGGCTACATCCAGTACTTCACCCACCTGCCCGAGGCGGTCGTCGGACTGCACATGTTCGGTGCCTGCCTGGTGTGGGTGGCGACCTTGCGGGTGCTGCTGTCCTTCCGCGAGCGCCCGTCGGCCGAACCGGACGCGTCAGGGCCCGCTGCGACCGGGCGGACCGCCGCCCTCGGGGGTCCGCGGACGGGCGAACCGGCCCGCGGGAGCCGGCGGGAGCCGGTAGACGCGGCGCGCGTTCCCCTCACTGACGAGAGCGGCGACCCGCTGCCCGTCCGCCGCTGACCCACTCCCCCGCCTCCACCCGCGCACCGACCAGCCGGTCGAGCGCGCTCCGGAAGCCGCGGACACCGGTCACATAGAGCTCGGGCAGCCCGACCGCCCCGCTGGCATGCAGCACCTTGCCGAAGGGGGCCCGGGCCAGCACGGCGGCCGGGTCGGTGCCCAGGCCCACGTACACGTGCGGCAGCGCCGCCGCCAGGTCCGCGGCCGCCGCCTGGTGCGGCGCCCCGGGCAGCAGCACCACATCCGTGCCGAGCCCGGCGGTGGCCCGCAGGAAGTCCGCCGCGGCCAGCGGTCCGGGCCCGGCCGGGTGGCAGCGGAGCAGCAGCGGAAGCCCGCTGGCCATCGCGTGCCACCGCAGGTGCTCCAGCAGTACGGCACTGGTCGGCCGGCCGCCCACCGGCCGCCGGCCGAGCCACTGCCCGGCGGCGTACCGCACCTGCGCGGGTCCGGGCGGCCGGGTGCCGTAGCCGTAGCGGTCGCCGTCGCCGTCGCCCGCGCTGTGCACGGCGTCGGAGGTAGCGGCGCCGGGCGCCGGGCCGCCGCCGCGTGGCGCGCGGTCGTCGCAGGAGAAGCCGGCCGCGTCCCGGGCGGTGCCGTGGACGGCCTCGGCCAGATTCGCCAGAAAGGACTCCACCGTGCCGGAGGTGTCGGCGACCTGCTGGGCCAGCGGTTCCAGCCGGACGATCTCGTGTCCCGCAGCCGCGCCCGCCGCGCCCAGTTCCTTCGGCGCGGTCAGGTCGCCGGGCTCGCCGGTGTCCACCAGGTAGTCGGTGATGCCGGTGCCGCGCAGCAGCAGCCGGGCCGCCTCGTAGGCGCCCAACTCGCGGCGGCGGGCCAGATAGCGGGCCGGCGGGCAGTGCGGTTCGAGGCCGAGCAGCGGCGGGCACCAGCGGCGTACCGCGAATCCGGTGGGGCTGTCGAAGAGGGTGGTGCGCGGGGCGGCCGTGCCGGGCAGCCGCGCCTCGAAGGCGCCCAGCCCGAGGTCGCCGGGGAGCACCCCGTGGCAGTACGCGTCCACCAGGCGTGTCCGTACCCACCGCGCCCCGGCCATCGCCGCCCCTTGCCGCCTCGTCCGCCCGTCCCGACCCTGCCATGGGTCCTAACGGTGCGGGTAGCTGTCAGGTGTTGGCGGGGCCGCCGATCTGGATTCCGGCCATCCGGGTCCACTCGTAGCGTCCGCTGCGCATCCGGGCCGCGACCTCGCCGTCCAGGTTCTCGTGGACGGTGACGCCGGCCCGGGCGGCGGCCGCCTGGGCGATCGCGAAGGTCGGGGCGACCAGATCACCCCAGGTGCCGTCCTGGGCGACCAGCACGATCCGGGCGCCGCGCTCGCCGATGTAGGCGATGTTCGCCTCCGCGCTGCCGCCGTGGGCCCGGGCGAAGGCGCCGATCTGCCGCCCGAGGCGCGCGGCGCGGCGCTCGGCGCGGGTGTCGGGCTTGGGGGTCTGTTCGGGAGTGCTCTCAGCCATAACGAGATGCTACCCGCCGGTACACGTCCCGAAAGGGCCCGGGGACCGCGTTCGGGCGCCCAGCACCCGGCCGAGGTGAAGCGGCCGGTGCGGGAACCAGGCCCTGTCCAGGGCCTGGGCCGTGTCCAGGGCCTAGTGCAGGAAGGGGTCCACCGCGACGGCCACGAACAGCAAGGTCGCGTAGGTGATCGACCAGTGGAACAGCCGCATCTCCTTGAGCTTGACGCCCGTGACGCCGGCCTTGGCGCGGGCGTGCAGCCCGTGCGCCTCCTTCAGCCAGAACGCGCCGAGCACCGCGGCCACCAGCGGGTAGAACCACGAGGTGTCGCCCAGCGGCCACCAGAGCGTCAGCGAGGTCGCCACCATCACCCAGCTGTAGATGACGATCTGCCGGGCCACCACCTGATTGCCGGCCACCACCGGCAGCATCGGCACGCCGACCCGCTCGTAGTCGTCCTTGACCTTCATCGACAGCGGCCAGTAATGCGGCGGCGTCCAGAAGAAGAGGACGAGGAAGAGCACGAAGGGCGCCCAGCCGAGCTCGTCGCGCACCGCGGACCAGCCGATGAAGACCTGCAGGCAGCCCGCGACACCGCCCCACACGATGTTCTGCGCGGTACGGCGCTTGAGCCCGAGGGTGTAGACGAAGACGTAGTAGAGAATCGCGGTGAGGGACAGCCCCGCCGACAGCGGGTTGACCAGCGTCCAGAACCACACGGTGGAGACCACCGAGAGGGTGATGCCGAACACCAGGCCCTCGCGCGGCGAGACCAGCCCGGTGACCAGCGGACGCTGCTCGGTGCGGTGCATCAGCGCGTCGATGTCGCGGTCGATGTACATGTTCAGCGCGTTGGCACCGCCGGCCGACAGATAACCGCCGACCACGGTCGCCAGCACCAGCCACAGATCGGGCACTCCGCCGGCCGCCAGGAACATCACCGGGACGGTCGTAATGAGCAGCAGCTCGATGATGCGCGGCTTGGTCAGTGCCACGAACCCCATGACGCGGGCCCGCAGCGGCCGATGACCTGGGCCCGCCCCGAGGACCCCTGCGGGTCGGGATTCGACGGCCGTCACGAACACCCCAAAAAAGAGATGAAGTCCAGCAAGCACCGGCCGCCCACACAACGGCGGGGCCAGAGAAGGCTTGCGCTTACCACGCCACTGTAGACGTAGGGAATACCCGGCTTTCCCGCGGGGGTGGCCGGTGTCGGCCGTGGCGCGGGACAGAACGGGAAAGCCGCCGTCCAGCGCGGGAAAACATCCGGCGCGCACCGCGCAACGCGCTGTCGGGAGCCGGTTCACCGGCCGTTCACGGGCTTGCGGAGGCGATGTACGCGGCATCGGGGCAGGATCGAAAAGGTGCGCGCCCTGCGGCGGTAGGCTCGGCGGCGTCGGGTAGGCACCACTTACCGGCGCTTTTTCAACATGCCGAGAGGAGCCCTGAACCAGGGTGAGCAAGCAGCCGACCACCATAGACCTTGAGTGGACTGATCTGGACGCGCGGGCCGTTGACACCGCCCGAGTCCTGGCCATGGATTCCGTGCAGAAGGTCGGCAACGGCCATCCCGGTACGGCCATGAGCCTGGCTCCCGCCGCTTATCTGCTCTTCCAGAAAATCATGCGGCACGACCCCGCGGACGCCGACTGGGTGGGCCGGGACCGCTTCGTGCTCTCCGCCGGGCACTCCAGCCTGACCCTTTACACCCAGCTCTACCTGGCCGGCTACGGCCTGGAGCTGGCCGACCTGGAAGCGTTCCGCACCTGGGGCTCCAAGACGCCGGGGCACCCCGAGTACGGCCTGACCAGGGGCGTGGAGACCACCACGGGACCGCTGGGCCAGGGGGTGGCCAACGCGGTGGGCATGGCGATGGCCGCCCGCTACGAGCGCGGCCTGTTCGACCCGGACGCGCCCGTCGGCACCTCGCCGTTCGACCACACGATCTGGGCGATCGCCGGCGACGGCTGCCTGCAGGAGGGCATCTCCGCCGAGGCGTCCTCGATGGCCGGCCACCAGAAGCTCGGCAACCTCGTGCTGCTGTGGGACGACAACCACATCTCCATCGAGGGCGACACCGAGACCGCCGTCTCCGAGGACACCGTCAAGCGGTACGAGGCCTACGGCTGGCACGTGCAGCGGGTGCAGCCCAAGGAGAACGGCGACCTGGACCCCGAGGCCCTCTACGCGGCGCTCAAGGCGGCGCAGGCCGAGACCGGGCGCCCCTCGTTCATCGCGGCCCGCTCGATCATCGCCTGGCCGGCCCCGCACGCGCAGAACACCGGCGCGGCGCACGGCTCGGCCCTGGGCGAGGACGAGGTCGCGGCCACCAAGCGCATCCTCGGCTTCGACCCCGACAAGCACTTCGACGTGTCCGACGAGGTGATCGCGCACACCCGCGCGGTCGGCGAGCGCGGCCGCGCGGCGCGGGCGGAGTGGGACCAGTCCTTCGCCGCCTGGCGCGCCGCCAACCCCGAGCACGCCGCCACCTACGACCGGATCGCCGCGGCCGAGCTACCCAAGGGCTGGGAGGACGCGCTGCCGGTCTTCGAGGTGGGCAAGTCCCTGGCCACCCGCGCCGCCTCGGGCAAGGTCCTGGAGGCGCTGGGCGGGATCATCCCCGAACTGTGGGGCGGATCGGCCGACTTGGCCGGCTCGAACAACACCACGTTCGACAAGAACTCCTCCTTCCTGCCGGACGGCAACCCGCTGCCGGGCGCGAACCGCTACGGCCGCACCGTGCACTTCGGCATCCGCGAGCACTCGATGGGCGCGGAGCTGAACGGCATCACCCTGCACGGCAACACCCGTGCCTACGGCGGCACGTTCCTGGTCTTCTCCGACTACATGCGCAACGCGGTCCGGCTGTCCGCGCTGATGCACCTGCCGGTGACGTACGTCTGGACGCACGACTCGATCGGCCTCGGCGAGGACGGCCCGACCCACCAGCCGGTGGAGCACCTGTCCTCGCTGCGCGCGATCCCGGGTCTGAACGTGGTCCGCCCGGCCGACGCCAACGAGACCGTCATCGTCTGGCGCGAGGTCCTGCGGCGCTGGACGAAGGTGTACGGCGAGGGCCACCCGCACGGTCTGGCGCTGACCCGGCAGGGCGTGCCGACCTACCCGAGCAACGAGGACGCCGCCCGCGGCGGCTATGTGCTCTTCGAGGCCGAGGGCGGCCCGGCGCAGGTGATCCTGATCGGCACCGGCTCCGAGGTCCAGCTGGCAGTCGAAGCGCGCGAGCAGCTGCAGGCCGCCGGGGTGCCCACCCGGGTGGTCTCCATGCCCTGCGTGGAGTGGTTCGACGACCAGGACCAGGCGTACCGCGACAGCGTGCTCCTGCCCACCGTGAAGGCGCGGGTCGCGGTCGAGGCCGGGGTGGCCCTGACCTGGTACCGCTATGTGGGCGACGCGGGACGCATCGTGAGCCTGGAGCACTTCGGGGCTTCCGCGGACGCCAAGGTGCTGTTCCGTGAGTTCGGTTTCACCGCGGAAGCGGTGGCCGCCGCGGCCCGGGAATCTCTCGGCGCCGTAGATCGCTGACGCAAGTAAACGACTAGTAGGAGATGCAGATCTCATGACAGACGCACTCAAGCGCCTCTCCGACGAAGGCGTCGCGATCTGGCTGGACGACCTGTCGCGCAAGCGCATCACGTCCGGGAATCTGGCCGAACTCATCGACCAGCAGCACGTGGTGGGGGTCACCACCAATCCGACGATCTTCCAGAAGGCGATCTCGCAGGGTGACGGGTACGACACGCAGGTCAAGGACCTCGCGTTTCGGAAGGTCACGGTCGAAGAGGCCATCCGCATGATCACCACGGCGGACGTCCGCGACGCGGCCGACATCCTGCGCCCGGTGTTCGACGCCACCGACCACCAGGACGGCCGGGTCTCCATCGAGGTCGACCCCCGCCTGGCGCACAACACGCGGGCCACCGTCGCCGAGGCCAAGCAGCTGGCCTGGCTGGTGGACCGGCCGAACACCCTGATCAAGATCCCGGCCACCGAGCCGGGCCTGCCCGCCATCACCGAGACCATCGGCCTGGGCATCAGCGTCAACGTCACGCTGATCTTCTCGCTGACCCGCTACCGCGAGGTGATGGACGCCTACATCAGCGGCCTGGAGAAGGCCAAGGCGGCCGGACTGGACCTGTCCGAGATCCACTCGGTGGCGTCGTTCTTCGTGTCCCGGGTGGACACCGAGGTCGACAAGCGGCTGGAGAAGATCGGCTCCGACCAGGCCAAGGCGCTCAAGGGCAAGGCCGCCGTCGCGAACGCGCGGCTCGCCTACCAGGCCTACCAGGAGGTCTTCAGCAGCGACCGCTGGACCGCCCTGGAGAAGGCCGGCGCCAACAAGCAGCGCCCGCTGTGGGCCTCCACCGGCGTGAAGGACCCGGCGTACTCGGACACCCTCTACGTCACCGAACTGGTCGCCCCCAACACGGTGAACACCATGCCGGAGGCGACGCTGGACGCCACCGCCGACCACGGCGAGATCACCGGCGACACGGTGACCACCCGCTACGCGGAGGCGAAGGCCGACCTGGACGCGCTGGCGGCCGTGGGCATCTCGTACGACGACGTCGTGCAGGTCCTCGAGGACGAGGGCGTGGAGAAGTTCGAGGCGGCCTGGAACGAGCTGCTGGACTCCACCAAGGCGGAACTCGAACGGCTCGCCCCCTCGGAGGCATGAGTTGACCACTGACATTCCTCCCGCCGTGGTCAATCCGCTCCGGGACCCGCTGGACCGGCGGCTGCCGCGGATCGCGGGGCCGTCCGGCCTGGTGATCTTCGGGGTGACCGGGGACCTGTCCCGCAAGAAGCTGATGCCGGCCGTGTACGACCTGGCCAACCGCGGCCTGCTGCCGCCGGGCTTCGCCCTGGTGGGCTTCGCCCGCCGCAGCTGGGAGAACGAGGACTTCGCCCAGGAGGTCCACGACGCGGTCAAGGAGCACGCCCGCACCCCTTTTCGTGAGGAGGTGTGGCAGCAGCTCGCCGAGGGCGTCCGCTTCGTGCAGGGCGACTTCGACGACGACACCGCCTTCGAGCAGCTCAAGGACACCATCGAGGAGGACCTGGACAAGGTCCGCGGTACCGGCGGCAACTTCGCCTTCTACCTGTCGGTGCCGCCGAAGTTCTTCCCGAACGTCGTGCAGCAGCTGAAGAAGCACGGCCTGGCCGACCCGCCCAAGGACGCCTGGCGGCGCGCGGTCATCGAGAAGCCCTTCGGCCACGACCTGGCCAGCGCCCAGGTGCTCAACCGGATCGTGCACGAGGTCTTCCCGCCCAACGAGGTCTTCCGGATCGACCACTACCTGGGCAAGGAGACGGTCCAGAACATCCTGGCGCTGCGGTTCGCCAACACGATGTTCGAGCCGATCTGGAACCGGTCGTATGTCGATCATGTCCAGATCACCATGGCCGAGGACATCGGCATCGGCGGCCGGGCCGGGTACTACGACGGCATCGGCGCCGCCCGTGACGTGATCCAGAACCACCTGCTCCAGCTGCTGGCGCTGACCGCGATGGAGGAGCCCGGCTCCTTCCACCCCAAGGCGCTGACCGCGGAGAAGCTCAAGGTGCTCGGCGCGGTCGTGCTCCCCGACGACCTCGGCAGGCACACCGTGCGCGGCCAGTACGCGCACGCCTGGCAGGGTGGCGAGGAGGTGCCCGGCTACCTGGAGGAGGAAGGCATCGACCCCCACTCCAAGACCGACACCTACGCGGCCGTGAAGCTGGAGATCAACAACCGGCGCTGGGCCGGAGTGCCCTTCTACCTGCGCACCGGCAAGCGGCTGGGCCGCCGGGTCACCGAGATCGCGGTCGTCTTCAAGCGGGCCCCGTACCTGCCGTTCGAGTCCGGCGCCACCGAGGAGCTGGGCGAGAACGCCCTGGTCATCCGGGTGCAGCCGGACGAGGGCGTGACGGTGCGGTTCGGGTCGAAGGTGCCGGGCACCACCACCGAGGTCCGGGACGTCACGATGGACTTCGCCTACGGCGAGTCGTTCACCGAATCCAGCCCGGAGGCGTACGAGCGGCTCATCCTGGATGTGCTGCTGGGCGACGCCAACCTCTTCCCGCGCCACCAGGAGGTCGAGCTGTCCTGGACGATCCTGGACCCGATCGAGCGGTACTGGGACAAGCACGGCAAGCCCGCGCAGTACCCCGCCGGCACCTGGGGCCCGGCCGAGGCCGACGAGATGCTCGCACGAGACGGCAGGAGCTGGCGCCGCCCATGAAGATCGATCTGACCGACACCACGTCCTCACGCATCAACGCCGCGCTGATCCGGGCCCGGCGTGCCATCGGC
Organism: Streptomyces sp. DvalAA-14; assembly: GCF_900091855.1. Lineage (GTDB taxonomy): Bacteria > Actinomycetota > Actinomycetes > Streptomycetales > Streptomycetaceae > Actinacidiphila. Next base: position 25,660 of record NZ_FMCH01000558.1, read on the forward strand.
ACCCCCGCGGTGGGCATGGTGCTGACCCTGGTCATCGTGACCGACGAGGGCAGCGCGTACGACGCGCTGAAGGCGGCCGGCGAGGCGTCCCGCGAGCACCCGTCGCGGATCGTCGTCGTCATCAAGCGGCCCGGCCGCTCGCCGCGGGAGCGGGCCGGCGCCCGGCTCGACGCCGAGGTGCTGGTGGGCGCCGAGGCCGGCACCGGCGAGACGGTCGTGCTGCGGATGCACGGCGAGCTCGCCAACCACGCCGAGTCGGTCGTCCTCCCCCTGCTGCTGCCGGACGCGCCGGTGGTGCTGTGGTGGCCGGAGGCCGCCCCGGAGAACCCGGCCGTCGACCCGCTGGGCCGGCTCGGCCAGCGCCGGATCACCGACGCCGCCTCGGCCGAGGACCCGGTGGGCGCGATCAGCACCCGCGCGGCCACCTACGCGCCGGGCGACACCGACCTGGCCTGGACCCGGATCACCCCGTGGCGCTCGATGCTGGCCGCGGCGCTGGACCAGAAGCACTCCACCGTCGTCGCGGCGGTGGTGGAGGGCGAGGCCTACAACCCGAGCACCGAGCTGCTGGCGCTGTGGCTGGCCGACCGGCTCGGCGTCGAGGTGGAGCGCAAGGTCACCGAGGGCCCCGGCATGACCGCGGTCAAGCTCGCCACGGACGACGGCGACATCCGGCTGGACCGGCCCGACGGACGGCTGGCCAAGCTGGCCGTGCCCGGGCAGCCGGACCGGCATGTCGCGCTCAAGCGCCGCGAGACCGCGGAGCTGCTCGCGGAGGAGCTGCGGCGGCTGGACCCGGACGACATATACCGCACCACGGTGGAGTTCGCGGTCAAGCACCTGGTCGGCGCCGCCGGCAAGGAGGGCAGCGTCAGCGCTCCCACCCCCTCCAAGAAGGCGTCGGCGGCGAAGAAGGCGCCCGCGTCCGCGGCGAAGGCGGCCCAATGAGCACACCCCAGGTGGTCGTCCACCGGGACAAGGAGCTGATGGCCTGCGCCGCGGCGGCCCGGCTGATCACCAGGATCGTGGACGCCCAGGCCGCCCGGGGCACCGCCTCGGTGGTGCTCACCGGCGGGCGCAACGGAAACGCGCTGCTGGCCGCGGTGGCCGGCTCCCCGGCGCGGGACGCGGTGGACTGGGCCCACCTGGACCTGTGGTGGGGTGACGAGCGCTTCCTGCCGGACGGCGACCCGGAGCGCAACATCACCCAGGCGCACGAGGCGCTGCTCGACCAAGTGCCGCTCGATCCCCGGCGGGTCCATGTGATGGCCCCCTCCGACGGTGAGTTCGGCTCCGACGTCGAGGCCGCGGCGGCCGCCTACGCCACCGAGCTGGCGGGCGCCGCGGCGCCGGAGGACCACGGCGCGGTGCCGTCGTTCGACGTGCTGCTGCTGGGGGTCGGCCCCGACGCCCACGTGGCATCGCTCTTCCCGGAGCACCCGGGGGTACGGGAGTCGGTCCGCACGGTCATCGGCGTGCACGGCTCCCCCAAGCCGCCGCCGACCCGGCTGTCGCTCACGCTGCCCGCCATCCGGGCGGCACGCGAGGTGTGGCTGCTCGCGGCGGGCGAGGACAAGGCCGGGGCGGTCGCGCTGGCCCTGTCGGCCCCGGGCGAGATCCAGGCGCCGGCCTCCGGCGCGTACGGCAGGTCCCGCACGCTGTGGCTGCTGGACCGGGCCGCGGCGGCGAAGCTTCCCCCGCAGCTGTATCCGTCGGCTTCCTCGTAGGCGGAGCGGGCCGCGATGCGGCGGCCGGGACAGCGGAGTTCCGCTGTCCCGGCCGCCGCTTCGCTGTGCGCGGTCGGGCCCTTGCCGCGGTCAGCGGCCCCGCAGCCGGCGGTAGGTGGCGACCAGCGCGGTGGTGGACGGGTCCAGGCCGGGTACCTCGGCGCCTTCGACCAGGGCCGGTTCGATCCGCTTGGCCAGCACCTTGCCCAGTTCGACGCCCCACTGGTCGAAGGAGTCGATGTTCCAGATCGCGCCCTGGACGAACACCTTGTGCTCGTAGAGCGCGATGAGCTGGCCGAGCACCGACGGCGTCAGCTCGTTGGCCAGGATCGTGGTGGTGGGGCGGTTGCCGGGGAAGGTCTTGTGCGGCACCAGTTCCTCGGCGACACCCTCCGCGCGGACCTCGTCGGGCGTCTTGCCGAAGGCCAACGCCTGTGTCTGTGCGAAGAAGTTGGCCATCAGCAGGTCGTGCTGGCCGCCCAGTGGGCCCAGTTCGGCCAGCGGCCGGGCGAAGCCGATGAAGTCGGCGGGGATCAGCTTCGTGCCCTGGTGCAGCAACTGGTAGTAGGCGTGCTGGCCGTTGGTGCCGGGCGTGCCCCACACCACCGGGCCGGTCTGCCAGTTGACCGGCTTGCCGTCGCGGGCCACCGACTTGCCGTCGGACTCCATGTCCAGCTGCTGGAGGTAGGCGGTGAACCGGCTCAGGTAGTGGCTGTAGGGCAGCACCGCGTGCGACTGGGCGTCGTGGAAGTTGATGTACCACACGCCGAGCAGCCCGAGCAGAAACGGCACGTTCCGCTCGGCGGGCGTGGTCCTGAAGTGCTCGTCCACCAGGTGGAATCCGGCCAGCATCTCCCGGAACGCGCCCGAGCCGATCGCCACCATCAGCGACAGGCCGATCGCGGAGTCGAAGGAGTAGCGCCCCCCGACCCAGTCCCAGAACTCGAACATGTTCTGGGTGTCGATGCCGAACTCGGCGACCTTCTCGGCGTTGGTGGACAGCGCCACGAAGTGCTTGGCCACCGCCTCGTCGCCGGCGCCGAGTTCGCCCAGCAGCCAGCTGCGGGCGGCGGTGGCGTTGGTGATGGTCTCGATGGTGGTGAAGGTCTTGGACGCGATGATGAACAGCGTCTCGGCCGCGTCCAGGTCGCGGACCGCCTCGTGCAGGTCCGCGCCGTCCACGTTGGAGACGAAGCGGACGGTGAGGTCGCGGGCGGTGTAGGCGCGCAGCGCCTCGTAGGCCATCGCCGGGCCCAGGTCGGAGCCGCCGATCCCGATGTTGACGATGTTCTTGATCGGCTTGCCGGTGTGGCCGGTCCACTCGCCGGAGCGGATCCGGTCGGTGAAGACGGTCATCTTGTAGAGCACCGCGTGCACGCCCTGGACGACGTCCTGCCCGTCGACCTCGATGGTGGCGGACTGCGGGACCCGCAGCGCGGTGTGCAGCACCGCGCGGTTCTCGGTGACATTGATCCGCTCGCCGGCGAACATCGCGTCCCGCAGCCCGAATACGTCGGTCGCCGCCGCGAGTTCGCGCAGCAGCCGCAGAGTCTCGTCGGTGACCAGATGCTTGGAGTAGTCCAGGTGGAGGTCGCCGACCTGGAGGGTGTAGCGGCTCGCCCGCTCGGGGTCGCTGTCGAACAGGCCCCGCAGATGGGCGTCCGCCATCTCCTCGCGGTGCTTGGCGAGCGCGTGCCACTCGGGGCGCTGGTCGAGCCTGATGGAGGCCTGCGCGTTGGTTTCGGACATCAGTCCACTTCTCCTCGTCCTCGCTGCAGGACCAAACTAATTGATGACGCGGCGGATCGAGATCCGGTGGGCCCGTGCCCGCGCGCGAGTCGTCGGCGCGGGGTCCCGGTGGGACGCCCGGTCAGAAACCGTTGCGGTGCAGCCGGCCGGCGTAGTGCGCCTCCAGCACGGCGTTGCGCTCGTGGCCGCCGGGCAGGTTGGCGGAGATGTACACCGGCGCGGTGACGCCCTCGGCGGTGAGCTGGCCGACCGCCTCGGCGACGACCATCTGCACCAGCAGCGCGGAGGTGATGGTGGACACCCCGCACAGCGCGCCGCCGTCGGGCAGCGGGAGCAGCGCGTCGCCGGCCGGTGCGCAGTTGTCGAGTACGGCGTCGGCGACATCGGCGAGGTGCTGCCCGCTGGGGTGCAGGGCGGGCACCGCCCGGGTGTGGGTCAGCGAGGTCAGCGCGATCAGCGGGTGGCCGGCTTCCTTGACGTGCAGCGCCATGTCCACGATCGAGTTGTTGACCCCGGAGTTCGACACGATCAGGAAGAGGTCCTGCGGCTGCGGCCCGGCCAGGTCGTAGAGCTTGCGGGCCAGGCCCGGGGCGCGTTCCAGCAGCGGGTCGTCCAGGATCGCCCGGTCCTCGCCGCCGCGCAGCACCAGGTCGGTCAGCCCGATCCGATTCGTCGGGATCAGCCCGCCGGCCCGCCCGACCAGCTCCAGCACGGTCGCCTGCGAGTGTCCGGTCCCGAACCCGTGGATCACCCCGTCGGCCGCCACACAGTCCGCCACCAGCCGCCCGGCGACCCCCACCGCCTCCTTGTTCGCCGCGACGGCCCTCTCCACCGCGGCCCGCCCCTCATCAGCGAACGCCGCCGCACTGATCCGTCCCTCAGCCATGCCCGGGGCCCCTTTGCACACATCGCGATCTTCGGTTGATCGAGCCGAAGTGGCTCGCTCCGATGAAACAGCGAACCAGCGACCCCGTCAATACCGGCCCCCCTGCGGGGGTGCTCCCCGACCCGCGCCGCACCCCTGGCCGGTGGCCTGCGCCCCGCAGGGGCGCGGGGAACTGCGCGACCAGCCACGACGGCGCCGAAGCCGGCCACCCCCG
>NZ_FMCH01000555.1 GCF_900091855.1 Streptomyces sp. DvalAA-14
GGCGCCGCACCCTCGGGGTCCCCGGCGGTGAAGCCGCCCGGCAGCGGTCCGGTGGCTGGGCTGCCGCCGGCCTTCCCGCCCGCGCCGGGCGTCAGTCCGACGCCGACCCCCGGCGGTACGCCGGCCGGATCCGATCCGGTGCCCGCGTCGAACGCGCCGATCCCCCCGGTGCCGACGAAGCCCGCCCCCGGCACCAGTCAGAGCCCTGGACCGACCCCGACACCGACTCCGAGCCCGACGGCGACCCCGACACCACCGCCGCCGACGTCCCCGCCGCCCACCTCACCCCCGCCACCACCGCCCGCGCCGGTCGTCTACCAGGTCAACTCGCTGCCCGTCGGCCGCGGCGGGCAGAGCGCGGCCGGGCCCACCATCCGGCCGGGCGGCGGCAGTTGGTGGTGGGACCGCTGGGGCCTGACCATTGGCGGCACCCGGTACGGCCCCGGCATCACCGTGCACGGCTTGTCCACCGTGACCATCGACCTCAACCGCGCCTGCGTCTCCTACGACGCCCGGGCCGGCGTCGACGACCTCAGCAGCTGGCTGGGTGCCCCGGTGCGCTTCGCCGTCTACGGCGACGGCAGCCGCCTGTGGTCCTCCCCGGTCGTACGCGGCGGCGACGCGGCCGTCCCGGTCCATGTCGGCCTGAAAGGCGTCCGGAGCGTCGAGCTCGTCGTCCAGCCGCAGCGTTCGGGCCTCGCACTGGTCGCCCTCGCGGACTGGGCGGACGCGCGGATCACCTGCTCGTAGCGGCGCCGAGAGCGCCGTAGGGGCCTCCTGGGAGGCCCCTACGGGGGAAAGCCGTCCGGCAGGCCGGCGGTCAGTTGGCCGCCGCCGACGGACGCCCGTCGGCGGCCGGGACCTCGCAGGCGCCGTCCGCGCACGCGTCGGCCGCCGCGACCGCCGGGTCCTGGGACTCGGCGGCGGTCTCCTTGGCAATCTGCTCCAGCACCTGGAGGAAGGTCGAGGTCTCCTGGCCGCCCTGTACCGACCACTTGCCCTCGAAGACGAAGGTGGGGACGGCGGTGATCCCGAGCTGGTGGGCCTCGTCGATATCGGCGAGGGTCTCGTCGCGGAGCGCGTCACCGGCGAGGAACGCGGTCACCGCGGCGCGGTCGAGGCCCACGGCGGCGGCCGCGTCGGCCAGCTGGGCCGGGTCGCCGATGTCCAGGCCCTCGGCGAAGTGGCCGGTCATGATCCGGCCCTTGAGGCGGCGCTGCACCTCGGGGCCGTACTCGTCGAGGGCGAAGCGGAGCAGGCGGTGGGCGAGCAGGGAGTTGTTCTCCAGCACCGTGTCGAAGTCGAAGGTGATGCCTTCGGCGGCGCCGAGCTGAGTCAGGCGGTCGTCCATGGCCAGGGCCTGCGGGCCGAACTTGGCGGCCAGCACCTGGCGGTGCACGCGCGGCTGCCGCGGGGCGGAGGGGTCGAGCTGGAACGGCCGGTAGATCACCTCGACGTCGGCCGCCTGCGGGAAGGCGGTCAGTGCGCGCTCGAAGCGGGTCTTCCCGACGTAGCACCAGGGGCAGGCGATGTCACTGTAGATCTCGACCTTCACGGCTGTCTCACTTCCGGTTCGGTTCCTCGTGCCGCGCTGCGCGAAAGACGGCAGAGGAGAAACCCGGCCGTCACCCGCCGCTATTCCCCGCCGCCCGCCGCCAGCGCCGCGTCGGCCCCGGCGATCGTCCCGGCCAGCACC
>NZ_FMCH01000552.1 GCF_900091855.1 Streptomyces sp. DvalAA-14
TCGCCGCCCTCGGCACGCCGCACTCCCGGCCGCTGCGCCAGGAGCTGCTGGACCACGTGCTGGCCGTCGAGCGCGACCCGGCGGTGCTGGACGCGCTGCTGACCGCCGCCGCCGACGGCTGCCGGCAGCGGCACCCGCTGCTCACCCGCGAACTGGTGCACCGGCTCGGCCTGCTGCTGGGCCGGACACCCGAGGGGGCCACCCACTTCGACCGCCGCGTGGTGGAACTCGCCGCCACCGAACCGGACTTCGCCCGGCTGCTGCGGCAATGGCTGACCGACGGCGGCAGCTGGGACGCGGTGGTCGGCCCGAGCGCGCGCCGCCGCCTCGACACGGTCGCATGAAGGGGACCGGGTGTCCGCACCCCGGCGGACCGCCGGGCCGGATGCGGCGTCCTCGCGGGTCGGGGGGCCGGCACCCCGTGCCGATGGGCGTCACCGCCCACCGGCATGGCAGGCTTGGCCCTGCACGATGGCATGACGTCATCGGACGCGGCAGATCCGGCAGATCGGGCAGCCCGGCGGGTCCGACGGGTCCGACGGGTCCGGCAGATTCGGCAGTAGACAAGCAGTGGACAAGAAGCGGAGCGTCAAGGTGCAGCGCTGGCGGGGCTTGGAGGACGTTCCCGGTGACTGGGGGCGCTGCGTCGTCACCATCGGGTCGTACGACGGTGTACACCGCGGCCACCAGCTGATCATGGGCCGGGCGGTGCGGCGCGCGCACGAGCTGGGCCTGCCGTCGGTCGTCGTCACCTTCGACCCGCACCCCAGCGAGGTGGTCCGGCCCGGCACCCATCCGCCGATGCTCGCCGCCCACCACCGCCGGGCCGAGCTCATCGAGGACCTGGGCGTCGACGCGCTGCTGATCCTCCCGTTCACCCGCGAGTTCTCCACCCTCACCCCGAGCGAGTTCGTCCGGACGGTGCTGGTGGACGGGCTGCACGCCAAGCTGGTGGTCGAGGGCCCCAACTTCCGCTTCGGGCACAAGGCCGCCGGCGATGTGGACTTCCTGTCCGCGCTCGGCCTGAAGTACGACTACGACCTGGAGGTCGTCGACCTGTTCGTCCGCGGCGAGGCCGGCGGCGGCGAGCCCTTCTCGTCCACGCTGACCCGGCGGCTGGTCGCCGAGGGCGACATCGAGGGCGCCGCGGAGATCCTCGGGCGGCCGCACCGCGTCGAGGGCGTCGTGGTGCGCGGCGCCCAGCGCGGCCGCGAACTCGGCTACCCCACCGCCAACGTCGAGACACTGCCGCACACCGCGATCCCCGCCGACGGGGTGTACGCCGGCTGGCTGCAGGTGGCCGGCGAGGCGATGCCGGCGGCGATCTCGGTCGGCACCAACCCGACCTTCGACGGCACCGAGCGCACGGTGGAGGCCTACGCCATCGACCGCGTCGACCTCGATCTGTACGGGCTGCACGTAGCGGTGGACTTCCTCGCCTACCTGCGCGGGATGGAGAAGTTCGACACCGTCGAGGCGCTGCTGGAACGGATGGCCGACGATGTGAAGCGGGCGCGCGAGCTGGTGGACGCGGCCGATCAGCGGTAGCTCCGCCGTCCCGCCTCGTCGCACCCGCGCCGTCCCGTCCCTCCACCGCTTCGCGCGCAGGGGCCCGTTGGCCGGCCGGGCGCTGTGTCAGTGCTGCCTGCGAGACTCGCGGCATGACCGCACAGGCGCATGTCCCGCCCGAAATGCCCGGTCGGCCGGGGCCGGACATCCCGCTCCCGCCGAGGGGGGCCGAGGACGACCGGCCCGCCCTGCCGACCACGGGCGGTGAGCGGGAGATCCTGACCGCCTTCCTCGACTGGCACCGGGCCACCTTCGAGCTGAAGTGCCGCGGGGTGTCCCCCGCCCGGCTCTCCGACCGGGCGATCCCGCCGTCCGGGCTGAGCCTGCACGGCCTGGTCCGTCACCTGGCGGCAGCCGAGCGCCGGTGGATACGGATCCACTTCGCCGGCGAGGACCTGCCGCTGCTGAACTCCTCCGACGAGGACCCCGACCAGGACTTCGAGCAGCTCGGCGGCGACGTCGAGACGGCCTTCGCGGTGTGGCGGGCCGAGCGCGACCGGGCCAGGATCATCGTCGCCGAAGCGCCCTCGCTGGACGCCACCTGCCGCTCCCCGCTGACCGGCCAGGAGATGTCGCTGCGCTACCTGCTGATCCATCTGATCGCCGAGTACGCCCGGCACAACGGCCACGCCGACCTGCTGCGGGAGCGGATCGACGGGACGACCGGTCTGTGAGGCGCGCCGCCTTGCCGCGCAGGGGTCGAACCCGGCGCGGCGGGACCGCTGGCCGCCCCGGCCCGCTCGGGCGGGGCGGACGAGGCGGCTGTCGCAACCGATGACGACCGCCCGCACCCAGTCCCGCAGGCCGAGCCTGCCGAGGGCGCGGCCTGGTGCGTCTCGCGCTACTGCGGCGGCGGAGGCGGCGGGTAGCCGTACCCCTGTTCCTCCTGGGCCGGCTGCGGCGCCGGCTGCTGGGGCCAGGCCTGCTGCGGCTGCGGTGTCCGGG
>NZ_FMCH01000647.1 GCF_900091855.1 Streptomyces sp. DvalAA-14
GCGCCCGGCGCTGTCGGGGCCAGCCGCAGAGCCCGCAGCGCGGGCAGCCGGCCGAGTTCGGGATAGGAGGTGTTGAGGAGTTGGGGTCCTCGGTCGAGCCGGAAGCCGTCCACCGTGTCGGTGGCCATCCGGCCGCCCGCCCGGTCGGTGGCCTCCAGGACGGTGACTGTCAGGCCGGCGCCGGTCAGATGATGGGCGGTGGACAGACCGGCGAGTCCGGCGCCGATCACGATCACGTCGGCGGCGGTGGCCGCGCGTTGACGGCGTGCTGGTACGAGCACGATGCCCCTCCCGGAGAATGGGTCTGTTCCCCGCTCGCGCACGGCGGGATGAGGGCGGGAGCCTGGTGGGCATGCCACGAACGCCGTCGAACGCTGGTAAAGGGCATGCCCTCATCAAGGGCAAAGGATGCGGTCGGCGCCGGACCGATCGGGCGGTGCGGCCCGCGGCGACCGCCCGGCCCGCGCCCGCGAAAGCCGCACCCGGTCCCACCCGAGCCGCACCCGAGCCCCGCGCACCGGCCCGCAAGACCCCCGGCGGCCAGCCCGGCGGCCCCGTCAGGGCCCGCCGAAGCTCCCACGCGCTACCCCTCCAGCGCCGCCCCGATGGCCTGCTCGATCTCCGGGAAGGCATAGCTGAAGCCGGAGTCCAGCAGCCGCCGGGGCCGTACCCGCTGACTGCTCAGCACATCGCCGGCGAACTCGCCCAGCGCGATCCGCAGCACCGGCGCCGGCACGGCGGCGAGGGCCGGCCGGTGCAGCACGCGGCCCATCGCAGCGGCGACCTGGCTGTTGGTCAGCGGCTCCGGCGCGGTCAGGTTCACCGGTCCGGACAGGCGGTCGGTGTCGACGATGTGCCGCAGCGCGGCGATCTCGTCGTGCAGCGCGATGTAGCTCCAGTACTGCCGGCCGCTGCCCATCCGCCCGCCGAGCCCGGCCTTGAAGATCGGGAACAGCCGGCCCCAGGCGCCGCCGTCGCCGGACACCACCAGCCCGGTACGGGCGTGGGCGGTACGGATGCCGGCCGCGCGGGCCGGCGCGGCGGCGGCCTCCCACTGCTGGACCAGGTCGGCGAGGAAGCCGTCGCCGGCCGGGCTGTCCTCGTCCACCCAGGAGTCGCCGGTGTCGCCGTAGAAGCCGATGGCGCTGCCGCACAGCAGCACGCGCGGCGGGGTGTCGAGCGCGGCGACGGCGCGGGCGATCGTGTCGGTGCCCCGTACCCGGCTGTCCCGCAGCACCTTCTTGCGGGCCTCGGTCCAGCGCCGGTCGCCGATCCCCGCCCCCGCCAGGTGCACGACGGCCTCGCAGCCGGTCAGGCCGGCGGTGTCCACCGTGCCGGCCTCCGGGTCCCAGCGCACCTCGTCCTCCCCGGCGGGCACCCGGCGGACCAGCCGGACCACCTCGTGCCCGTCCGCGGCGAAGGAGCGGACGAGCGCGGAGCCGATGAGTCCTGACGCGCCGGTGACTGCGATACGCATGGGGGCCATTGTGCAGGGCCCGGCCCGCCGACGCGGCATCAGGCGCGGCGCGCCGCCGCCCGGTAGCCCGGCGGGCCGGTCAGGCCCGCCGCGCCGGACCGGCCGGGCGGATCAGGCGAAACGGGCCCACAGCCGCGGATAGTGCTCCGCCATCGCCCGCTCGTCGTCCATGTCGATCGGGTCGCCCTCCGGGGCGTCCGGCTCCGGCAGGCCGAGGTCGGGGAGGCGGACGGCCGTCAACTGCTCGTATGCCTCGTCCGCCGCGTACCCCACGTCCTCCGCGTCGCCGTCGCTCTCCGGGTCGAAGTCCTCGACCAGCACGGCGAGGTCGTCGGGGGAGTTCAGGGCGCCTTCGAAGACGTGGCGGCCCTGGGCGATCAGCCAGCAGCGGAAGTAGTCGAAGGCCTCGTCGTCGGCGCCGCCCAGCATGATGTCGGCCGCGCCCCACAGGTCCCAGCGGAAGGCCCGGCCGAAGCGGGTCTCGAAATGCCGGGCGAAGTCCACCACGGCGTCCGGGTCGAGCTGGGCCAGCCGGTCGACGAGCAGGTCCGCATGCTCCTCCGGATCGCCGTCCGCATCCTCGCGGGTACTGTCGACGATCTCCCAGAACTCCGTCTCGTCCATCACGCGTCCAGCTTCCCGGTTGCCGCGCCGGCACGCACGCGGAGCGCCCCGGTTACACCCGTGTCGTTACGATCTTCCCAGGACCGCCAGGTCGTCCCGGAGTCCCCGGCATGTGCCGGAGCACGTCAGCGTACCCGCAGCTTGAGCTGGTAGATCACCGAACGCCGCCGGGGGCGGAAGCCGAGCGCCGTGTTGACGGCCAGCATGTGCCGGTTGTCGTCGGCGTTGTCCGTCATGACCTCGGTGATCTCCGGGTGTCCGGCCTGCGTCAGCCGCAGCATCTCCGCCTTCATCCACAGGCCGAGTCCGTGGCCGCGGTGGGCGGGCAGCGCCGCGGTGTCGTACTGCTGGGCGACGCCGGAGTCGTCGGCGGGCAGCACCAGTTCGGTGAAGCCGGCCACCGAGCCGTCGGCCTCGGCCACGGCGGCGACCGTCAGCAGCCGCTCGCCGCGCCGGGCGACGACCTCGGCGGACTCGCGGATCCGCTCCTCGTCCCACTCGGCCGGCCCCAGGTCGAAGCCGCCCACGGGCATGTCGGCCATGCCCTGCTTGGCGCGGACCAGGCCGGCCGCCCACTCGTCCGGCACCACGCCCTCCCAGGACACCAACCGGTAGCCGGGGTGGGGGAGCTGGGGCAGCTTGGCGATCGGCTCCGGTATCTCGTCCAGCGCCAGGCGCAGCCAGCTCAGCCGCAGCACCGGCAGGAAGTCACGGGTGGCCAGAAAGCTCTCGCCGGAGGTGCCGACCACGACCTGGGCGGCCAGGCTGCGGCAGCCGGCGTCGGTGGCGGCCTCGGTGACGGTGGCCAGCAGCCGGGAGCCCGCGCCCATCCGGCGGTGCGCCGGGTGCACGGTCAGTTCCACATGGGCCAGCTGCCGGCGGCCGGGCGCGGTGGACAGCCGGAGCTTGGCTGTCGCCACCGGGTCGGCGCCGGTGCCGCGGACCAGCCACAGCACGTGCCGGGCGGTGCTGGCTGTCGTGGTCAGCTCGGCCCGCAGGGCATCTTCGGACGGTATGGGGTCGCCGGGCCGGTCGTGCGCGAGCGCGGCCGCCTGGACCCGGTGCCAGGCACGGAAGTCTTCGGCGGTGGGAGCCGTCAGCGGGCTTGGGTTGGCAGCCATCGGGGGGACCGTAGCCGCTGGCGCCAGAGCCCCGCAATCCCTTTCGGGCCGGTAGATTCGCCGCGACCGGCCGAATCACCGCTTGCCCCGCTGTCACAGGCGTTACAGAAACAGCCCGGTACCGGTGTCCTGCACGCTGTTGGCGGTGTCCTGCACGTCTCCCGGCCCGGGGTGGCCCCCGTCGCCGACCGGAATCGCCCTCTCCGGCCGGCAGCACGCAATACGGCGACGGGTCATGCGTCCGTACGCCGCTGACCGGACCCGGCCCGCGCCGCCCGCCTGACGGGCGGGCAGCGCGGACCGGGCGCCGGGGTGCTTACAGGCCGTACCGAACGGCCGCTTCCTTGACCGTCTGCGGCTTGATGTCGCCGCGCCGGGCCAGCGCCGCCAGGGTCTGCACCACCAGGGACTGCGGGTCCACCCCGAAGTGGCGGCGGGCGCCCTCCCGGGTGTCGGACAGGCCGAAACCGTCGGTGCCGACCGAGGTCCAGTCCTGCCGGACCCACGGGGCTATCTGGTCCGGCACCGCGCGCATCCAGTCGCTGAAGGCCACCACCGGACCCGGTGCGCCCTCCAGCGCGCGGGTCACGTACGGCACCCGCTCGTCGCCGTGCAGCCGGGCCGCGTCGCACTCCAGCGCCTCGCGCCGCAGCTCGGTCCAGGACGGCGCGGACCACACGTCGGCCGCCACCCCCCAGTCCTGCGCCAGCAGCCGCTGGGTCTCCAGCGCCCAGTGGACAGCGGTGCCGGAGGCCAGCAGCTGCGCCCGCGGCGCGTCGGCCGGCACGGTCACCGAGCCCTCGGCCGTGCGGTAGCGGTACAGACCCTTGAGGATGCCCTCCTCGACACCCTCGGGCATGGCCGGCTGGATCTTCGGCTCGTTGTAGACCGTCAGGTAGTAGAAGACGTCCTCGGCCTGGGGGCCGTACATCCGCCGCAGGCCCTCGCGGACGATCACCGCGACCTCGTACGCGAACGCCGGGTCGTAGGAGACCGCCGCCGGGTTGGTGGAGGCGATCAGATGCGAGTGGCCGTCGGCGTGCTGGAGGCCCTCGCCGGTCATCGTAGTCTTGCCGGCGGTGGCGCCGATCACGAAGCCGCGGCCCAGCTGGTCGGCGAGCGCCCAGAACTGGTCGGCGGTGCGCTGCCAGCCGAACATCGAGTAGAAGATGTAGAACGGGATCATCGGCTCGCCGTGCGTGGCGTACGACGTGGCCGCGGCGGTGAAATCGGCCAGCGAACCGGCTTCGGTGATCCCCTCGTTGAGGATCTGGCCGTCCTTGGCCTCCTTGTAGTACAGGAGCTGGTCGCGGTCCACCGGGTCGTAGGTCTGGCCCTTGGGCGAGTACAGGCCCGCCGACGGGAACAGCGACTCCATACCGAAGGTGCGGGCCTCGTCGGGCACCACCGGCACCCAGCGGCGGCCGGTCTCCTTCTCCCGCATCAGGTCCTTGACCAGCCGGACGAACGCCATCGTGGTGGCGATCTCCTGGCCGCCCGAACCCTTCTGCAGCGCGGTGAAGGGCTTGTCGCCGGGCATCGGCAGCGGTTTGGCCACCACGTTGCGGGCCGGGGCCGGGCCGCCGAGCGCGGCGCGCCGCTCGCGCAGGTACCGCATCTCGGGCGAGTCCTCGCCGGGGTGCCAGTACGGCACCAGGTCCGCGGCCAGCGCGCTGTCCGGGATGGGCAGCTCCAGCAGGTCGCGCATGGTACGGAACTGCGCGCCGGTCAGCTTCTTCATCTGGTGGTTGGCGTTGCGGGACTCGAAACCGGCGCCGAGCGTGTAGCCCTTCACCGTCTGCGCCAGGATCACCGTCGGGGCGCCCTTGTGCTCGACGGCGGCGCGGTAGGCCGCGTAGACCTTGCGCGGCTCGTGCCCGGCGCGGGAGGTCTGGAAGAGCTCCAGCAGCTTGGCGTCCGACAGCCGGGCGCCGAGCGCGCGCAGCGAGGCGTCGGCGCCGAAGAAGTGCTCGCGGACATAGGCCGCGTCACGGGTGGCGTAGGTCTGGAACTGCGCGTCGGGGATCTCCCGCAGCCGCTTGAGCAGCGCGCCGTCCAGGTCCTGGGCGATGACCTCGTCCCAGGCCACGCCCCACAGCGACTTGATCACGTTCCAGCCTGCGGCGCGGAACTGCGCCTCCAGCTCCTGCACGATCTTGAAGTTGGGGCGGACCGGGCCGTCCAGCCGCTGCAGATTGCAGTTGATCACGAAGGTCAGATTGTCCAGGCCCTCACGGCCGGCCAGCGCCAGGGCGGCCGTCGACTCCGGCTCGTCCATCTCGCCGTCGCCGAGGAAGGCCCACACCCGGGAGGCCGAGGTGTCCTTGATGCCGCGGTGCTCCAGGTAGCGGTTGAAGCGCGCCTGGTAGATCGCGGACAGCGGGCCGAGGCCCATCGAGACGGTCGGGAACTCCCACAGCCACGGCAGCCGCCGCGGGTGCGGGTACGAGGGCAGCCCGTCGCCGGCCGCCTCCTGGCGGAAGCGGTCGAGCTGTGCCTCGGAGAGCCGCCCGTCGAGGAAGGCGCGGGCGTAGATACCGGGGGAGGCGTGGCCCTGGAGGTAAAGCTGGTCGCCGGAGCCGTCCTCCTTGCCGTGGAAGAAGTGCTGGAAGCCGGTCTCGTAGAGCCAGGCCGCCGAGGCGAAGGTGGCGATGTGGCCGCCCAGGCCCTGCCGGCTGCCGCGGGTCACCATGACGGCGGCGTTCCACCGGTTCCAGGCGGTGATCCTGGCCTCCAGCGCCTCGTCGCCCGGGTAGGCGGGCTCGGCGGCGGTGGGGATGGTGTTGATGTACTCCGTCTCCAGCAGCGGCGGCAGCGCCACACCGGGCGCGGCGGACTCCAGGGTGCGACGCATCAGGTACGCGGCCCGGTGCGGGCCTGCGGACGCGGTGACAGCCGCGAGCGAAGCGCGCCACTCGGCGGTCTCTTCCGGGTCGCGGTCCGGGATCTGGTCGAGCTGACTCAGCCGGGTTCGGCGTACGTCGTCGTCGGGCATGGGGTGCCGCCTTCCGAACGGAGGGAGGGGTGGAGAGTGCGAGTTCACTTGGTCGGCATGACAGGGCTCGCCCCTCCGCGTTCCACGGTACGTCGCCGATCGATGATCGATCAATGGGCAACGGACATGATTTCGAAAGTCGGCACGGGGTGTCAGCCTTTGAGGCACGGGGTGCCCCCAGGCTCGCGCCTGCGCCCTAGAGGGTCCCGGCGCCCGGCCGGCCCCGGACAGCGCCCGGTCCGCGCCCGGCACGGCGCCCCGCAGGGGCGCTGGGGGTACCCCCGGACGAAGTCT
>NZ_FMCH01000549.1 GCF_900091855.1 Streptomyces sp. DvalAA-14
GGTGCGGGAAGCGTTGCGCGAGGTGCTGGAGTCGCTGGCGCAGGCGCGGGGCGGTGGGCGGTGAGGCCGCCGCCCGACCGGGGGCGCCGGGCCCCGGCACGGCGCCGGAACGCCGGGCACGACCGGCGCGCCCGGTGGTGCGGCCCGGGCAGCCGGAACCGGCTGGACCGCCTGGACCGGCTGGACCGGCTGGACCGGCTGGACCGGCTGGACCGGCTGGACCGGCTGGACCGCCCGAGTGTCCCGGACGGCCCGAGCGGCCCGAGCAGGAGGCACTGGCCGCCGATGTGGCCCGGCTCCGGCAGGAAGCGGCCGGCCTGCGGCAGGCCCTGATCACGTCTCCGGTCATCGACACCGCCCGCGGGGTCGTCATGGCCACCGCGCCCGGTACGAAGGAGGAGGCGTGGCAGGCGCTGGTCGAGATCTCGCAGCGGACGAACGTGAAGCTCCGCGACATCGCCCGGCACATCGTCTCCGGCGTCACCGGTGAGCCGCTGCCGCCCCCGGTACGCGGCGCCCTGCAGGTCGCCCTGGAGCGGATACGCGCGAACCGGCGGTGACACGGCGCCGCCGCCGTACCCTGCGAAGGGTGGGCCCGCCCGGCTCCCGGATCTCTGCCGCGCGCCAGGCGGACGGGCGGCGGGCGGCGCAGCGGACGCCAGGCCGATGGCGGATGATGGCGGACGGCTGTCGTCGGCGGAGGTGAGTGGGTGAAGTCGGGCCGTCCCGAGGGAGAGGGCGAGGGGAGCACGGGTTCCACGCAGGGGCCCGGCGTCGATGAGCGGCGCCTGTTCGCCCGGGCGTTGGCGGACGCGATCGCCGATCACGACGCCTCGACGCTTCCGGCGCGCCTGTGCCAGGCGTGCGTGGACCTGCTCGACATCACCGGCGCCTCGGTCTCCCTGTCCGGCGGCCCGGGCACCGGCGCCGTGTGGTGGTCCAGCGACCCGGTGGCCGCCCAACTGGCGGAGGCGCAGTACAGCCTCGGCGACGGACCCTGCCAGAGCGCGGTCCGGCTGGTGGCGCCGGTCCTGGCCGGAGATCTCACCCGGGGGACGGACGCGCGCCGCTGGCCGGTCTTCGCGCAGCGGGCGGTGGAACTGGACGTGCGTGCGGTGTTCTCCTTCCCGCTGGGCAGCGACGCGGTGGCCATCGGCACCCTGGACCTCTACCGGCGGGACCCGGGCCCGCTCAGCGAGCGGGACATGGCCTTCGCCTTTCCGGCGGGCGACGCCATCACCTTCGCCCTGATCAAGATCCAGTCGGCGGCGGCCCGCGGTGAACCGGTGGGCGGGTCCCAGGATCCGGCGCGGGCCCCGGGGGACGACGGGCAGGGCATGGCGTCGTGGCTGGACGCGGCCGAAACCGGGCACGAGGAGGTGCACTACGCCACCGGCATGGTGATGGTGCAACTGCGCGTCGATCCGCAGCACGCGCTGGCCCGGCTCCGCGCGTACGCTTTCGCGCAGGGCCGGACGGTGACCGATGTCGCGCGCGATGTCATCGCCCGCAAGCTGACGTTCGACGAGTAGGCGTTGCGGAGGCACGAGGGCACGAGGGTATGACGGCACGGGGACGCGATGCCGCGTCGGCGTGAAAGCGGGAGGCGGGCGGCGGCGGGACGGCCCGCCGGTCGGGTATGACGGACGGGCAATGGGGACCATGAGGCCGAGGGCGGGAACGGGGGGTGCGGCATGAACCGTCTGCGGCTCGTGACGGACGCCTTCGTCGGCGTCACCGAGACCTTCGGCGCGAGCGTCGACCCGCTGGTGCTGGCCGAGCGGCTGGTCGGCCATTGCGTCCGGCTCACCGGGGCCGGCGCGGCCGGCCTGATGATGATCACCGCGCGCGGCCGGCTGCGGACGGTGGCGGTCTCCGACGAGCGGGCCGAGGTACTGGAGATGCTCCAGTTGCAGACCGGTGAGGGCCCGTGCGTCGACTGCTGGCGGACCGGAGCCGCCGTCGAGGCCCCCGACCTGCCGGCACAGGCCGACCGCTGGCCGCAGTTCGTGATCCTGGCCCGCGAGGCCGGCTTCCGGGGTGCCTACGCGGTTCCGGTCCAGGTCCACGAGCAGCAGGTGGGCGCGCTGAATCTGCTGGTCGACGCGCCCGGCACCCTGTCGGCGGACGACATCGCGCTGGTCACGGCGCTGGCCGGGGTGGCCGTTACCGCCATGATGCAGTGGCGGTCCGACCCGGCCCGGCCGTCGGACATCCTCACCCGGATCCAGTCGGTGATCTCCGCCAAGGCGTCCCTGGAGACGGCGCTGGGCATGCTCGCCGCCGGCGGCGGCCTCACCATCGCCGAGGCGGCGCGGACCCTGCGCGACTACAGCCGCCGGGGCGGGATCCGGCCGGCCGCCGCCGCCCAGTCCCTGCTGAGCCGGGACCTCGGCCTGGACGAGGTGCTGGCGGCGGCGCCGGACGGATCGCGGGCCGACCCGGCCTCCTGAGGCGAGTACCACCTGTACGGGCCGACGCCCGGGTGCGACAGTGGAGTGGACCGCCGACTGTTCCTTTCGCCTCCGCATGAGGCGGGACGGGCGGCGAGCGCTGGAGTGGATTTCCCGGGCTGGAGCCCTGCGGTCCCCGGCGGCACCCTGTGATGCCGATCCGTGGGCCGCCGTGCCCGCGCGAGGGGACCTCCATGACCGATCTCCCGGATCCCGACCCTCCGGATCTGACCGCCCTGCTGCTCACGGACGACCTGCGGACCGCCCTGCGCCGCCGCGCCGCTGTCGGCCGGGCCGTCGGGGTGATCATGGCCCGGCGGAACTGCTCGCCGGGCAAGGCCGCCGGCATCCTGAGGTCGGCCGCCCGGCACCGCGCGATGGCGATGCACGAGCTGTGCGCGGAACTCGTCGAGGGCTTCGACGAGCAGCCGGCCCGCCGCGAGCCCGGGACGTAGCCGGGGACGCGCCGCGCCTCACACCCGGCCGGCCTGCTCCGTGGGCCGCACGTTCAGCAGGTGCTCCAGGCCGGTCACGGTGAAGACCTTCACGGCCAGCGGCGGCACCATGACGCGCACCGCCACCGCGTGCTCGGTCGCCGCGCTGTGCAGTTCGCACAGGATGTCCAGGGCCGTCGAGGTGACCAGGCAGTCGTGCAGGTGCACGACGAGTTCGGGCTCCTCGCAGGCGCGCAGGTGCCCGAGCAGCGTCTCCAGTACGTCCCGCCGCTGGTGGAAGTCAATGACGCCGGGGATCTCGACGGCGACGGCGCCGTCCGCGCGATAGGCCAGAACTTCCACGGTGAACTCCCTCGCGCCACGAGCGGACGGCCGACCGCTTGAGGTGCGGTGGAGCCGACTGGCCCTGCTGCGAAGGCGCCCGGTGCGGGCGTCGGCGTGGGCGGGGCCCCGAGGGGCGCCACCTACGGGGAACAGGCAGGCCAGCGGCGCACGGACGTCGCGGAATCGGCGTCCGAGCCGGTAGGCCACTGCCTGACCTCGTTCGACCGTAGCAGGTGGCCGGGGTCCGGGGTGCGGTCGCGCTCCCATTGTCAAGGAGTGCGGTACTCCTGAACTGCCCACGGGCTACGGTGATTCCGTCGGCTGCGCCCCCCGGGTGTATTGCTGTACGCAAAGTTCACACCGGCTCGCACCGCTGACCGTCGTGCGCAGTCCGCCATTTTCCTGCCGCGGACGACACGCGACGACGGGGGTGCCGGCGTCCGGTGCGGGCGCGACGCTCCGGTTCGCCGGGCTGAGGACGGGCGGTTCAGAGCATGCGTGAGGATCTGGAGCCCAACGACGCCGGGGTGACCTTCGAGACGGTGCGGGAATTCGACGGCACCGCGGGGTCCATCGCCGCCGCCCGCGCGCTGGCGACCGCGTTCCTGTCCGGGCAGCGCGACGGGCGGGGCCGGCGGCTGCCGCCGCAGGTCGTGGTGGATGTCCAGCTGGTCGTGAGCGAACTGGTCACCAACGCGGTGAAGTACGCGCCCGGTCCGTGCACGCTGTCCCTGCTGCTCAGGGGCCGGTACTTGGAGGTGTCGGTCGCCGACAGCGCGCCGGAGCCGCCGATCCCGCTGACCACCGAGCCGGGCCGGGTGGGGCGGCACGGTCTGGAGATCGTGCTGGCGCTGTGTGTGAGCTTCGAGTTCCAGCACGCGGGCGGCGGCAAGTTCATCACCGTCCTGGTCGATCTCGATGCCGCGGCGGAAGCGGCGAGTTGACCGCGGGGCGCCGCTCGGATCCGGGATCCCGCGTCGTGTCCGCCCGGGTCCGGGGCCCTCGGTGCGGGTGCCGCCCCGGCCTTGCGCGCGGCGGTACGGCCGGCAGCCGCCGTCGGAGCACGGCGGTCGTCACTCAGGAGAGTGGTTTCAGCGGGTTTCCTTCTTGTCACGCGAGAGGCGGGAGGGGCTTCTGGTGATCATGCGGAGTGACCTTCGACCTTCGTACCGCCCTGCGCCGCAGGCGGGTTGTCCTGCCCGGCGTCGCCGCCCTCGCCCTCGTCTGCCTGCTGCCGGCGGCCGCCGCGGCAAGACCGCCGTCCGGACCCGCGTCCCAGCCGGCGATCGGACCCGCGCCCCGGCCCGCGGTCGTACCCGCGCCCCGGCCCGTCACCGCGGCCGAGCGCCGGGTGTCGGCGTATCTGGCCGCGGTCCAGAACCGGCCGGCCGCGCTCGACACCTTCTTCCGGGCCCTGCCCAAGGGCGGTGACCTGCACAATCACCTGTCCGGCGCGGTGTCCACCGAGTACCTGATCCGGCTCGCCGGTGACGACGGCCTGTGCGTCGACGCCTCGATGACGGCGGTGCCGCCACCGTGCGGACCCGGTACGCGGCCCGCCGCCGACGCCCGCACCGACACCGCCTTCCGCGACGCGATCCTGCGCGCCTGGTCGATGCAGGACTTCCCACCGGGTGCGTCGGGCCACGACCACTTCTTCGACACCTTCGGGAAGTTCGGCGAGGTCACCTGGCGGCACCGGGGCAAGCTGCTGGCGAATGTCGCGGACGGCCTGGCCCGGCAGAACCAGTGGTATCTGGAGACGATGATCACCCCCGCCTCGGACGGGGCCAAGGCCCTTGCCCAGCAGGTCGGCTGGGACGACGACTTCGCACGGCTGCACGCGCGGCTGGTCGCGGACGGCAAGCTGGACAAGCTCGTCGACGCCGCCCGGGCGGAGACCGACGCCGGCGACCAGGAGTTCCGTGACGCCGCGCACTGCGGCACCGCCCGCCCCGACCCGGGCTGCCGGGTCGCGGTCCGGTGGATCTCCCAGGTGTCCCGGGGCAGTTCGCCCGAGCGGGTCTTCACCCAGATGGCGCTCGGCATGCGGCTGGCCGAGCGCGATCCCCGGTTCGTGGCGGTGAATCTGGTGCAGCCCGAGGACTGGGACAGCTCGCTGCGCGACTACCGCCTGCAGATGCGCATGCTCGACTATCTGCACGGGGTCTACCCGCGGGCCCACATCACCCTGCACGCCGGCGAGTTGGTGCCGGGCCTGGTCAAGCCCGAGGATCTGACCTTCCACATCGGCGCGGCGGTGACCACCGGGCACGCCGAACGCATCGGCCACGGCGTGGACCTGCTCCACGAGGACCACTGGCAGCAACTCGCCCGCACCATGGCCGCGCGCGGGATCGCGGTCGAGGTGCCGTTCAGCAGCAACGCGCAGATCCTGGGCGTCAAGGGCGCCGACCATCCCTTCACCACCTACCGCGCCTACGGGGTACCGGTGGTGCTGGCGACCGACGACCCGGGGGTCTCGCGGATCGACATCACCCACGAGTACGCCTACGCCGCCCGGACCTACGCCCTGCACTACCCCGAGCTGAAGGACCTGTCCCGCGCCTCGCTGGAGTACGCGTTCCTCCCCGGCCGCAGCCTGTGGGCCGCCCGGGGCCGCTACACCGTGACCGGTCCCTGCGCCCAGGACCGCCCGGGTGCCGCCCGTCCGGGCACCGCCTGCGCCGGTTTCCTGGCCGGGAGCCCCAAGGCGACCCTGGAATGGCACGAGGAGGCCGCGTTCGCCGCCTTCGAACAGCGGTACGCGGTTCGCTGACCGGCCGCGAGCCGGAACACCGCACACACCGCGAAGGGCGCCCACCCCGATCTCCCGGGGTGGGCGCCCTTCGCGGTGTGTGCGGGTGCTACCAGCGGTACCAACGGCCGCGGGCACCGCCGGAGCCGGTGGAGCGGGCCACAAAACCGACCAGCCACACCACCAGGACGACCACGGCCACCCACCAGAGAATCTTGAGCGCGAATCCGGCGCCGAAAAGGATCAGCGCGAGCAGAAGAACGAGAAGCAACGGTCCCATGGTTATCAACCTCCGAGCTGCCGCTTTCCCGGCCCGCGCGCATTCATGCCGGGTTATTGCCGGCGTGCTCTCGGAGTGCTGCCGGCTCGCCGTCGGCTTCCTTATTTCTGCTTCACGACGGCCGGCGCCGAACGGGATTCCGGCCGCCGCCGGTCAATCCACAGGCGTGGGGTGCAGGATGGGGGGTACGAGGGGCTTGGTACCTCCGACGACTTAAGGTGATGACGTGACGGTGTCCACGCAGTTCGCAGGAACGTCCGTCGAGCCGACCGAGCTCGGCTCCGCCGCCCGCGCCACCGCGCCGGCCGCGGCCCCGTCCGCCGCCGTGCGGACGGTCGGCGAGCTGCCCTGGATCGAGGACACCGGCAAGGTCGCCCCGAAGGACGCGCGGGCCCTGTCGAAGGTGTTCTTCGACCGGCTGCAGCACCTCGAAGAGGGCACCCCCGAACACAGCTACGCGCGCAACACCCTGATCGAGATGAACATGTCGCTGGTCCGCTTCAGCGCCCGCCGTTTCCGCGGCCGCGGTGCCGAGGAGATGGAGGACATCCTCCAGGTCGGCACGATCGGGCTGATCAAGGCCATCGACCGGTTCGAGCTGAGCCGTGAGGTGGAGTTCACCACCTTCGCCGTCCCGTACATCGTGGGCGAGATGAAGCGCTTCTTCCGCGACACCAGTTGGGCCGTCCACGTGCCGCGCCGGCTCCAGGAGCTGCGGCTGGAGCTGGCCAAGGCCCGCGACCACCTCACCGCCGTGCTGGACACCAAGCCCACCGTGGCGGAACTGGCCGCGTACATGGAGCTCAGCGAGGAAGAGGTCATCGAGGGCCTGGTGGCGGCCAACGGTTACACGGCGGGCTCCATCGATCTGCCCACCGGTGACGACAACGCGCCCGACTCCGACAGCGGCCGGTCCTACGCCGACACCATCGGTGCCTGCGATCCCGCCATGGAACTGGTCGAGGACTTCAACGCCCTGGCGCCGCTGCTGGGCCGGCTCGACGACCGCGAACGGCTCATCCTGGAAATGCGGTTCGGCCAGGAGATGACCCAGTCCGAGATCGGCGAGGAACTCGGTTACTCGCAGATGCACGTATCCCGCCTGCTGAGCCGCACGCTGACCAAGCTGCGGACCGGGATGCTCGCCGAACGCTGAGCCGTTCCGCGGCCGGTCAGGCGTTGTTCGCCCCTGAGATCCGGATCACATGAACGGTGCCCGCGCCGTTTCCGTGTGAATAACCGGGCGGTGTTCGACAACCGGTCGGCGCGACAAGGCAACGGGGGCGCGCCGACCGGCTGTCGGCGCCGCGGTCGTCCTTGCACCGGATGAGCCGACGCCGTACACCGCCCCGCGCCTGACCACCGTACGGAATTCCCGGGCCCCTGCGCCCGGAATCGCACGGGCCTCCCGGTGAAACGCGGGCTTCACCGGGCCGGGCCCTCTATTCCCGCCGTTCGCACCCCCACCCGACGGCCTTCTTCGCGCTGCCGCCGCACCGGCCCCGAGCCGCGGTAGGAGCAGCGCGACAGCCCGTGTCCGCTTGATCTTTTGCGTGCCGGGCCACCGGGCCCGGCCACAGTTCTGCGATGGGTGACGAGAACAATGAAGACCAGAGCACTTGCGGTGACCGCCGCGGCCTTGGCGGCCGGACCGTTCATCGGAGTGGGGGCCGTGGCGCAGGCCGCCTCCGCCCCGCACACCGTGTACGTGGCCGCGCACGGCCAGGGCACGGCGGGCCGCGGCCCGACCTTCGGCTCCATCGGCCAGGCGGTCGCCGCGGTGGCGCCGGGCGGCACCGTCGTGGTCGGCAAGGGCACGTTCCACGAGGACGTGGCGGTGAACAAGTCGGTGACGATCGAGGGGCAGCGCGGGGCCACCATCGACGCCTCGCAGCTGATCAACGGCCTGACGATCACCGCCTCCCGGGTGACGGTCAGCGGCCTGACCGTGGCGAACGCCATCGGCGAGGGCATCGTGCTGCAGAACGTCAGCCATGTGACCGTGGTGGGCAACAACGTCCACTCCAACGACACCGGTGTGCGGCTGAAGAACCCGGTCGCCAACACCTACCCCTTCTGCCAGCCGCAGGGCGCCATGGCCAACGACTGCGGCGAGAACATCCACCTCGTCGGCAGCTCCGACAACGTGGTGCAGGGGAACTCGGTCACCGACGGCGCCGGCGGCATCCTGCTCACCGACGAGACCGGCCCGACGTCCCACAACCTGATCTCCGGCAACACGGTCGCCGACAACCACACGGCCTGCGGCATCGTCCTGGCCGGGCACAGCCCGCTGGCGGCCCCCGGCGGCACCCCCGCGCCCACCGCGGCCGGCGTGTTCTCCAACACCGTCACCGCCAACAGCATCACCGGCAACGGCCTCCAGGCGGGCGGCGGCGCCGGCGTCCAGATGGCCACCGGCGTCCCCGGCGGTGCCGTCTACGACAACACCGTCACCCTGAACGCCATCAACGGCAACGGCCACTCCGGCGTGACCCTGCACAGCCACGCCCCGGGCCAGTTCCTGAACGGCAACGTGGTGACCGCCAACCAGATCGGCACCAACAACCTCAACGGCGACCTCGACTTCCCGGTCCAGGACCCGCAGACCACCGGCGTCTTCATCGGCACCGCCGCGCCCGTCTCGATCACGGTCCGCGACAACGTCATCGGCCAGGACCACTTCGGCATCTTCACCACCGGTCCGGTCACCGCCACCGGCGAGCACAGCAACCTCTTCCTGCACGACGCGGTCTCCGTGTCCACCAACTGACCCGGTCGACCGACCCCGCGGGGTCCCGCCCCTCCCGGGCCGGGACCCCGCGGCGAGCGATTCCGGCGGCCCGGGCGGCCGGAGGGGCTCTTGCACCGGAGGCGCCGGGCATGTGACATTCGGATACCGGCCAGTCGGTATGGAGGATGTCATGGGTGATTCTCGTGGGTGACTGTCGTGGATGACTTCGGAGTGCAGGCCGAGGCCGCCGAACTGGGATTCGACGCCGGGCGGCTGGCGAGGATCGACCGGCACTTCGAGCGGTACGTCGACGACGGGCGGCTGCCGGGCTGGCTGCTGTCGGTGAGCCGGGCGGGCCGCGTCGTGCATCTGTCCGGCTACGGCCACCGCGATGTGGCGGCCGGCCTCCCGGTCGAGACCGACACGCTGTGGCGCTGGTACTCCATGACCAAGCCCGTCACCTCGGTGGCCGCGATGATGCTCTACGAGGAAGGCGCCTTCGAACTGACCGACCCGGTCGCCGACTTCATCCCCTCCTTCGCCGAACTGCGGGTGTTCCAGAGCGGCAGCGAGCTGCGGCAGCTGACCGTACCGGTGGCGGAACCGGTGACCATCTGGCATCTGCTCACCCACACCGCCGGGTTGACCTACGGCTTCATGCGGGCGCACCCCGTCGACGCCGTCTACCGTGCCCGCGGCTTCGAATGGGGCCAGCCCGAGGGCTACGACCTGGCCGAGGCGTGCGACGCGTGGGCGGAGATACCGCTGCTCTTCCAGCCCGGCACGGAGTGGAACTACTCACTCGCCACCGATGTCCTCGGCCGGGTGGTCGAAGTCGCCTCCGGCTGCCGCCTGGACGACTTCTTCCGGACCCGGATCTTCGAGCCGCTGGGCATGGCCGAGACCGGTTTCCACCTCGCGGCGGACCACCAGGACCGGCTCGCCTCGCTCTACGTCCCCGGTCCGCGGGGCGGTATCGCGCTCGCCCCCGGACTCGGCGAGGTCCGTACCCGTCCGGTGCGGTACCTGTCCGGTGGCGGCGGGCTGGTCGGCACCGCCGCCGACTACCACCGCTTCCTGCTGATGCTGCTGGGGCGCGGCGCGTTGGACGACGTCCGGCTGCTGGGTTCCCGGACCGTCGACTTCATGACCCGCAACCATCTGCCCGGCGGCGCCGACCTGGAGTCCTTCGGCCGGCGGCTGTTCAGCGAGACCTCCTACGAGGGGACCGGCTTCGGCCTGGGCTTCTCCGTCATCGACAACCCGCTGGCCCTGCACGCGCTGGCGTCCCAGGGCGAATACGGCTGGGGCGGCGCCGCCAGCACCGCGTTCTGGGTCGACCCCGCCGAGGAGATCACGGTGATGTTCTTCACCCAGTTGCTCCCCTCGTACACCTATCCGCTGCGCAGCCGGCTGCGGGCCCTGGTCCGGCAGGCCCTGGTCGACTGAGCGCGGCGCACCGCGGGCGCGCGGCCGGGGTCCCGCGGCAGTCCGGCCGGCAGCCGGGGAAAGCCGCGGACAGCAGGCGGCCGGGACGTATCGTGGCGGGCCGGAACACGTCCGAGTGAGGTTCGATGCCACCGATCGGTCCGGCCGGCCCGGAACTGCTGCGCCGCCATGTCGCCGCCCTCGCCCGCGGGCCCCGGAGCCGCCGGCACGCGCCGCGGGCGATGGAAGAGGCCGAGGAGTACGTCACCGGGGTGCTGCGAGCCGCGGGCTGGCAGGTCGCCCGGGAGCCGTTCGACGCCCGGTTGCGGCTGGGCTCGACCGATCGGCACGGGCAGCGGGCGATGCCGCTGAAGGTACGGCTGCACCGGGGCCTGTCCGGCGCGAATCTGCGGGCCGAACTGCCGGGAAGCCGCCCGACCGGCCCCGGCGGGGCGCGCCCGCCGACCCTGGTCGTCGGCGCGCACCTCGACACCGTCCAGGGCAGTCCCGGCGCGGACGACAACGCCTCCGGCGTGGCCGTGGTGCTGGAAGTGGCCCGGCTGCTCGGCGGTCTCGCGGCGCCGCCGCCGGTCACGCTCATGGTCTTCGACATGGAGGAGCTGGGGCTGATCGGCGCGCGCGAAGCCGTCAGGCGCCTGCTGGGCGAGGCCGGCCGCACCCTGGGCGGCATGATCTGCCTGGAATCGGTGGGCTTCTTCTCCGACGAGCCCGGCAGCCAGCGCCTGCCGGCCGGCGCCGGCGCGGTGATGCCCGAGGCGGTCGGCGCGGTGCGGCGCTCAGGTCACCGGGGCGACTTCACACTGATCGTGCACCGGAACTCCTCCCGGACCCTCGCGGCCGGTTGGGCCCGCGCGGCGGCCGCGGCGAGCCCGGCGCTGCCCACGGTCCTGCTGCGCGACCCGCGCCCCGACGGCCCGCTGGGCGCCGCGCTCGGGCTGGCCGTGCCCGCGCTCGGCAACCTCGACCGCAGCGACCACTCCCCCTTCTGGAACCACCGCGTCCCGGCGGTGATGCTGACCGGCACCGCCAACTTCCGCAACGCCGAGTACCACCGCCCCGGCGACCTCCCCGACACGCTCGACTACGCCCGGCTGGCCGCCGTCGCCACCGCGACCGCGGTCACCGCCGCGTCCTGGCCCGAGGCGCGGTGACCACGCGGCGCGCCCGGCCGAGCGGCGGGACCGGCGGACCGGCGGACCGGCGGACCGCCCGGACCGGGCAGCGGGTTCTGCCGGCGAACCCCGGGGGCGCTTGGGGGCGGTCCGCCGGGGGGAAGGTGAACACGGGAGCGGCGAAGGCCGAGCGAGAGGAGTCCGGTGTCGTCCGCCCACTTCGCGGCGGGCCGGAACAGGTGACGGCACGGGAGGGCCGGTGTTCATCGACCGGACAGGCCGACGTAACCGGGCGTCCGCCAACGGCGGGTGTTGGATCAATGAAGGCATGAGGTACTAGCCTGATGGGCGCTCCCCGGGGGGCGGAGATCAAGCGGGCCCGTTTCTGGAAGGTGTGTGCCGGTGCGTGAGGGGAGTCGGCGGGCGCGGCCGGGGGAGATCGGCGGCGGTCGGCTCGCGGCGGGGGTCGCGGTCAGCGGGTGTCGCCGTGATGGCGTGGGCGGTACGTGGCGGAGGAGCGGCCGGTGACGCCCTGGGCCAGGGGGCGCGGGGACTCGGCGCGCAAGCGCGCCGGGCGCAAGGGTGCCGCCGGTGCGGCGGAGGGCTCGTCGGACGCGTCCGAGGCGGATGCCGGGTCGGTCCCGGTCCTGGTGGAGGACCACGACGGCCTGCTGCTGCTCCGCGCCCCGCTGGACGACGCGCTGGAACCGGCCGACATCGTCGATCTGACCCGTCAACTGCGGTCGCGCGGCGGCATCGTGACGCTCGTCGTCGGTGCGCACGCCGCGGCGGCCGACGCGGTGTGGCCGCGCCTGAACGAACTGCTGGATTCGCTGCGCGCCGAAGGGGCCACCGCGGTGCGGCTGGCCATGGCGAGCGCCGGGGACGACCAGCCGGGCCGACCGTCGGCCGCGCGCCAGATCGCCGAGGCGTGGGGAATCACGGTGGAGGCCCCGGACGGAGCCGTCCTGGCCGTCCCCGGCGGCTCGCTCTTCATCCCGGCGGGGAGCTGGTGGCGGTTCGCCCCGGGGGCCAAACCGGTACCGCTCGGGCCGCGTTGCCCGGCGCCGTCCTGGCACGTGGCGGTCGACCGGCTGCCCGCGCGGACCTCCGCCGGGTGCGCGGTGCACCAGCTTCCGGCCGGCGTGCTCGTACGGCCCGTCGAGGCGGCGGCCACCGAGCCGGGCGACTTCTTCCACGCCGTACCGGTCGACCCGTGGCGGCCGGCCGTGGTGGTCGGCGTGCCGTGGGGCGAGGACGTCTCGGCGGAGGAGGTGGCGGACCTGCTGGCCGGACTGCCGAAGCCGAAGCCGCATCCGGGGTCAGGGCCTGGGCCCGCGCCGGGGCCGGGGTCGATACCCGGGCCCGCGGCGGGATCAGGGCCGGGATCAGGGCCGGGATCGGGGGCGGGGTCGCGGTCGGGGCCGGGCGCCGCCGAGTCCGCGGCGCCGCCCGCTCCCGCCGCGCTCGTCCGCCTCATCCCCGGCGGCCACCAGGACCTGCTCCCGCTGGGCCGCCGCGTCGCCGACCTGCTCGGCTCCGAGGTGGAAGTGACCACCGGACTCCCGCTGTTCGCCGCCAGCGGGCCGATGGCGTCCTATGCCGCCCGCTCGGTCCTGATGGGAACGGACGGTACGCCCGGCTGGCTGCCGTTCGTGGACGCCGTGGTGTGCCGGCCGTCGCGCGGCGGCCAGGCCGTCGCTCCCCAACTGCTGCGCTGGTCACCGCCGTTGCCGGGCCCCGGGCGGCCGGAGGACGGCATCGTACGGCTCTCCGACCGCTGGCAGGTCACGGCGACCAGGGCCGGACTGTGGGTGGACGCGCCCAACCGCGCCCACCCGCTGCACACCGCCCGCCAGGTGGTGGCCGAGGGTCCGGCCATCGAGGTCGGCACCCCGGGCGAGCGGCTGGACGGCTCGCTGTGGCCCGACCTGTCCCGCCTGCTCGGCGCGCTCGGCGCGGATCTGCGCACGCGGGCCACCTTGTACGTCCACGGCACGCCGCTCGACGGAGGGCGCGAGCTGCGCCACCTCGCGGTCCAGCACGGGCTGCGCACCATTCGTTACGCCACGACGGCCCCGGGCGGCGGTTCCCGCCTCGGCGCCGGGCCCCGCCCGGCGGGTCCGAGACCGGGATCCCCCGCAGGACCCGGACCTGGCCCGCTCCCGGCATCGGGCACCGCCGCCCCACTCACCCGCCCGCCCGGAACCGCACACCCCCCGACGCCCGCGCCCTCCGCCCGCCCGGGCGAGGTTGTGCGCGCGCAGGGCGCCGCCGGCGCCAACCGGCCCCCGGGGCCCCGCCCGGGGACCGCTTCCCCGTTCGCCCCCGGCCTTCCCGCCCCGACCAGCAACTCCGATCGTCCGCCCCCGGCTACCGCCTCGCCGACCGCACCGGTCCGCCCGGGCGGGGCGGTCGGAGCCGAGGGTGCCCCCGGCTCCGGTACTGACCGGGAGCGGGCAACGCGGCCTGGTTCGGGGACGGCTTCCCCGCTCGCTCCCGGCGATCCCGCGCGGCCTGCGCCGGGCCGTCC
>NZ_FMCH01000543.1 GCF_900091855.1 Streptomyces sp. DvalAA-14
ATCGCGGCAGGGGGACCGGAGCCCCGACCTCCCGCCCGTGAAAGGTCCGGCAACGCCAGGCAACGGACAGGTCGGCCCGCCCGGCAAGACGTCGCCGGGTGCTGCACCGACCTTGACGGCCGCGCCTGTGAACGCTAACAATGAGCTGCATCACGGATCGGAGAACAATGTCGCAGAGCGCGGAGGGCACCGGGCCGCACCGGGCCCCCACCATGGCGGACGTCGCCCTGCTCGCCGGGGTGTCTCACCAGACCGTGTCCCGGGTGCTCAGCAACCACCCCAATGTGCGCGACACCACGCGGGCCGAGGTACAGCGCGCGATCGAGCAACTGGGGTACCGGCGCAACTCCGCGGCGCGGGCCCTGGTCACCCGACGCACCCTCACACTCGGCGTGGTGGCCTGCAACCCGACGCTGTTCGGGCCGGCCAGCATGCTGTTCGGGTTGGAGGAGGCGGCCCGCGACGAGGGTTACATGGTCTCGGCGGTGACGCTGCGCCGCTACACCCCCAAGGCGCTCGCCGAAGCGATCGACCACCTCAGCGACTGGGGGGTGGAGGGAATCGTGGTGATGGTCCCGCACCGCCCGGCCGTCGCGGCACTGGCCGAACTGCGCCTTCCTTTCCCGGTGGTGACGGTCGAGGGCGGGCACGACCTGCCGATTCCCGGTGTCTCGGTGGACCAGGAACTGGGCGCCCGGCTGGTGACCGGTCATCTGCTGGCCGCCGGGCACCGCACGGTGTGGAACGTGTCCGGTCCGCCGGACTGGCTGGAGGCCGGGGCCCGGGTGGACGGTTGGCGCACCACGCTGGAGGAGGCAGGCGCGGAGGTGCCGCCGCCCCTGGTGGGGGACTGGACCCCGCTGTCCGGCTACCGCGCCGGACAGGAGCTGGCCGGCCGGGTGGTGGCGGGCGGGTCGCGGCGCCGCTCGCCGGACGTCTCCGCGGTGTTCGTGGCCAACGACCAGATGGCTCTCGGCGTCATGCGCGCCTTCCGTGAGGCCGGCCTGTCGGTGCCGGCCCGGGTGGCCATCGCCGGGTTCGACGACATCCCGGAAGCCGAGTTCTTCGCGCCGCCGCTGACCACCGTCCGGCAGGACTTCGCCGCGGTCGGGCAGGCCAGCATCCGTCTTCTCCTCAACTGGCTGGGGTCGGGCGGAACGCCGCGCAGGGACGAGCGCGTCGTGATCGACCCCCGCCTGATCGTCCGCAGCAGCACCACTCCCACCTGACCTGACACGTACGCCCGCGCGAGGAGGTTCCCGGTGACCCGCCGGGGCCTCCCGCGCATCTGGAGACAGCCATGACGACCGATACCCCCGCGCGCAGTGCCCGGGACCGCTTCGGAACCCGGTCCGGCCGTGTCCTGCTCGTCACCGCCGGGGCCTGCCCGGGCCGCAAGCCGGCTCTCGCCGCGGTTTTCTCCCGCCCGCGCGCTGGGTACCGCTTCCCGCAGGACCGCTTCGGCCGCGGCGACCCCGTCGTGCACCCCTCGCGGCCCCCGCACGCCCACCCCCGCCCATCCATCCCGCCGACGTCGAACTGTTAACGCTCCCACCAAGTGTTAGCGTTCACTGGTCCCCTTTTGAGGTCGCCCGTCATGAGCCCCTACCCCACGCCGCCGCCATCCCTCGCCGCGGTCGCACCGCTGCGCCAGCAGGTGAGCGATCTGCACCGTGAACTGGTCCGCTACCAACTGGTCGTCTGGACCGCCGGCAACGTCTCGGCCCGGGTCCCCGGCCTGGACCTGTTCGTCATCAAGCCCAGCGGGGTCGACTACGACCGCCTCACCGCCGACAGCATGATCGTCTGCGATCTCGACGGCACCGTGGTCGACGGCGATCTGGCGCCGTCCTCCGACACCGCCGCGCACGCCTATGTCTACCGCCGCCTGCCCGAGGTCGGCGGGATCGTGCACACCCACTCCACCTACGCCACCGCGTGGGCGGCGCGCGGCGAGCCGGTGCCGTGCGTGCTGACCGCCATGGCCGACGAGTTCGGGGCCGAGATACCCGTCGGACCGTTCGCGCTGATCGGCGACGACTCCATCGGCCGGGGAATCGTCGACACCCTCCGAGGGCACCGCTCGCCGGCCGTGCTGATGCGCAGCCACGGTGTCTTCACCATCGGCAAGGACGCCCGCGCGGCGGTCAAGGCGGCGGTGATGTGCGAGGACGTGGCCCGTACCGTGCACATCACCCGGCAACTCGGCGATCCGCTGCCCATCGCCCCGGCCGACATCGATCGCCTATACCACCGATACCAGAACGTCTATGGCCAGTCCACGGCCACAACTGACCCAGGAGCCAGCCGATGACCGTTCCAACTCGTCCCGAGGTGTGGTTCCTCACGGGAAGTCAGGGCCTGTACGGGGAGGAGACGCTCGCCCAGGTCGCCGAGCAGTCCCGCAGGGTGCAGGAGACGCTGGCGGCGGTCCCCGGCCCTGACGTGACGGTGGTGTGGAAGCCGGTCCTCACCGACTCCGCCGCCATCATGGCCACGGTGCTGGCCGCCAACGCCGACCCGTCCTGCGTCGGCCTGATCGCGTGGATGCACACCTTCTCCCCGGCCAAGATGTGGATCGCCGGGCTGGACCTGCTGCGCAAGCCGCTGCTGCACCTGCACACCCAGGCCGACGCCGGACTGCCCTGGTCCACCATCGACATGGACTTCATGAACCTCAACCAGGCCGCGCACGGCGACCGCGAGTTCGGGTACATCCAGTCCCGGCTCCGGGTGGCCCGCAAGACCGTGGCCGGCCACGTCTCCCATCCGCAGGTCGCGGCGCGTATCCACGCCTGGATGCGGGCCGCCCTCGGTTACGGCGCGCTGCGCAACCTGCGGCTGGCCCGGTTCGGCGACAACATGCGCGATGTCGCGGTCACCGAAGGGGACAAGGTCGAGGCGCAACTGCGGTTCGGGGTGTCGGTCAACACCTACGGCGTCAACGACCTGGTGGAGATCGTGGACGCGGCCAGCGACGCGGCGGTCAGCGAACTCGTCAAGGAGTACGCGACTGCCTACCGCCTGGCGCCCGAACTGGCCACCGACGGTGCCCGGCACGATTCCCTGCGGTACGCGGCCCGGATCGAACTGGGCCTGCGCGCCTTCATGACGGACGGCGGCTTCGGCGCCTTCACCACCAACTTCGAGGACCTCGGCGGGCTGCGGCAGCTGCCGGGACTCGCGGTGCAGCGCCTGATGGCCGACGGCTTCGGCTTCGGCGGCGAGGGCGACTGGAAGACCTCGGCGCTGCTCCACACCGTCAAGGCCATGGCCGCGGGCCTGCCCGGCGGCACCTCCTTCATGGAGGACTACACCTATCACCTGGAGCCCGGGAACGAACTGATTCTGGGCGCGCACATGCTGGAGGTCTGCCCCTCCATCGCCGCGGACCAGCCGTCGTGCGAGATCCACCCGCTGGGCATCGGCGGCCGAGAGGACCCCGTCCGCCTCGTCTTCGACGCCATGCCGGGACCCGCGGTCGTGGTGGGCCTGGCCGACATGGGCGACCGCTTCCGCCTGGTGGCCAACCAGATCGAGGTGGTGGCGCCGGCCGAACCGCTGCCCAAACTCCCCGTGGCCCGCGCGGTGTGGCGTCCCGCCCCCGATCTGCGGACCTCCACCGAGGCGTGGCTGACCGCGGGCGGCCCGCACCACACCGTGCTGTCCGGCGCCGTGGGCACCGAGGAACTCGCCGACCTGGCCGACATGCTCGGTACCGAACTGCTGCTCATCGACGGCGAGACCACCATCCGGCAGTTCACCAAGGAGATCCGCTGGAACCAGGCGTACTACCGCCTGGCAGGGGGCTTGTGAAAGAGGACTGTGACCAGCCCGCGGACCTGGCGAAAGGTGTGCACCGGAGGGTCTTCGCCCGGCGGGGACCCCTGGGGAGACTGCCGCCGCCCCTCAGCCTGACTCGGAGCGCCCTATGCCCACTGTTTCCCGCTCGGTCGCGGGTACGCTGCCCGACGGCCGCACCGTCGACCGATGGCGGTTGGCCACGGCCGGCGGAATCAGCGTCGACACACTCACCCTGGGCGCGAGCCTGCACGCGGTCCGATGCCCGGACGCGGGCGGGCGGGTCGCCGATGTGGTGCTCAGCCCCTCCCGGCTGGAGGACAAGCTCGGTCCCGCGCGGTACTTCGGCGCGACCATCGGCCGTTACGCCAATCGGATCGCGCACGGCCTGCTGCCGACCGCGGACGGCACCGTGCGACTGGGGTCCAACGAGGGCGGCACCACCTTGCACGGGGGTCCGGAGGGCTTCGACACCCGGCTGTGGGCCGCCCGTGCGATCACCGGCGGCGGCCGGTCCGGCGTGGAGTTCCACCTGGTCAGCCGCGACGGTGACCAGGGCTTCCCCGGCACCGTGGAGGTGACGGTGGGCTACACCCTCGGTGAGGACGGCGCCCTGCGGATCGACTACGCGGCCGCGAGCGACGCACCGACCGTGGTCAATCTCACCAACCACACGTACTGGAACCTCGCGGGTGGAACCGACGACACGATCCTCGACCACGAGCTGCGGGTGGCCGCGGACCACTTCCTGCCCGTCGACGCGGAACTCATCCCGCTGCCCGGGCGGCCCCGGGCGGTGCTCGGCACGCCGTTCGACCTCACCGAGCCGCGCAGGCTGCGCGACGTACTGGGCGCCGCCGACGAGCAGTTGGGCCTGGCCAGCGGGGGCCTCGACCACAACTGGGTGCTGCGGAGGCCCGGTGGCGGCGCGCCGGAACTCGCGACGGTCTTGCACCACGCCGCCACCGGACGCCGACTGGAGTGCCTGACCACCGAGCCAGGGGTCCAGATCTACACCGGCAACCAGTTCTCCGGCACCGGCGCGGAGCCGGCCGTCTTCTCCCCGGTCCGGTACGGCGCGGTGGCGATCGAGACGCAGCACTTTCCCGACTCACCCCGGCGTCCTGACTACCCGTCGGTCTGGCTCCGGCCCGGCGCCGACTACCGGTCCACGACGGTCTTCCGCCTGTCCACCGACGGAGCCACCCGGCCGCCGGCGGGACGACCGTGGAGCAGTGGTTGCGTTCGGGATACGGACGACTTTTCTTCCGTGTAACACCTTGACGCGGCGTCAGTGAACGCTAACAATCTCAGCCAAGCAAGGAAGTAGGAGGAGGCGAGCACTGATGTCGACCACGGGGCGTCGAGCAAGTCCGCCCGCCAGGAGGGCGGGTGGAGTGCGGTTTCCCGGCGGCGGCGAGATCGGTGCGGCGTGTTCCCACTGCAGGAGGCCGTGGTGACCGGTGGATCTGGTGACCTCGTCTAAAGATCTCGCGGAACGTGCGCTCATGTCGGTGCGCAGCCGACGCTGCAAAGACGATCTCACAAACTGTGAGCGCTAACAGAGGCCATTCGGTCCTCGGAACAGGATAATGATCATGGGTGATGTGCGGTCCGGACGCAGGAGAGCCCGTCTCGGAGCTGTCGCGGTTGTCGTCGCGATAGTGGCCGGTGCCACGGCGTGCAGCAAGACGGGTGCGGGTGGTGGTTCGTCGGACGCCGGGAAGGCGGCGAGCACCACGGCCGCACCGGCGATCCAGGGTGACATCACGTTCAACGACGCCAGTCTGGCGAAGATCGACGCGGCGTTGAAGGCGGCGCTGGCCGGGAAGGACCTGTCGAAGCTGCACGAGGCGATGGTGGTCAATGTCGCGGTCGACTACTGGAATGCGGGCAAGATCGGCTTCAACAAGGGCTTGTCCGATCTCGGTGTCAAGGGCACGTATCAGGCGCCGGCCAACGGGCGGTTGGACCAGCAGCTGTCGATCATCCAGACGCTGCGGGGCCAGGGCATCACGGGCCTGAGCGTGTCCGCGATCGATCCGACCGCGATCAAGGCGCCGATCGCGTCCGCCAACAGCGCCGGCATCCCGGTGCTGGCCATCGACTCCCCGCTGCCCAAGGAGGACGGCGCCGCGCTCTACCTGGGCACCCCCAATTACCAGGCCGGCCAGAAGGCGGGCGAGGCGATGAAGCAGGCGCTCGGCGGCAAGGGCCAGGTGGTGGTCCTGGTCGGCTCGCTGACCACTTCCAACGCGGTGGAGCGCATCCAGGGCTTCGAGGACGCGCTCAAGGGCACCGGCATCAAGGTCGTGCAGAAGCTCAGCGACGGCATGGACGCGGCCAAGGCGCTGACCAATGCGCAGACGGTGATCCAGACCAATCCGAACATCAACGGTCTGTACGGGGTCTATTCGTACGACGGCCCGTCGGCCGGCCAGGCGGTGCAGGCCGCCGGCAAGTCCGGCCGGGTGAAGATCGTCTCCGACGACAGCGACCCGCAGACGCTGAAGTTCATCCAGTCCGGGGTCATCCAGGCCACCGTCGTGCAGGAGCCCTACCAGCAGGGCTACACGGGCGCGTATCTGCTGGCCGCCTTCAAGGTCCTCGGCAAGGAGGCGACGCTGAAGATCGTGCAGCCGTACCTCGAATCCGACGGCACGACACTGTCCTCCGGGGTCGGCCTGGTCACCGGCGGCAACCTGACCGACTATCAGGGCAAGCTCAAGGATCTGGGAATCGGCTGATGGATCCGTCCACCGACACCGACACCGACACCGACACCGACACCGACACCGGCACCCACACCGGCACCGGCCCCGCGGCGAACGGCGGGGCCCGCTTTGACCACGCCGTCTCGCTGCGGGACGTCAGCAAGTCGTACGGGCCGGTCAAGGTGCTGGACATCCCCCGGCTCGACCTGGCACGCGGGAAGATCGCGGCCGTGGTGGGGGAGAACGGCGCCGGCAAGTCCACTTTGATGGGGGTGCTGTCCGGCACCGTGACTCCGACGACCGGAACGATCGAGATCGCCGGTGAACTCCTGCAGACCGGACGCCCCGACCACGCCCGGCACCTGGGCGTGGCCCTGGTGGCTCAGGAATTCCCGCTGGTGGGCCAGTTGAGCGTGGCGGAGAATCTGCTGCTGGGCCGCCGCCCCGCGGGAGCCGGCACCGGCGTCCTGCGCCGGACGGTCTTCGACAGGGGCGGCACCAGGGCGGAAGCCAGACGACTGCTCGCAGAGGTCGGTGTGACGGGGGTCGACGTCGACCGGGCGGTCGAGCGTTTTCCGGTGCCGGTGCGGCAGATGATCGAAATTGCCAAAGCCCGGGGCCACCGGCCGGTGGTCCTGATCCTCGACGAGCCGACGTCCTCGCTCGGGCCGGTGGAGGCCGAGCGGGTGCTGAACCTGGCCCGTGAGCACGCCGCCGCCGGCGGAGCGGTGCTCTTCATCGGTCACCGTCTGGACGAGGTGCGGGCGGTCGCCGACCGGGTGATCGTGCTGCGCAGCGGCAGGCTGGTGGCGGACCTGGCGCCGGGCGAGGCGACCGAGGAGCGGATGATCCGGGAGATGGTCGGCGCCGACCTCGCCCGCGCCGACCTGGCGCCCCCGTCCTCGGTCGAGCGCGCCACGACCCTGTCGGTGCGCGGCCTGACCGCGGACGGACTCGGCCCGGTCGACCTCGACGTCAAGGCGGGGGAGATCGTCGGTGTCGCCGGGCTGATGGGATCGGGACGCAGCCGGCTGCTGCACACCGTCATGGGCGCCCAGCCCCGTACCGGCGGCACCGTGACATTCGAAGGCGTCGACTTCCGCCCCCGGCACCCTGCCGACGCGGTCGCGGTGGGCATCGGCATGGTGCCCGAGGACCGCAAGGTGCAGTCGCTGCTGCCGGCCCACTCGGTGCGGTGGAACGTCACCCTCACCACGCTGCGGCGGATCAGCAGACGCGGCGTGCTGCGGCCCGGGGCCGACAAGGAGCACGCCGCCCGGATCGTCGAGGATCTCGGGGTACGGCTGCACAGCCAGGAGCAGTTGATCAGTGACCTGTCCGGCGGCAACCAGCAGAAAGCGGTCTTCGGCCGCTGGCTGGCCGCCGACCCCAAACTGCTGCTGCTGGACGAGCCCACCCGCGGTGTGGACGTGGGTGCCAAGGCGGAGATCTACGGGCTCATCGACGCGGCAGCCGAGAAGGGCCTGGCGGTGCTGGTCGCTTCCTCCGAGCTGGAGGAGCTCATGTGGATCTGCCATCGCATCGTGGTGATGGCGCACGGCCGGGTGGTGGCCGACATCACCCGCGACCGATTCGGCAAGGAGGCGATCATGACCGCGGCGGCCGGCACGCAGTCCGGGGCGGGCACACGGGGGAAGGCAGGCGCATGAGGACCGACGATTCCCTGCTCGCGGCCGGCGCGGGCGCCAGTACTCACGGAAGGGCCGACAGATGACCACCGGTACCGCACCGGCGTCCACCGAGGCGGACGCCGGGACCGCGGCGCGCACCTCGTTCGCCCGGCGGCTGCTCGAAACCCCCGAGGTCGGCGTGGTGGCCGCGTGCGTCGTGGTTTTTGCCGCGCTCGCGCTGGACAAGTCGACCTTCGCCAGCGCGGTCAACCTCCAGGGCATGGGCTTCGACCTCGCCCAGTACGGGCTGATCGCCATCGGCGAGTCCCTGGTCATCCTCACCGGCGGCATCGACCTGTCGGTGGGTGCGCTCCTGGGCACCAGCGTCATCCTGATGTCCTGGTTCAACGTCCGCGCCGGACTGCCGCCGGTCCTGGCCGTCCTGGTGACGCTGGTCGTCGCCGGCACCGTCGGGCTGATCCACGGACTGGCCGTCACCCGGCTGAAGACTGGCCCCCTTCGTCGTGACCCTGGTGACCTACACCGTCGCCCAGGGCGTCACCCTGGCCATCACCTCCGGCACGTCCATCACCGGTATCGGCGGCCTGTTCGGCGACATCGGCCAGACCTACGTCACCCAGATCCCGCTGCCGCTGATCCTGTTCGTCGTCGTGGCCGCGATCGCCTGGTTCTTCCTGGAACGCACCTACGCCGGCCGCCAGGTGTACGCCGTCGGCGGCAATCCCGAGGCGGCCCGGTTGGCCGGCATCCGCGGCGACCGGCGGATCGTCTCGATGTACGTCACCAGCTCGCTGCTGTCCGCCTTCGCCGGGATCATGGTGCTGGGCCGGATGGGCGTCGGCTCCGCGAGCGGGGTCGGTGTGGGCTGGGAGCTGTCCGCCATCGCGGCAGCCGTCATCGGCGGCGTCAGCCTGGTCGGCGGCCAGGGCCGCATCGTGGGCATCGTGGCCGGCACCGTCCTGCTGGAACTGATCAACAACGGCCTGACCACGCTACAGATCAACTCCGACTACACCAACATCGTGCTGGGCTGCGTCCTCGGACTGGCCATCACCGCCGACCGGCTCCGCGCCAGAAGCGTCACCAAACGCGGCTGAACCACACACCAACCCGCGCCGCGCCCCCTTCCGCGGCCCAAGCCGGTGGGGCGGCCCCCGTTACCTGACGCGGAGCCGCCCCACCTCCGTCCGACGCGCTGGATCTTCCCCAGGTCGTGTCCCGGCTTGTGTTCCGCCGCGCGCCCCGGTTTTGTCCCGGGGCGCGCGGCGGATTCCGCGGTGTGTCGTGCGGTGCGGTGTCCCGGGCCGGCTGTGGGCGGGGCCGGCAGCCCGGTTGTGGTGCGGGCCGGGCTGCCGGGGGGCGGGGTGGGTCGGTGGTGCCGGTGGTGTGTTGCCGGTGGTCATCCCAGGGTCCACTGCTGGTTGGACGCTCCGGTGCAGGTCCACAGTTCGACCAGGGCGCCGTTGGCGGTGGAGGCGGAGGTGACGTCGAGGCAGAGGCCGGACTGGGCGCCGCTCACGGTGCCGTTTGCCCGCACCCACCGCGTGCAACGCCCCACCGGCCCCCGGGGTGCCACTGCCCCCCGAGGACGAGCACGCCGGCCGCTGCCACGGCCAGGCCGGCGGCGAGAGCGCCGAGCCGTGATCGTCGCAGGCGGGACGGGTGGATGTCCGGAGTCATACCAGCTCCAAGCGTGGGGGAGGGGAGCCTTTGACCGGTGCGAGATGTGCGGACCACCGGGAGGTGCGATCGCGTGCACGGATGGCAAGAAGCATCGGCGGCGTGCCCGGTCGCGGCAGATCCGCTCTCGCACGCGACCCGATCCGGCAATCGGGAAACCGGCAGGGGCCGTGAGAC
Source organism: Streptomyces sp. DvalAA-14 (assembly GCF_900091855.1). Classification (GTDB taxonomy): domain Bacteria; phylum Actinomycetota; class Actinomycetes; order Streptomycetales; family Streptomycetaceae; genus Actinacidiphila. Next base: position 10,025 of record NZ_FMCH01000543.1, read on the forward strand.
GTCAGACAAGCAAACCCGCCCGGGGACGTCAACAGGAAACACGTAATCACGCTCCGACCCGACCGGATGGACGGCTGGGCGTGGCCGGCCGGCGGATCGCGAGCCGCTGCGCTGTGACGGCTGTTGACAGAGCGCAGGGCAGGGTGCACGCTGCCGCCGTTGGCCCTTGAGCGTCGGAGCCATCGCAGACCGGCATCTGCTCTGGCGATTGTTAGCGCTCACAAAATACCTTGCCCCCCCACATCGGCAGGAGACCGTATGAACGACCGAGCGCGCCATTCACCTGACCGCGGGAATCCGGGAACCGGTCGGCGGGTCCCCGCGTCGACCGCCCCGGCGCCCCGGGCGGTCGTGGCCCCCTGGCCCCTGCCCCCGCCCCCTGCCCCCGCCCCCTGCCACCGTCGTCACCCGCCTGATCGCCGTGGCCGGGGTCATCGCGCTGATGCTGTTCGGGGCGCTGGCCTCCGGCGCGGCGCCGGCGAGCGCGGCGCCGGCGGCTTCGGCGGTACCCGCCGCCACCAGTCAGTTCCACGGCGTGAACTGGGCGGATCCCAACGACAACTTCATCACCGGTCCGAACATCCCGGTCGGCCTGTCGACCTCGGACACCTACGCGACCACGTACACGAAGTCCACCGCGATCCTCGAGGGCTTCCAGGGCCTGGGCGCCAACACCGTCCGCCTCGGGTTCAACGCGGCCACCACGTCGGGCACCTGGTGGAACAGCTACACCGCCGCCCTGGACGCCGCCACCGCACTGGGCATGAACGTCATCGTGGCCCCGTGGCTGCAGGGCGGGAAGGTCAGTGACACCGCATCGTTCAATCAGATGTGGGACACCATGATCAACAAGTACGGAGGGCACGCCAACTTCTACTTCGACATCATGAACGAGCCGTACGGCTACAACGCGAGCGACCTGACCACCTTCGAGGCCAACTGGCTCGCGCGCTACCCGAGCCTTCCCCGTAACCACGTGATCGTGCCGGGCCTGTACTCCGACGGGAACCTGTGCGCGGTCGGCGGCGACTCGCGCCTGTCCGGCACGCTGCTGTCGATCCACATCTACGGCATGTTCGGGGACTCGCACACCACCGAGGCCGCCTGGGTCAGCGACTTCACCGGCAACCTGTGCGGCTACGCCAGCCGCGCGGTGCTGACCGAGTTCGGTGTTCCCATGAACACGGGGGTCAACTACAACGGTCCCAAGGACGGCGTCAACGACCTGTCCTACCTCTACGCGATCACCGACACCGTGCGGAACCTCGGAATGGGTTCGGTGCTGTGGACCGGCGTCAAGCAGGCCAGCCAGACGCAGGGCCCCGGACCGTGTGAGAACGCCTCCTGTGCGATCACCACGCTGGCCGGCTCCGGTACCAACCTGTCGGTCGGCGTCACCAACCAGTCTGGCCTGGACCGCCTGCAATGGGGCTGGGGGACCGGTACCAACCCGGGCGGCGGCTCCGGCGGTGGCGGCACCTCGACGGTCCTGCGCGGCGTCGGCTCCAACCGCTGCCTGGACGTGCCGAACTCCAGCACCGCGAACAACACCCGGACCGAGATCTGGGACTGCAACGGCGGGGCCAACCAGTCCTGGAGCCTGAACTCCGCCAAGGAGCTCGTCGTCTACGGCAGCAAGTGCCTCGACGCCGCCGCCTCCGGGACCACGGCCGGCACCGCCGTGATCATCTACGACTGCCACGGCGGAGCCAACCAGCAGTGGACCCTCAACGGCGACGGCACCGTGGTCAACGCGCTGTCCGGCCTGTGCCTGGACGTCACAGGGGCCGCGACCGCCAACGGCTCCCTGACCGAGTTGTGGAACTGCACCGGCGCCGGCAACCAGAAATGGACCCGCCAGTAGGGCCCCGGGCCCCCTCGGACGCGCGCCGACGCCGGACGCCCGGCGCGCTCGTCTCCCGGCGGTCCGGACGCCCCCTGGGCTCCGGGCCGCCGCAGGACCGCCCGGCCGCGGCCCACCGTTGCCCCGTCAGGTGGCGAGGTGGACCTGACCGTCCGGACCCCCTCGCCGCAGCCGACGAGGGGCAGTTCCAGCAGGCGCCGCGGAGCTCGCGGTCACCCAGCAGGCCGTTTCCCAGCGCATCGCCGCACCGGAGCGGAACCTCCGGGTCCGGCTGTTCACCCGGACCTCCCGCGGCGCCGAACTCACCGATCCGGCGTTCGGTGCGCGTCGGGGTCCGCCGCGGGCTGTGGTGCGGGCGCGAGGAGCGGGCGCTCATGCCCACCTCGCCCTCCCGGCGGTAGCGGCCCGCCCACCGCCCGGCCGTGGTCGGTGAGACCTGGAAGCTCTCGGCTGCCCGTCGCAGCCGCCGGCCGTCGTCCACGACGCAGCGGGCCGGACGCAGCCAACCGGTCTCGGTCAGGGGTGCATTGCGGTGGGCCATGAGGGCCCTTCGCAACCTCCATGAACAGAACACCTAGAGCGGGCCGGACACGGCGGGGAGCACCTCCGGAAGGTCCGGCCCCGCCCGGCGGACCGCCGTCCGCCGGGCGGCCGGGGCGTGCGAGTGCCGATCCGCCCGAATGCACCCCGAGGGCCCGGGTAGGAGGCGAATCACATCTCGTCCTTTACGGGGGTCTCATGTCCGCCCTTCAACGTCCTGCCGGCCCTCCCGGCCCGCGGACCGGCGATGTCCTCGATGACCGGTACCGGTTGGACGAGATCCTGGGCACCGGCGGCACCGCTGATGTGTTCCGGGCCGCCGATCTGCGGCTGCGCCGGGAGGTCGCGGTCAAGGTGTTCCGCCCGGGCGCCACCGCGGTCTCCGCCGACCGGTTCTGCGAAGAGGCGATCCTGCTGGGCCGGCTGACGCACCCGGCGCTGCTCGCGGTCTACGACACCGGCCGCTACCTCGGCGGCGCCTACGTGGTGACGCACCTGGTGAACGGCATCACCTTGCGGGAGCGCATCCACAACGGGGCCCCGCTGACCGACGCCGACGTGGCGCGGCTGGGCGAACAACTGGCCCTCGCGCTGGCCCACGCCCACGCGGCCGGGATCGTCCACCGGGACGTGAAGCCGTCCAACGTCCTCCTCGGGCCCGGCGACACCCCGTATCTGGCCGACTTCGGGATCTCGCGGCTCATCGACGAGCCGACCCGCGCCGAGCCCGGCACGGTGGTCGGCACGGTGCCGTATCTGGCCCCGGAACAGGTTCTCGGCAGAGGGTCCAGTCCGGCCAGCGACATCTACTCGCTGGGACTGGTCTTGCTCGAAGCGGTGAAGGGCGAGAAGGAGTACCAGGGGGCGCCGCTGGAGGCGAGCGCGGCCCGGCTGCTCCGGTCGCCGGAGATCCCGCGGTGGCTCTCGCCGGAGCTGGCACACGTCATCGAGGCGATGACCCGCAGCGAGCCCCGGGCGCGACCCGACGCCCGCCGCTGCGCCGAACTGCTGAGCCGGGCGGCCACCTCCCGTTCACCGCGGGCGCGCGCCGCCACGGATGTCCCCACCCAGCCCGGCCGGACCGTCATCCGTGGCGCTCTCGCACACCCGGGGCGCCGGCGGAGCGCGCTGGTCGCCGGCCTGACCGCCGTCGTGGTACTGGGCGCGGCAGGAGCAACGCTGCTGGCCATGGACGGCAGCCCGGCCGCCCCGGATGCGGGCACCCATCACTCCGCCCCGGCCAGTACGACGGCCGCCCGCACCACACCGCCCGGCACACCGGTCAGCGGGGTCAGCGCGGCGCGGACCGGCTCCCCCACCGCGGCCCGGGCCAGACAACCCGTCGCACGGAAACGGTCCCAGCCGGCCGCCCACCCGGCCCCGCCCGCGGCGGCCCGCCGCCCCGCAGCGCCCGGTCAGCAGAATCCCCCGGGCCAGAAGAAGGCACCCGCACCCGCGGCCCGGGGAGCCGCGCCGCCGCATCCGGCCGCGCAGAAGAAGAGCACGGCGTTCGGGAAGGCCGCCACCGCGGCCGGCCCCGGCACGGCGGCCAAGCCGGCCGGGCCCTGATCGTTTCTGACAAATGATCATGCTGTGGTTTCGCGGAGCCACAAAATGACTGAGGCCAGGTGCAGTCCCGACTGGTAGCGGACGGCGAGCTTGTCGAATCGGGTCGGGATGGCGCGGAACTGCTTGAGAGGGTTGGAGCAGCGCTCGACCACGCTGCGGTCCTTGTACTGCTCTTCGTCGAGGGCCCGTGGTCGGCCGCCGCGGATGCCACGTCGCTTGTGGTTGGCCACCTGGTCGGAGTGTTCGGGGATGGTTGCCTTGATGCCGCGTTTCCGCGGGCCGACCCGGATAGCCCGGGAGGGATACGCCTTGTCAGCCGGACGAGGTCGGTCTCGAAGTTCCGGTGTCGCCATTGGCGAAGTCGGAGAGGGCGCCGCCGAGATCGAAATCCGGGTGTCCAGCCGGCGCTCCAGGTGCTTGAAGCCGTCCTTGAGCTTGGTGTCGACTTCGGGTGTGGAGTGATCCGCTGGTGGTCGCCCGATCCCTCATCTGTCTTCGATGCGACAAGCCCTTCCCAGCAATCCCGTGCCCGCAGTGCGGCAGTTACCGAATTGGAGGAAGCGATCCAAGTCCCGCTCGACGCCGATGCATACGTCCGGGGCAGGAGCAGGATCACGGGGGCGCAGGCACGACTACATCATGCCCGCGCCCCGACACAGTTCAGGCCGGCACCGGTAACCACGAGCGGCGCTGTGTTCGATTTTTGACCATGAAAGACATGCTGAGCGGGCGACGGTGTGCACCCCCTGCCTACTGGCGAGCCCATCGCTGGTTGCCGCCGCCGTCGCAGTTCCACGGGTCGATCAGCGTGCCGTTGGCGGTGGCGGCCCCGGCGACGTCCTGCCACAGGCCGGAGGCGGCGTTGGTGGCGCAAGCCTCCGTCGCCCCCGGTGGCCGGCTGACGCAAGCCGCGGTCCGGTTCGGCGATCAGGGCGGGGCGGTCATGTGGTGGCGCAGACGGTACCGTTGAGAGTGAAGACGGTCGGCGGGGGCGCCGCGCCGTCGTTCGCACCGGTGAATCCGAAGGACGCCGAGTTGCCGCCGTCCGCGGCCAGCGTGGCGTTCCAGTCCACCGGCGTGGCCACGATCTGCCCGCTGTGCTGGCTTATCCCGGCGTTCCAGAAGCCGGTGACGGATTCGCCGGCGCTGGGAAAGACGAAGGCCAGCGTCCAGCCGGTGATCGGCGTTGGGCCGGTGTTCGTGACCGTCACCGCCGCGTTGAACCCGTTGCCCCAGCCGGCCGTGGTCCGGTACGACACCTGGCAGGTGGAGCTGACGGGGGTGCCGGTCCGCACGGTGACCGGGGCCGAGGGCGCCGACAACCGGCCGTCTGCGTCTCGGGCCAGGACGTTCCAGGTGAAGGTGCTGCCGGCGGAGAGGTTGTGGACAGTGGCGGAGGTGCCGGTGCTGTCCGCGAGCAGTTCGCTGGTGGTGCCGACCTGCCGGTAGACCTCGTAGCGGGTGACCGCGCCCCCGGTCGACGGGGTCCAGCTCACGGTGGCACTGGTGTCCCCGGCCGCGGTGACCTTCGGCGCTCCGGGGGCGGACAGGGCCGAGGCCGTATGGGCCGCGGCGTGCAGGGTGACGCTGGTGAGCGAGTACGGCGGCAGGGTCCGCGTCACTCCGTACGCCGTTGAGGTGGTGTCGATCGCGTCGGCGCCGTCGCGGTAGGTGGCCACGGTCACCGGAGCTGAGAGGTCGGGGGTGAAGCCGGTCCAGTGCAGCGCCACGGTCTGCGCGGCGGCGGGGTCCTTGTTGATCAGCAGGACGCTCAGATCACCGTTCGTCCGGTGCACGGCGTGGACCGCCACCGTCGCGCTGGTACTGCCCGAGCCGACCATCAGGTCCCCCGGGCGGCCGAGTTGGCTGAGCATCTTGATCGCGTAGTACGGCGGGAACGGGGTGTTCAGCGGCGGCTCGCAGACCCCGCCGACGCAGTCGCCGCTGGAGAGCACGCCCCAGTCGCCGTAGTCGGTGGCGCCGTCGGGCGACGTGGAGATCTGCTGGGCGCCGTTGTGGGTGTCCCACCAGTCGACGCTGAACACCCCGCTCTGCAGGGCGGTGAAGTAGGCGTCCGCGCCGAACAGCGCGTCGGGCTGGGTGTCCTCGCCGTTGCCGCCGTTGACCTCGGTGAGGGCGATCGGGGTGTTGCCCGCGCCTGCGGCGTTCAACTCATCGTGCAGCTGGGCGAGTTCGCCGGTGAGCTGTGCGGGGGTGCCGAGCATGTGCGCGGCATCCGGACTGCTCGGATACCAGTGCACGATCACGAAGTCCGCCTTGCCCGCAATGAGCGGGATCACGGTATGGTTCCAGTCCGCGGTCTCGGCGCCCGCCATCACCCCGTCCGGCCAGTTGCCCGGCATGGTGAGCACGGCGCCGACCTTCACCGTCGGGTCGACTGCCTTCATCGCCGACACGTACTGCACCACGTTGTCCGCGTAGGCGGTGGGCGAGGTGTCCGGGTGGTCGTCGTGCTCCCAGCCGGAGCCGTAATGCCCGTTACCGTAGATCTCGTTGCCGACTTCCCAGTACGTCGCGCCGTATCCCTTGGTGACGTTGGCGTATCGCACCCACTGCGCGGCTTCCTGCGGTGTGCCCGAGCCGTAGTTGGCGATCAGGATCGGCTGGGCCCCGATCTTCCGCACTGTGCCCATGAACGCGTCGAAGTCCGTGCCGGGCGCGACGTAGCCGCCGGGTGCGGAGTTGGTCTGCCAGTGGTAGATGTCGCCGTAGGAGCCGCCGGGATAGCGCAGCATCCCGACATTCGCGGCCTGCAGCAGGTCCTGCGTTTGGGGCGCGTTCATCTGGGCGTCCCAAACGGCGCTGTTCAGGCCGTACGCCGTGCTGGGGATCGTGCCGAGGCCCTGCTCGGCGTTGACCGTCACGTCGGCGTCGGGGCCGGCCGCTTGCGGGGCCTGGTCGGCGGCCCGCGCGGACGCGCCCAACAGCAGGGCGCCCAGGAGCGCGAGGGCCGAGGCGCCCGCCGCGAGGCGCCGGGGCCTCGGTAAGGACCGTGCCCGCGAGAACCGGGGGAGCCTTGGGAGGCGCGTGGACAGGAAGAGACGAGGGGACGAGAAGAGACGCACGGCATTCTCACCTTCGAGAGGCGGGATGGAGGCGGTTGTCCCGCGAGCACACCGGATTGCCGCCAGTGGGAGCGCTCCCACAATGCGGGCGGCCGGTTGCACTGTCAATGGTCCACGCACTCCGTCGCGGCGCCCGGTAGCGACGGGCCGCCCGGGGCGGGCGGGGGTCCCGTCCGGCAGGTGGTCTCCCGAGCCGGCGGCGCCCGGTACCGGTCAGCCGGACAGTTGCCGCCGGAGGGTGAAAAAACGCCGGCCGTCCGGGCCGTTCCGGCCGCCCGCGAGGCGGGTGCGGTAGCTACCGTTTCAGGCCGGACGGATCGGGAGCGGCCGACGGCGCAGACGCGTTCCCGAGGGCGGCCCGCGTGGGCGGGAGGCGGGCCGCCGCCCGCGGGCTGGCGTTCCAGTGGCGGTGGCAACGCGTCTTGCGCGGGGGATTACGCCCTCTCGGCATATTGGCTAGGCTCATGTGGGAGCGCTCCCATGCAGCACGTCGGGCCCTGAGCACCACGAGGGCCTCCCCCCACGACAAGCACGGAGGACAGCTGTGACATCCCGCATCCGCTTACCGCGCCCTCCCGGCGCGACCGGGGCCCGCACGCGCGGGTCGCGGCTGCGCAAGGCCATCGCACTCGGCCTGGCCACTGGCCTGGCCGCCGCCGGTATCGCGCTGAGCAGCCAGATCACCGCAGGCGCCGCGGCGCAGGGCAGCCTCCCCGCCGGCACCCAGCTCTACACGGACCCCAACTCCCAGGTTGTCCGCTGGGTTGCCGCCAACCCCGGCGACTCCCGCCAGCCGATGATCGCCCGGCGAATCGCGTCCCAGCCGCAGGCGATCTGGTTCTCCGACTACCGCCCCTCCACCGTCACCGACGACGTCAGGGCGGTCACCACAGCCGCGGCGGCTGCCGGACAGGTGCCAGTGCTGGCCGTCTACGAGATCCCCAATCGCGACTGCGGCGGCGCCTCGGCGGGCGGCGCCCCGGACCTGGCCTCCTACGACGCATGGGTGCGCAACTTCGCCGCCGGGCTGGGCAACGGCCGGTCGATCATCATCCTGGAGCCCGATTCCGTCGCCCTGACCACATGCTTGTCCGCGCAGCAGCAGACGGACCGGTTCGCCTCGCTGTCCCGGGCGGGGGCCACCATCCACGCCGCCGCCCCCAACGCCAAGGTCTACATGGACGGCGGCCACTCGGCCTGGAACAGCGCCTCCGAGCAGGCCAACCGGCTGCGCTCGGCTGGCATCCTCACCAACGCCGACGGACTGTTCACCAACGTCTCCAACTTCAACACCACCGCCAACGAGGTCGCCTTCGCCAAGAACGTGCTGGCCGCGCTGGGCAGCCCGGCCAATCTGCATGCCGTGGTGGACACCAGCCGCAACGGCAACGGTCCGGCCGGGGGAGGGGCATGGTGCGACCCGTCCGGGCGGGCGATCGGTACCTACCCCACGACCGATACCGGCGACCCGGCGATCGACGGCTTCTTGTGGGTGAAGCCGCCCGGTGAGGCGGACGGCTGCGCGGGCGCAGCCGGCACCTTCCTGCCGGACGTGGCCTACGCGCTGGCATCCGCCGGGGCATCCGATCCCGCGCCGCCGACCACTCCTCCCACGACTCCGCCGCCGACGACGCCGCCCACCACCCCGCCGACGACGACCCCGCCCACCACCCCGCCGCCGACGACGACCCCGCCCACCGGCGCTGCCTGCTCGGTCCATTACGCCGTCGCCAGTGCCTGGACGGGCGGCTTCACCGCCGACGTCACCGTTCGCAACACCGGCGGTACCGCCCTCAAGGGCTGGTCGCTCAAGTGGACGTTCCCCGCCGACCAGAAGGTCGCCAACGCGTGGAACGCCGCGACCACTCAGTCCGGTGCGGCCGTGACCGCCACGGACCTGGGCTATAACGGGACCATCCCCGCGGGCGGCTCCACCGGCTTCGGCTTCCAGGGGACGGGCTCCGGCACCTCGTCGCCCACCGCGTTCACTCTCAACGGCACCGCTTGCGGGGTGCTCTGACACGCCATCCGTTCGGTGCTGGCCGGCGAGGGCGTCCCCCTGCGACCTGGACCGGCGGCGGCAAGCGGCGACGGGAGCGGCAGCGGGCGGGGTGAGCGACCCCTGCCGCTCAGGGGCCGGACCGGAGTTCCGGCCCGGCCCCGAGGCCATGGCCTCAACTGCAGCGCGGCACTTGCTGGTTCGCCTGGCGGCCGTCGCATTCCGTACGAGCGGCCGCCGGCAGCGGCCCCTCAGGAGAAGGTGCAGGTGATCGATCCGTTGGGGAGGTTGATGCCGCTGGAGTTGGCCGTGAAGCCGAACGTCGTTGAACTGTCGGGCCCGATCGTGCCGTTGTAGGACGCGTTGGTCACGCTGACGGCGCTGCCGCTTGTGGACAGGGTGCCGTTCCACACTGTGGTGATCTTCGTGCCGTCGCCGGGTGTCCAGTTCACCTTCCAGTGACCGGTCGGCGAGGTGCCGTGGTTCATGACCTCGACCGATCCCTGGAAGCCGCCGCTCCAGGCGTTGGTCACCGAGTACATGGCCATGCAGTCGGAGCCGCCGGTTCCGCCGGTGGTGCTGTCACCGGCGGTGGTGCTGCCGGTTCCACCCGGTGCGTAAACAGCTCGTCACCTACGGCGGTCCTACCGGGACAACCACCCCTGGCACCGCCGGGACCACCCGCCGGGGTCGGCGAATTATTATCGATTGAGTCCGAAATTTTCGCTGTCCGGTGGCCCGCCTCAGGGCTGCCCGTGGTCGGCGCCGCCCAGGCGGTCACGGCCGGTCCCGCCGACCGGGGACGCGGAGTCATCAAGGAAGCACAGCAAAGATCGCCTACTGACGCAGAGTTATCGCGGGCGCCTGGGGCGGGCTCCACAGCGATGAAGGAGCGTTCGCCCCGCTTCTCGAATGTTTCGGCGCTGATGCGTTGACGTTTCGGTTCCGGCGGGATGAGAATGACGTCGTTTTCGTCGGCAGCCACGCCCGCGACAGCGGAGCACCCTCTGTGGCTGCTCCCCTCGCGCATGGTCCCCCCACAGTCTCCGACGCCGGGCGTGCCTGTTGGGCGCACCCGCACCGGAATGCCACGAGGTGAGGTAGAAGTGACCCCTGAGTTGTCCCATGCCCCAGCCCCGCCCAGCGGCGGAGTCCCTCGCAGCCGCCGATCCCGGGTACGGACCGCGGTGGCGGCCCTCACCGCGACCCTGGCGGCCACCATCGGTCTGGTGTCCATGGCCGGCACGGCCCACGCGGCCGGCACCCTGGGTGCGGCGGCCGCGAGCAGCGGCCGCTACTTCGGTGCCGCGGTGGCGGCCAGCCACCTGGGTGAGTCCGCGTACGCGTCCACCTTCGACACGGAGTTCAACGCCGTCACGCCCGAGAACGAGATGAAGTGGGACGCCACCGAACCGTCCCGCGGCTCGTTCAGCTTCGGCTCCGCCGACCAGATCGTCTCCAACGCCCAGGCCCACGGTATGAAGATCCGCGGGCACACGCTGGTGTGGCACTCCCAACTGCCCAGCTGGGTCGGCAATCTGTCCGCGTCCGACCTGCAGTCGGCCATGGACAACCACATCACTCAGGTGATGACCCACTTCAAGGGCAAGATCTACGCCTGGGACGTGGTCAACGAGGCGTTCGCCGACGGCGCCAGCGGCCAGCACCGCAGCTCGCCCTTCCAGGACAAGCTCGGCAACGGCTTCATCGAGCACGCCTTCCGCACCGCGCGCTCCGTCGATCCCGACGCCAAGCTCTGCTACAACGACTACAACATCGAGAACTGGACGGACGCCAAAACACAGGGCGTCTACAACATGGTCAAGGACTTCAAGTCCCGCGGCGTGCCTATCGACTGCGTCGGCTTCCAGAGCCACTTCGGCTCCAGCGGGCCGCCGGCCGGCTTCGCGACCACCCTGGCCAACTTCGCCTCGCTCGGGGTCGATGTCCAGCTCACCGAACTGGACATCGCGCAGGCGCCGGCGTCCGCCTACACCAGCACCGTCCAGGCATGCCTGAGCGTCGCCCGGTGCACGGGCATCACGGTGTGGGGCGTCACCGACAAGTACTCCTGGCGCAGCGGTGACACCCCTCTGCTCTTCGACGGCAATTACGGCAAGAAGGCTGCCTACACCGCCGTCCTCAACGCCCTCAACGCCGGCGGTGCCACCACACCGCCCACCACACCGCCCACCAGTCCGCCGACCACGCCCCCCACCACACCGCCCACGACGCCTCCCCCCACGAGCGGCCCGGTCTGCGCGGCGTCGTACGCCGTGACCAACTCCTGGGCCGGCGGCTACCAGATCGAGGTCACGGTGAAGAGCACCGGCACCGCGGCCCTGAGCGCCTGGACCGTGCTCTGGAACCAGCCGGCGGACCAGACCGTCAGCCAGATGTGGAATGCCGTCCAGGGCACCAACGGCTCCTTGACCACCGCCCACAACACCTCGTACAACGGCTCCGTCGCCCCCGGGGCGAGCACCACCTTCGGCTATCTGGCCAACTCCGCCGACGCGCCGGCGAGCACGCTGCCGATGTCCTGCACGATCAGCTGAGCTCGCCGTCACGGACGGCGCCGCGGAACCCGTTCCGCGGCGCCGTTCCCGTGTGCGACCAGCGGGTTCGGGGGCAGTCGGCCGCGATCGTCGTGTGGACGCGCTCCCACTGGTCCGCCGAAAACATGGCGCCGAGCCCCACGGACGACCGGAGGGCGCATGGACCTGCCTGAGCCAACAGCGCGTCAGCTGCGTGTAAATGCGGCTCATCCGATGCCTTGACAGCCCGAGCGCGCGCCTCGATTGTGGGAGCGCTCCCACTGGTTCAGTCTCTCTCCCCCCACGAACCGCGAGGAGGACCTCTCGCATGCTTCGAGGAAAACCCTTCAGAAAGCGGATACGGCGGCTGGTCACGGCGCTGGCCGCCGCGCTGGCCCTCCCCCTGGCCATGACGGCCGCTGGCGGCGGTCCGGTCGCCCACGCCGCCACCGTCCAGTGCAGCGTCGACTACACGACATCCGACTGGGGCTCCGGCTTCACCGCCAATGCCAAGATCACCAACCTCGGCACCAGCCCCATCAGCGGCTGGACGCTGACCTATGCCTACGCGGGCAACCAGACCCTGCAGAACGGCTGGAACGGCACCTGGTCGCAGGCGGGCCACAACGTCACCGTCGTGGCGGCCGACTGGAACAAGACGGTGGCCGCGGGTGCCAACGTCACCACCAGCGCCAACTTCGGCTACAGCGGGACCAACACCGCCCCCACCGCCTTCGCGGTGAACGGGACCGTGTGCGGGGGCGCGCATCAGCCGCCGCTGCCGGTGCTGACCAGCCCGGTCGCCGGGGCCACCTACAGTGCGGGCGCCACCGTCCCGCTGGCCGCCACCGCCGTCGCGGCCGACGGCGCCTCGATCACCAAGGTGGAGTTCTACAGCGACACCACCCTGCTGGCCGGCGACACCACCGCGCCGTACACCTTCGACTGGTCGGCGGTCCCGGCGGGTGACTACTCGGTCTACGCCAGGGCGTACGACAGCCTCGGCGCCTCGGCGGAGTCCACCCCGGTGGGCCTGCACGTGGCGGCCGGACCGTCCGTGGTGGCCAGTCCCGCCTCGGTCGCGGTGCAGCAGGGCAAAACCGGCACGTTCGGCGTGAAGCTGTCGGGCGCGCCCACCGCGAACGTGACGGTCGCCGTCACGCGCACGGCGGGCAACAGCGCACTGTCCGTGCAGTCCGGCGCGAGCCTGACCTTCACCCCGGCCAACTGGAACAGCGCGCAGAACGTCACCGTCGCGGCTGCGGCGACCGGTACGGGGGCGGCCACCTTCTCGGCGACGGCCACCGGCTACGCCGCCGCGAACGTCACGGTCACCGAACTCGCCGCCACCAGCGCGTACGACGCCCGCTTCCTCACGCTCTACGGGAAGATCACCGACCCCGCCAGCGGATACTTCTCCCCCCAGGGCATCCCCTACCACTCGGTGGAGACGCTCATCGTCGAGGCCCCGGACTACGGTCACGAGACCACGTCGGAGGCGTACTCGTACATGATCTGGCTGCAGGCGATGTACGGCCAGGTCTCCGGCGACTGGACGAAGTTCAACGCGGCCTGGGCGACCATGGAGAAGTACATGATCCCCCAGCACGCCGACCAGCCGACGAACAGCTTCTACAACCCGGGCAAGCCGGCCACCTACGCCCCGGAGCACCCGTTGCCGTCGGACTACCCCTCACAGCTGGACAGCGGTGTGCCGGTCGGTGTCGACCCGATCGCCGGCGAACTGCAGTCGGCCTACGGGACGCCGGACATCTACGGCATGCACTGGCTGGAGGACGTGGACAACACCTACGGCTTCGGCGACACCCCCGGTGGCGGCTGCGAGACCGGTCCGACGGCGGCCGGCCCCTCGTTCATCAACACCTTCCAGCGCGGTGAGCAGGAATCGGTGTGGGAGACCGTGCCACAGCCGACCTGCGACGCTTTCACCTACGGCGGCAAGAACGGCTACCTCGACCTGTTCACCGGCGACACCAACTACGCCAAGCAGTGGAAGTACACCGACGCCCCCGACGCCGACGCGCGCGCCGTGCAGGCCGCGTACTGGGCCGACACCTGGGCCAAGGCACAGGGCAAGGGCGCGGACGTGGCGGCCACCGTGGCGAAGGCCGGCGAGATGGGCGACTACCTGCGGTACTCCTTCTTCGACAAGTACTTCAAGAGAATCGGGAACTGCACCAGTCCGTCCTGCCCGGCGGGCACCGGCAAGGACAGCGAGCACTATCTGCTGTCCTGGTACTACGCCTGGGGCGGGTCCAGCGACACCTCGGGGGGATGGGCCTGGCGGATCGGTGACGGAGCCTCCCACTTCGGCTACCAGAACCCGCTGGCCGCCTACGCCCTGACCACCGACCCGGCCATGGCTCCCAAGTCGGCGACCGGCAAGGCGGACTGGACCACCAGTCTGGGCCGGCAGCTCGAGTTCTACCGCTGGCTGCAGTCGAGCGAGGGCGCGATCGCCGGCGGTGCCACCAACAGCTGGAACGGGGCCTACGCGCAGCCGCCGGCCGGCACGCCGACCTTCTACGGGATGGCGTACGACTCGGAGCCCGTCTACCACGACCCGCCGTCGAACCAGTGGTTCGGCATGCAGGCCTGGTCGATGGAGCGGGTCGCCGAGTACTACCAGCAGACCGGGGATGCCAAGGCCAAGGCGATCTTGGACAAGTGGGTGACCTGGGCCATCTCGCAGACCACCATCAATGCGGACGGCACCTTCAAGATCCCGTCCGACCTGCAGTGGTCCGGCGCGCCCGACACCTGGAACGCCGCCAACCCGGGAGCCAACACCGGTCTGCACGTGACCGTCACCGCGTACGGCAACGATCTGGGCGTCGCTGCGGCCTACGCCAAGACGCTGGCCTACTACGCCGCCAAGTCCGGCAACACCCTGGCACAGACAACAGCCAAGGCCCTGCTGGACGGCATGTGGAACAACTACCAGGACCCGCTGGGCATCGCCACCCCGGAGACCCGTACCGACTACAGCCGGTTCAACGACCCCGTCTACGTCCCCTCCGGCTGGACCGGCACCATGCCCAACGGCGACAAGATCAGCTCCGCGTCCACCTTCGCCGAGCTCCGCTCCTTCTACAAGAACGACCCCAACTGGTCCAAGGTGCAGGCATATCTGAACGGAGGCACCGCACCGTCCTTCACCTACCACCGCTTCTGGGCACAGGCGGACATCGCCATGGCGATGGGGGCCTACGCGCTGCTCTTCAACGCCTGACCCACCCGCTCACCGGCGCCACCCCGGCGCCACGGCCCCGCCCCCACGAAACGGGGGCGGGGTCCCGCCCCTGACAGAACAGCGCACCGCCCCCGAAGGACATCCGCAATGCGCTCGCCACCGCATAGGGTTGGCCGACTCCGTCTTCCAGGAGCGGCCGGAGACCTGTTGAAAACGCCCGCCTCACCCGTGTCCTGTCGAGTCGGTCTCGTTGATGGACCTGGAGACGTCTGATCTGTGCTGGTTCGTCCGGTGGGTGGGGGAGTGGTCGGAGCGGAGCGGCTTGGCCCAGGGCCCGGTGGGGTCTGTGCCCGTTGTAGAAGGTCTCGAACTCCCCAAGCGCGTGGAGGAGGTGGCTCTGGTTCCAGATCAGGATTCTCTCGAGGAGTTCGTGCCGGCAGGTCTGTATTCAGCGCTCCATGATGGAGTTCATGCGCGGCATCCGGACACCGCTCTTGACGATCTCGAGTCCGGCGTCGGTGAGCAGGGTGTCGAAGGCGGCGGGTGAACTTGGAGTCGCGGTCGCGGATGAGGAACTTGACTGTGCTGCCTATGTCTTCGAGGTCCATGGGGAGGTTGCGTCCGAGCTGCACGACCTACTGGGCGGTGGGGTGTGCGGTGGCGCCCAGGAGTGCTCGATGACGGCGAAGACGTACAGGTGTGCTCCGGTGAGGGTGCGGGTTTCGAAGAAGTCGCAGGCGAGCAGGACGACTGCCTGCCTGCGCAGGAAGTCGGCCCACGTGGTGGTCTGTCGTTCCGGCACGGGTGGGATGCTGTGCTCCTTGAGGATTTCCCAGACGGTGGAGGCGGCGACCTTGATGCCCAGGGCCGCGAGCTCGCCGTGGATGCGCCGATACCCCCACGAGGAGTTCTCGCGGGCCAGGCGGAGGACGAGAGCGCGGATGGAGCGGATGGTGGGTGGGCGTCCGCGCCGCTTGGGTGCGCAGGTGGCGGCATAGCGCCGTTTGGGCAGGTCGCGGTGCCATTGCATGATCGTGTCCGGCCGCACCAGCAGCCGCATGCGGCGCAGCGCCTCCTTCGGGAGGTGGTGCAGCAACACCGCCAGGAAAACCCGGTCCCCCGGATCGAACCGGGTTCGCTGCCCGCTCAGTTGCCGTTCCAGCACGGTGGTCCGATGGCGTAGCGCCGGAGTCTCGACGTCCTTGTCCCGGTCGCTCATCGGCAGCAGGCGCAGCATCGCGAACACACTCGACACGCTCAGGTAGGCGAGTTTCAACAGCACGAGCGATCATCATGCCGAGGCGATCGTCCTCCCCGCCAGAGCACTACGGCAGCCTCCGTATACGGCAACACGAAATCCCGCCACACCGGTCCTGACCAGGGCGGATGAGGTAATCGGCAAGGGCAGCCTCACGACTGACGGCGAAGTTCGAGGTCGGCGAGGGTACACACCGCGGTGTGCAAGCGGCCCATGGTCGCCGCGGCATTGATGCCAGGACCGAGGACGTCTCCCACAACGAGCGCGACCCGAGCCCCGGGCCCCGGACAAGGGGATGGCATCGAACCGGTCATCCCCCACCCCGCCGGGGCCAAATGGCGCCGGCCGGTGCCACGGCGGACCGTGACGTTTGTCAACGTCCGCTGCCGTACGGCCCACCCCGTCGTGAGGGTGGTTGTCCACGGGGCCGCGCCCGAGGCCAGCGTCATGTATCAGGTAACTCTTCGGTAAGAAAATCATTCTGGAGCCAACTGCCGACCGATCGCTATGATCTGCATATCCTCACACGATCGTACCGCCGTGACGGCTGACGCAACGGATGTGGATCTCGTACCAGCTGTGCGGGAAGGACGATCGCCGATGAATTCAACGGAGGTTGACGATGGAGCTCGAGGTCACCACGGACAGTGCTTCGACGGTACGTCACGCACGCTTCGGTAAGCTGCCCGACCGTGTCCGCTACGAGGACATGGTCGAGGAAAAGCAAGCCACGCTGAGCGATGCGGCAACAAACCCCTATGCCGGGGCGGCGTGGAATCACTTCAACTGCCTGGCCATGGACCTCGGGCTCTAGGGACTGTCGTCAAAAGATCATGCCGAGCTTGACGGCCCGACTACCGACCGGCTCCTTTCCAGCGCTATCGCGAACCGACTTACGAGGTCGAGCCGCCCTTTCAAGGCTGGGGAGACCGAACTCCACGGTCCGTAAACCAGCAGGTGGTCCTCGCGGGACCTCAGACCCAGATCAAGAGCGACGGAACTGTCACTCCCGGAGTCATATCGGGAGAAGCTCACGCGGCGCGGAGTCTTCCCGTTGCCCGTGGGAGGAATTCCCGGCAGTTCCCGCTGCCGCGTGGCATACAAGTCAGCGCGCGCGCACGCCTTCGATGAAGCGGCCAGCCAGTTCGATGCGCTCGGCGAGACTGACCGGCGTCTGTCCGAGGTCGATGAAGAGCTCGTGCACGCCGGCCTCGGCCGCAGCGCGCGCGTACCCGATGTACTGGCCCAGCGTTCCGGACCGCGGGAGGTGTTCCGGATCAGCCTTGACATCGGTCAGTTCAGGGTTCAGCCGCAGCGCCATCCGAAGAGCGGACGGGTCCCGTCCGGCGTCTTCGGCCTCCTTCAGGATGATCGCCCACATCCCCAGAATCACCGGCAATGGCATGCCAACCGGAAGCCAGCCGTCGGCCCGGCGGGCGACTCTGCGCATGGCTACCGAGGTGAACCCCGCAAGCAGGACGGGAGGCTTGGGCTGCTGCTGCGACTTGAGCCCGACGACGGTTCGGGGGATGGTGAACAGCGGCCCTTTGTGGGCGAAGGCGTCGCTGGTCCAGTACTTCTCCAAAATGTCGAGTGTCTCGTCGAGCCGCGCGCCCCGCCCTTTCCAGGGCACGTCCACCGCGGTGTATTCGTCGGGCATCCAGCCAAGGCCGAGTCCGACGTCCAGGCGCCCACCGCTGAGGAGGTCGACGGTGGTCAAGGTCCGGGCCAGCATCAGGGGCGGCTGCCACAGACCGTTCAGTGTGCTTGTCCCCAGACGGACGCGGCTGGTCTGAGCGGCGACGAAGGCGAGAGCGGCGAGCGGGTCCATGTGGTTCTCGTAATCCCGGGGCATCACTCCGTCCCTGCCCGCATACGGAACGCTCGGCACAGAGGGGGCGAGAACACGGTCGCCTGTCCACAACGAGTCGTACCCCAACTCCTCGGCGGATCTGCTGACTTCGACGAGCGCCTCGGCCGTTGCGTCGGGACCGAAGGTCGGAATGGCCATACCTATACGCATCTGACTTCCTCCCTTGTGACTGCGGGCATCACCGCGGACGGCGTTTCCCGCTGCGAGAACACCTGCGATTGCTCTTCGGGTTCGTTCTCGTGGTCATACCCCGTGTCCGTGCCGGACGTGCCCGGCGGCCTCGAACCGTCCGTGGCGCTCTGGTACAACTCGCAGAGCGTCGATGGCCGTACATCGGCCACCTCACCGCAGGCATCCTGGACCGGCGACCGGTGCTGGTCGGACGCCACCGACCAGTTCACACTCTCCCTCAACGGCTCCTCCAACACCCTTGTCCACGACACCGCCACCGGCACCTGGCACGCCGAGGTGAAGGCCCTGGCCTGCCAACTACCGCCGCCTCGCCTCGATCCGGTGTACCGGCCGACGCGAGTGGAGATTGGACTGCACCGGCGCCCCCTCGCCGTCCGGCAGACGGCAAGGGCAGAACCAGCCCCGGCAAGCCCGGCTCTGCGGTGCCCGGCCTGCCGGACAGGCGGCAAGTGCGAACTGGGCTCTGCAGTGGGCACCGCCTGACGGTCGGTTCTGGGTGGGAGGCAGGAGGTATTCCGCGACGTGACGATGGACGGCTTCGCTGGCGTGGCCGGGTGAAACTCCCGAACCGTATGCACCCGACAGGCGGTCCGGGTGACGTCTACCGCTTCCCTGTTCGCCTGCCGCCCCAGACAGCCTGCGTCTTTCCGTGGCTCGTCTGGACGAGGTGGTGGGTGCTCTGCTGGCCTCGCTGGTTCACGAACCGGTCATCGCGGCGCTCGCCGTGCTCGCGGGAGAAGACCCCCTGGTGGTGCCCCAGCCGATCGGCCTGGACTTCAAAAGCGGCACGTACGTGCCGAAACTGCCTGGGGGCAACGGACTGACCTCGATCCCGTATGCCGGTACCTCCCGCGGGGCCAATCTGCTCGCCGACCCCGGCGTCGACCAACGCGACCCGACGGAGCGCCACATCCTCATCGACAGCTGGCTGCAGCAGATCAGCCTGGACGCCGGGCTGCTCGGTAAGGAAGAGGTCCTGGAGCGGCTCCACTCCACCTCCGCCAACCTTCCGGGCACATAGGGGCACCAGGCAGGGGCGTTCGCTGCGCCCGACTCCTTCCACGCCTTGCAGTCGTTGCGGTTCCCGGCGAGCGGCCGGCCGACCACGACGACCAAACGGGTGTCGGCATCGATGACGACCTGGTGGTTGGTCGAGTAACGGTAGTTCTTCGACCGCTCGGCGATGCTGTGGTCCCGGGTGGGGGCCAAAGTTCCGTCCACGATGAGCACGGTGCCCTTCGCGAAGCGCTTGCGGGGCTGGTAGGCGAGCATCGGCCCGAGGTGGTTGATGACCCGGCCCGCCGCCGACTTCGACACCCCGGCGGTCACGACCTCTGGTCGCCTACGCCGCCCGACTCACCCGACGGGAGAACGCCTGTGGCGCGGTTGGCCGGTGCCCCCGCCCGCGTTCCCACGCGGGCGGGGACACCGGCGCCGGTGGGCGGTCGGTCAGCGTTCCAGGAGAGCGATGCGGATGGCTCGTTCGACGTGTGCGGCGGTGTTTGCGTATCCCGCACCGTTGGGGTGGACCAGGGTGACGCGCTTGTTGATGACACCGCAGTTCAGTGCGGTGCCGGGGAGGCTTGAGGGCCAGTAGCCGGCGGCGTCGCCGCAGATTCCCTCGACCCACTTCGTGCCTGCGGCCTGGCAGGCGTCGTGGCCCACGCTGGAGGAGTAGACGTCGACGTAGCGGTCGCCGAAGAACGACGTAACGCGCTGGATGGTGCTGTTCAGCGGCTTGAGGACGTTGTCACGGAGCCAGTCGATGTCGGCGTGTTTGATCGAGCCCAGCTCGGTGAGGGACAGGCGGTTGCAGTCACTGGCCTGGTCTGGCAGGACGGCCGGGTAGCCGACGGTGATCACCTTGGCGTTGGGTGCGGCCTCGTGCACCTTGGCCAGCATCTCGATGTACTCGTCCTGGACCCTGGCGAGCTTGTCCTGGATGCTCTCCTCGCCCGCGGGCGGGTTGGTGTAGTGCTCGCGGCAGGACTCGCCGGTCTTCGGACCCAGTTCCAGGCATTTGAGGAGCATGCCGCCGAAGGGCAGGCTGTTGCCGCCGACGCCGATGGTGACGACGTCGGTCTGGTCGTTCAGGTTGGCCCGCTTGATCTGCGGGTCGACCGCGGGCCAGCCTCCGGCGGGGGGCTGGACCGGGCTGATCGGCGTCTGCTTGGTCTTGCCGATGTTGTCGATGGTGGCGTTGCCGCAGCTGACGTTGGTCAGGTGGACGGGCTTGCCGGGCGGGAACTCGTCGAGCTCTTGCTGGACCAGGCTGGGGTAGGCGCCGGTGGTGCGGTCGCAGCCGTCCCGCGACGCATCACCAAGCGCGGGCTGTGGGTCCCCGACGAAGCCGCCGGCGGTGTACGAGTCGCCCAGGGCGGCCCACTCGTACTGATCAGCCGCACCAGCGGAGCCCGCGGGTACGAGGGCGACCGCAGTCAAGGCGAGCCCGACCGCCAGTGCTCGCGCCCTGAGCCGGGAGACAGGGTGTCGCATCAATCCTCCAGAATCGACAAAAGACACCCCGGAGCCGCAGTGCCCCACATCGGAAGGCGTCTCGCCAAGATCATCCACACCGTCGGCCTACTGCTCGGCTGAATCGGACCCTTCGCACCCGATCGAGCTAAATGATCAGATTTTCGCGCCGCCACCTGCCAACAGCCGACTCAGGCACCGGATCGGCGAGTCAGCCGCGCGGGACCAGGCCCCCGACACAGCTTGCAGATCATTTACGGGACAGCCCTTAGATACGAGGCGTGGCCGGCCAATTCGTGGACAGGAGTCTCCTGCCAGGAGGTTTCCGGAAAACACGCAGGGTCTCAACCTCTGCGGGAGACCTCCCGGCATCCGGAATCACCGCCGTTTTCCCCGCCATTCCTCCTGCTGCCCCTGCGGTCACCAGGACGTGGAAATGGGCCGAGAATCGAGGAGTCCTTCATGAGCGCCAGCGACAAGATCGAAGCCAAGTCCGACCAGGCCAAGGGCAAGGCCAAGGAGACGGTCGGCAGTGCGGTCGGAAACGAGAGCCTCGAAGCCGAAGGCCACGCCGACCAGGCCAAGGGCAACGCGCGCGAGGGGATCGAGAAGGTCAAGGACGCCGTCAAGAAGATCCTGCCCCACAACGACTGACCGACCGGGCAGCGCCTTCGCACCGAGCGCGGCGGCTGCCCCTCGTCCGTCGGGCGCTGTCGCCTCGAGCCGGGGCCGGCTACCTCAGAGGTAGCCGGCCCCGGCTGAGTGTCGGCGGGGGAGGAGTGGACCGCGCGCGATCCGCAGTGGTGGGCCGTACGTCTACGGCCGGCAACGGGTCGGCGAGCGCATTCCCGTGAGCGGTCCGTGCTGCAGGCACGGCGGGCGCGCTACGCGCTGCGGTTCGGGAGGCGGTGCAGTACATCAGCCTCCCCGTCAGCGGGTGCCCGCTGCCCGGCTCGACTCATGACGCAGCCGTCGGAGGATCCGCGACTCGGCGTCAACTCGGCGTCGCTGCCTGACTCCCACGGCAACCGGCAACTGGCAAGGGTCTCGGCCCGGCAACAGGGGTCTGTGCGAGTTCCGACACCGGCCGCCACGTGGGCGGATAAAGTTGGGGTCTGTGTACGGGAAAAGGGGAGGCGTCGTGGCGGTGGGGGGAATTTCTGTCGAACTGGTACTCGACAGCGGGGATGGTGATCAGGAGTTCGCCGAGGAGCAACTTCAATATCTGCTGGACGAATTGAGCCAGCTGGACCTCGTGAGCATCGACCGGGTTCCCTCGTCCCCCCCGGCGCCGCCCGGCACGCGCAACTCGGGCGCCTTCGAGTTGGGCGCGCTGGCGATCGGCCTGGGCGGCAGTGGGGCCCTGCTCCCCGTACTGGTCGGTGCCGTCCAGGACTGGCTCGGCCGGCGCCGATCCGGCACCATCCGCCTCAAGATTGGCGACGACGAGCTGGAACTGACCTCCTCGAACGACGAGATGCGGCAATTCGCCCTGGAGCAGTTCCTCCAGCGCCACGAACGGTGAATCGTGGCGAAACGCGCCCTGATCATCGCGAACAGCGTCTACGAAGACCACCACTTCGCTGCGCTCCCGGCAGCCGCCGCGGACGCGACGGCCCTCGCTGAGGTGTTCGGCGACCCGGGCATCGGCGGCTTCGATGTCGACACACTCATCGACATCGAACAACGTCCGGCGCTCCGCGCCCTCGAAGGTTTCTTCACCCGTGCGAAGCCCGACGACCTGCTCCTGCTCCACCTGTCGCTGCACGGCTGGAAAGATCTGCGCAACCGGCTGCACTTCGTCATGCGCGACACGGAACGCGACTTCCCCGGTGCCACAGCTGTCTCCGCCGAAATGGTCGGCAACTGGATGAGCGAGAGCCGCTCCCGGAGCATCGTCGTCCTCCTCGATTGCTGCTACAGCGGAGCCTTCGCAATGAACGCGCGACGCCGCGACGCCGGGACACCCGCCGTCAACGTCGCCGAGCCCTTTGCGGGCAACGGCCGGGTCGTGCTCACGGCCTCCACGGCCCTGCAGTACGCCCACGAGGGCGAGCGGGACGTCCGTTACAGCCGCACGCCCGCCGAGCCGTCCGTCTTCACCTCGGCGGTGGTGGACGGGCTGCGCGACGGATCGGCGGATCTGGACGGGGACGGACTCGTGTCCGTCGACGAGCTCTACGCGTACGTACACGAGCGGGTGCGGCAGCGCGTCGGCGGCCAAACACCCACGCTCAGCGTGGACAGCGCGCAGGGCACGATCTACGTGGCCCGCAGTCCGCGCCACGGCGATGTCGACCGGCTGGCCGAGATGCGGACCGGTATGCTCGACGTGCAGGCATGGAAGCGCGTCGGCTCCCTTGCACCTCGTCGAGCAGTTGCTCGGCAGCGTGCGCGAGCCGTCCCGGGACGCGGCGCGCGCGGCCCTGCTCGGACTGATCGCCGACGAAGACCCTGAAGTTGCCCGGCGGGCACGGGAGTTATGGCATCGACGGGGGCTCGGCGAGATCCCCACGGCTCGGGCCCTGCGCCCGTCCCGCCCGCCGGCACGTCGGCCGGACGCGCCCCGCCGCCCGTTCGTCGGCATCGATTTCGGTACGACGAACTCGGCAATCGGCGTCTTCGAGGGCGGCGATGTCCGGCTGATCCCCAATGCCGAAGGGGCGCTCACCACGCCGAGCCTTGTGGCTGTCACCGCCGAGGGACGAATCCTGGTGGGCACGGCCGCCAAGCGGCAGGCGATCACCAACCCCGAGTACACGGTGCGGTCAGTGAAATTGAAGCTGGGCACGGACTGGAGCATCACGCGGGGTGCGGTACGGCTGACGGCCGAGGAGGTCGCCCAGCTGATCCTCACCCGGCTGCGGGAGGACGCCGAGGCCTACCTCGGAGGGCCACTCGGCGCCGCGGTGCTGACCGTTCCCGCGAATTTCGGGCTGGATGGCCGGGTGGCGTTGGTCCGGGCCGGCGAGGCAGCCGGGCTGCACGTCATCCGGATGGTCAACGAACCCACCGCCGCGGCAATAACGTACGGCCTGAACGGGCGCGAGAGCACGGTGCTGATCTTCGACCTCGGTGGTGGCACCCTCGATGTCTCCCTCATCGAAGCCTCCTCAAATGTCGTCGAAGTCAAGGCGACCGCGGGCGACAACCACCTCGGCGGCGACGAGTGGGATCTGCGGATCGTCCACCACCTGATCAAACGCGTGCAGGACCGGTACGGGGTCGACCTCACCCACGACGTCGCCGCGAGGCAGCGGCTGCGAGACGCGGCCGAGACGGCGAAAATCGAACTGTCGTCGGCGGGCATCACGTCCCTCCGACTGCCCTACCTCGCCACCGGCCCGCAGGGACCGCTGCACGTCGACGAGGTGCTGACCCGTGCGGAGTTCGAGGCATTCACCCAGGACCTGCTGGAACGCTGCCGGCGGCCCGTCGAACAAGCCGTGCGCGACGCCGGGCTCACCCTCGACGAGATCGACCGGGTGATCCTGACCGGCGGCGCCACCCGGATACCCGCAGTGGGCGACCTGGTCCGCCGGATCACCGGCGACCGGGAACCGTATCGCGGTCTGATCCCGGAGGGCGTCGTCACCGGCGCCGCGCTCCAGGCCGGGGTGCTGTCCGGCACCCAGAAAGATGTGCTCCTCCTCGACGCCTCTTCCGCTTCGATCGGCGTCGAGGTGCACGGTGAGACGGTCTTCAGGCTGATCGAGAAGAACGCGACGATTCCCACAAAACGCAGCGAGATCTTCACGACACACAAGGACAACCAGCGCACGGTGATCGTGCACGTCGTGGAGGGCGAGGAGAAAGAGCCGACGCGGAACCGGACCCTGGCGGTCCTCGAGCTGGCCCTTGCGCGCTCCCGCAAGGCCCTGCCTCGGATCGAGGTGTTTGCCGACTTCGATGCCAACGGCGTCCTGCACGTCACGGCCAAGGACCTGAGCACCGGCACAGAGGTGAGCGCCACCGCCAGCCACACCACCATGGAGAATGCGGCCGCCCTCGTCAGCTCCCCCCGCTGGACGGAACTGCGCGGTCTCACCCCTACGCCGGTCGAGCCCTCCGTGCCGCCGCCCGCCAAGGGCTGAGCCCGCGCCTGCGTATCACGCACGGCCCTTACGAGTTCGTGCATGGTTATCGGCAGCGCCCCTGCCGAAAAACTGGACTCACCGACGAGGCCACCATCACAGTCCTTCGGACAATCCAGCGGAAGCTGGCCCGGACAGTGGGCCACTACTACGGAAGACGTCCGGGCGAACAGCCCGAGGCGGACGATCGGCCCGGCTATGCGGTTGCGGACCTCAACTACCCAGCACCGACCGGATCCTCGCGAACGAGAACATCATGCGATCCGGTTGCCGCCGGGCCCGGCCATGACGGTGCCCGCCAAGCTCGCCAGCCCCGTCGCCGGCATCATCCCCGTCGCCCTCAGCGCCTGCGGGTGCCGATTGATTATCCGGCCTGGTCAAGCCGCGTGTTGGTACTCGTGAGGGGTTCCGCCGAGTCGGTCACGTCGGCGGACCTCCAGGTGCCTGTTGTGTCCTGGCAAGCTGATCGGCGTGGGTAGCAGGCGGAGCGGTGCGGCTTGCTGCAGGGTCCGGTGCGGCCGATGCTGGTTGTAGAAGGTCTCGAACTCGCGGAGCGCGTGGAGAAGGTGGCTCTGGTTCCGGATCGGGGGTTCTGTCGAGGAGTTCGTGCCGGCAGGTCTGTATCCAGCGCTCCATGATGGAGTTCATGCGCGGCATTCGGACACCGCTTTTGACGACCTCGAGTCCGGTGTTGGCGAGCACGGCGTCGAAGGCGGCCGTGAACTTGGAGTCGCGGTCGCGGATGAGAAACCTGGCCCTGCTGCCTGCGTCTTCGAGGTCCATCACGAGGTTGCGTCCGAGCTGTAGCAACCGCTGAGCGGTGGGGTGTGCGGTTGCGCCCAGAATCCGGATGCGGCGGGTGGCGTGGTCGATGACGGCGAAGACGTACAGATGTGTACCGGTCAGGGCGCGGGTTTCCTCCCACACGGTGGACGCGGCGACCTGGATACCCGGGCCGCGAGTACGCCGTGGATGCGTCGGTACCCCCAGGATGTGTTCTCCCGGGCCAGGCGCAGGATCAGGGCACGGATCGAGGGGACGCTGGGTGGTCGTCCGCGTCGCTTTGGTGCGCAGGTGGCGGCATGGCGCCGTTGGAGCAGGTTGCGGTGCCATCGCATGATCGTGTCGGGGCGTACCAGCAGCAGGAGTTGGCACAGCTTGTCCATCGGGAGGTGATGGAGCAGGCCGGCGGGGATGGCGCGGTCGGTGTCGGTGAAGGCGGGCTTGCCGACTTGGCGTTGCAGGACCAGCAGCTGGTGCCGGAGGGCGAGGATCTCGATGTCCTTGTCGCGGTTGCTCATCGGCAGCAGGCGCAGGAGGGCGAGGGCGTTGGTCGTGGCGAGTAGGCCAGACGCAGCAGCACAACAGATCATGATGCCGCGCGCGGATGCCCTGTGCAGGTGAAGACATCGAGGGTGAGGAGCAGGCACAGCCGGAGACCGGCGATCAAAACCGTGAACTGGCCGGATGATTTATCGGCACCCGCAGCGTTCGCCGACGCGGTCGACAAGAACGCCGCGAAGGCCGGGAGCCGTCGCTCCTGACCCGCACGATCCGGGGGTAGTCGCCCGCCCCGGCCTCAGGTCACCCTGTCTCAGGGTGCCGCTTCGCAGACGAGGGCGCAGCCGCTGAATCCAGACTCGACGAAGCTCGTTCCGTTGGGGCCGAGGCAGATGTCGGACTCGTGGCCGGGTGATCACCTTCTTTTGTTCTTCTGAATCCCGATAAATATGATCAAGGCGACCACGGCCGCACAGCACAGAACGACCACAAGATCCGTTCCTGGCCCACCAGGCAGCCGGCTTCCACCGACGGCGATGTCAATAGTGTTTCCCAATGGGTCCTCCTGAAGAAATGGCATACAACGCGGCTGGCAGCCCCACGTGTTGGTACGGCTACCACCCGCCGTTCAGGTCAGCCGGATACGAGGCTGGCGGCGTAATCGCCGGCGTAGGCGACACCGATAGTGCAGGCGGCCTCGGCTGGCGTGGACAAGCCGCCTGTGGGGACCTCGGCGTAACTGATCAGTAGTAGGTCGCGCCCCGGTGGTCACACCGATCAGCGTGCCCGCAGGATCGCGGATCAGGCCGGCGGTGGTGCCGCCGGTGGTGACGGAGGCCAGGCCTTCCGGGCCAGGCGGGCACCGATTCGCCGATCGGACCCGGGTCCGGCATGCCGCCGTCCACGCACTGCTGACGGCGGGACACAGTCGGCGCTCGGTCCAGCGGCAGCTGGGGATGACCTACCGCACCGTCAAGCAGATCGCCGACGCCGCGACGCCGGAGGAGCTGTTTACCGGTCAGTGGCAGAGCTGGCCCTCCGTCCTCGACGAGTACAAGCACCTACTGGACGACCGCTGGGGGGAGGGCCGTCCGGACGCACTGCTCCGAACTCGACGCCCTCACCGGGCACGTCCGCTCCTTCGCGACCATGCTCACCGAGCGCGCAGGAGGCGGCGTTCGGATCGGGGATGACGTGCTGGCGACCGCTACGGGTCGACCGGGGCCAGTCGAGAAGGGGGCCGGGCTGCTGCCCGGCCCCCTTCTCGGGTTTGCTTGTCACCAGATGCCGCTGCGCGTCGCTAAGGGCTGTCCCGTAATCCGCGGTGGACCGCCCCGCTCGCTCTCCCACGAGGCCCAACGCGACTGACCACCTTGGCGCTGGCGGTCACCAGCGCCGGCAAGAACCCGCCAGGCCCTCGGGCCGACCCGTTCTCGCATCACCACGACCGCCCCGTCCGCACTTACGGGAGCCCCACAGCTGAAAGCCACTTCCGGCAATCTGCAACGTGTTATCGGAGTGGGGCAGTGGCAGAAATGTGATTGAGCACTTCCGACTCCCGCCGCTAGGTTCAGCTCGTGGAAGACATCGATGTGCTCGTCCTGCACGGATCGCCGGGCGCCGGGAAGACGACGTTGGCGCGGGCGGTCTCCGAGATGCTGCGGGAGGCCGATCTGTCTCACGGGGTGATCGACCTGGACGAGATCTCGCTGGTGCACCCCTACCAGGGCCGTTCCTTCGCACGTGAGAACCTCAAGGCGATCTGGCCCCGCTACGCCGCGGTTCCCGGTCTCAGGCTTTTGCTGCCAAGCGTCATTGCGGACGAGGAGGAACTGAGGCTGCTGCGCGATGCCGTTCCCGGGGCGAACCTTGCCGTTTGCGAGCTGACTGCACCGGAGGCCGTCCTGAAGGAGCGGGTGACGGCGCGCGAGCCGAACGAGTTCTGGCAGGAGGGCCTGCGCGGCTGGGTCGATGTCTACCACGCGCGGGACGACCTGGACAGGATCCGGGACTTCCTCGTCTCCACGTATGAAAAGTCGGAGGAGGACGCGGCTCGCGAGGTCATCGAAAAGGCCGGCTGGCTCACCGCCCGCCAATAGCCGCATGAGGGTTGATGCCCATCCACTTGCGACTTCGCGTGCGGACGCCACCCGCTGGCGCCCGCTAGCCCCAGCGGTCGGTGCGCGAACTGTGGCTGCCCCTGGCGTCCAGGCCGGGCCGGCCTCCGCTTCATCCCCAGCCGTTCACAGCTCGGGCCGCCGAGGGCGGTGAGGACGGTGGTGGGTGCGTCGCGGCCCACTCCGCGATCGCGGCCAGGGAGAGTACGCCGACTGCCGCGCGCGGTTCCTGATCCGGGACCGGGACGGGAAGTTCATCGCCCTGTTCGACACCATCCTCGCCGACGTCGGGATCGAGGTCGTGCTCAGCGGCATCCCGATACCGCGGATGAACTCGATCATGGAACGGTGGGTGCAGACCTGCCGGCGCGAGCTACTGGACCGCACCCTCATCTGGAACCACCGTCACCTGCTCCATGCCCTACGGGAGTTCGAACAGTTCTACAACGGGCACCGTCCGCATCAAGGCATCGCCAACGCCCGTCCGTTGCACCCGTTGCTCGCGCCCATCACTGGTCCGGGGCAGATCTCCCGCCTCGACATACGAAAACGCCACCGACTCGGCGGCATCCTCCACGAATACCAAAATGGCGCGTGACCTGCACGGATGAGGTTTTCGGCAGCGGTACCCCACCCGGCGGGGATTCCTGCGCGCCCAGGGCCCCTCCGCCAGGCCCACAAGCACCGTCAGGTCAGGTGGCGTCGTGGGCGGTAAGGGAGAGTCGCACGGTCTCCGCCTCGATGGCGATGTTCAGTGAAGCGTCCAGGCCTTTAGCGAGCTTTGCCAGCAACGGCAGTGTGGGGACGGTGTCGGATCCTTCGATCCGGGAGATCTTGGCCTGGGTCAGTCCGGAGCGCGTGGCCAGTTCGGTCTGGGAGAGCCCGAGCTGGATGCGGCGGTCGTAGACGGCCTTGGCCAGTGCCATGGACAGACGGTGCTCCTGGCGTTCGTGCTCGACCTCGGGCGATTCGCGGTAGCCCTCGAGTTGCTTGCGCTCGCGGGGGTCCGTAGCGTTCCGGCGGGTCACGCCCCTGCACCCCGGCCGCACCCGGTGCAGAATCCCGCTGACCACCCGGCGGTGATCGCGCCACGGCGCGCAGCGGTTGTTGCCCGTCGGCAGGAGCGGCTCCAGACGTCGCCACTCCGCCTCTGTCGGATCCCCCCGACCAGTCATGCAAGACCAACGAACCAGCGGGCGCATGGGTGCGATCAGCACCTGCGATGCCACCAGGCCAACTCCGGTTCTGCCGTGGGCTCGTGATGCGTTCGTGTGAGTAGCACCATGTCCAGGCGCTCGACCCGAACCCTGAGTTCGGCAGCGGCGCTCGGCGGAAGCATGAACAGAACGTCTTGCAGCTTGTCCCGGGCCCAGCCCTCGCCGCAGCACGGGCAGGTGAACTCCGCCTCCCACTGCCTCCACCGGCGCTTGGTGCCGTGGACGCGCACGGACCACACGCTCAGCGCCACTGACACGATGCCCGGAGACGATCGCTCCCGTTCGAGCACACGGACGGCGGCGTTCGCCGCTCCCGAGAGACCCGGAACATCGCGATACCGCACCCAGGGTCTTCCCCAACCGCGTTCCCGCGACCGAAGTGATGCTGGTGTTCTACGCGGCACTGCCCCTTCGGATGCAAGTCATGGAAAGCATCCTTGCACAGTCCAAGATCGACCGGACAGAACCTCGTCTGCCGGGACACGGGAGTTGGCACCTGCCCACGCTGGTCGGCACCCCTCGGTCATCCATGCCAAGATTCGCCGGTGGAGATATCCGACCTCACGCGCGCGATCGCGGCTGCGACTTGGGTCGCCGCGTCACTTGACCTGCCAGCCGACGACGCGGTCGTTCTCCACAACTCGAACAGGCTCGCGCTGCGGCTGACACCGTGCGACGTCCTTGCCCGGGTCGCCCCAGGGGGGCATGGGGCTGCACGGTTCGAAGTCGACCTCGCTCAACGGCTCGCGGAGGCCGGATGCCCTGTGGGCGCCTTGGAGCCTCGGGTGGACCCGCTCGTGTACATGCGCGATGGCTTCGCAGTGACGTTGTGGACCTACTACGAGCCCGCGACACCTCACGTCTCAGCAGTCGACTACGCCGAGGCGCTGGAGCGGCTGCACGCCGGCATGCAGGAGGTCGATGTGCCGAGCCCCCGGTTCACTGATCGGATCGCGCAGGCGGAAGAAGTCGTTGCCAACCCGGATCTCTCGCCGGAGCTCGCCGACGCAGACCGCGTGTTCCTCAGCAGCAGACTGGAAAGCCTGCGCCGGGCGATCGAGAACCGCGGCGCCGTGGAGCAGCTGCTCCACGGCGAGCCGCATCCGGGCAATGTGCTCAGCACGAAGAGCGGCCCGTTGTTCATCGACCTCGAGACGTGCTGCCGTGGACCGGTCGAGTTCGATCTCGCTCATGTTCCAGAGACGGTTTGCGGGCATTACCCGAGCCTTGACCAAGGACTGCTGGACGAGTGCCGGCAACTCGTCCTCGCGATGGTCGCGGCGTGGCGTTGGGACCGTGGCGACCAGTTTCCGAACGGGAGGCAATTCGGGGAAGAACTCCTTCGCCTGCTGCGCGAGGGTCCCCCCTGGCCGACACTCGACGCAGTGACCAGGCAACTGGACGGCCGGTAGGAATCCCCGAGGGTACATACCGTGATGTCCGGGCTTCGCCAGATTCGCCAGTGCCACCAACCCTGACAATTCGTTGCCGGTGCCGCGAATCTTGGCCGGACCGTTGGAGAGCCCGGCCAGGATTGCAGGGGGGTGCCCCGCGGGCCCCGCGAGCGTCACGGGTCAACAGGGCCCGTCACGTACCGCCACCGGCAGCGGCGCCTCCCATCCGTGAAACCTGGCGCGTACCGCCTTGGCGACCTCCGCCGCCTGCTCGGGCCACGGCTGCGGAACCATCGAGATCCCGGCCCCACCCTCGCGACCGGAGGCAGACAGAAACCGGCCGCACCACGATCATCTCGCAGGCCGGCAATCCACAGCACACTCAGCGCATGACCACCAGGGTCGGGCAGGAAGAAGAGGCTGATATCGTTCTGTTAACAGAACGGCGGGACGGTGGTGGGATGTCGGCGGACGAATCGCTGGGGGCCAAGCTGAAGGGGCTGCGCAGGGCGAGGGGTTGTTCCCTCTCAGAGTTGTCCCGGCGCAGCGGTGTCGGTAAGGGCACGATTTCGGAGCTGGAGAACGACCGGCGCGGCGCACGGCTGGACACGCTGTTCGCGCTGACCACCGCACTGGAAGCCCCGCTCGGTGCCCTCATGCCGGACGGCGCTCTTGACACGACGTCGGCGGTGCAGGGGGATTCGGTCGCGGCGACGCTGCTGACCCGGTGGCCGACGGAGGAGTACCTGGTCGAGGTCTACCGCGCCACGCTCAGCGAACGGCGCCAGGAATCGGCCGCGCACGCAGCGGGTGTGCGCGAGACCGTGACGGTCGTGCGAGGCCGGGTCCGCGTCGGCTGCGTCGGTGACGAACGAGAACTGGGCGAGGGGGAGAGCCTGCGCTACCGCGGCGACGTGCCGCACCGGTTCTCCGCTCTCGGCGCCACCACCGACGTGCTCCTGCTCATGCACTACCCACCACCTCCGCCGAGCGACGATGGAAGGGAACACTCAGGATGACCGTGGACCGGCAACTGCCCACCCGCAGCCGGATCGTGCAGCAGCAACTCGTCGATGCGGGACTTACGGCGGTGGTGCGCGAGCTCCCCGGCTCCGCCCGCACCGCGGCTGAGGCGGCCGCAGCGCTCGGGTGCGGGGTCGGTGCCATCGCCAGCAGTCTCCTGTTCCTCGTCGACGGGGAACCGCTGTTGGTCATGACCAGCGGCCGGCACCGGGTGGACACCGGCGTGCTCAAGCAGGCCGTCGGCGCGGACGAGGTGTCGATGGCCACGGCCCAGCAGGTGCGGGCCAGTACGGGGCAGGCGATCGGCGGGGTCGCGCCAGTCGGACACCCGACGCGCCTGCGTACGGTGATCGACGAGGCGCTGCGGCAGCACGAGACCGTCTGGACGGCGGCGGGGACGCCGCACACCGTGGTGCCCATGACCTTCGACGACCTCGTCACGCTGACCGGTGGTACGGTCTGCCGGGTCGCTCTGGACTGACCGTCCGCCGCACCCCACGTGGGAGTGTTCAGCCCAGCCGTTCCTTCATCGCGAGCAGACGGGCGCGGCTGAGCTCGGCCGCCGCCCGGCCGTCCTTGGCCGCGAAGGCGTCCAGCTCGCGGGCATGGGTGTCGTGGTCCGCGTCACCGCCGAA
Organism: Streptomyces sp. DvalAA-14; assembly: GCF_900091855.1. GTDB lineage: Bacteria > Actinomycetota > Actinomycetes > Streptomycetales > Streptomycetaceae > Actinacidiphila. The sequence continues at coordinate 42,393 of NZ_FMCH01000543.1, forward strand.
GGCCCCTCGGATGCGGAGCATCTCGATCATGGCCTCGGTCCCGCTTCGACCCCGTCCCTCGACCACGGAGACGATGTCGCACGTCCAGTGCCGCGTCAACGGGAACCTGCGGGAGCCGGATCCCTCGCAGCGGCCGTCCTGCTGTCTCCGGAAGAAGCCGGGATGAGCAGATCAGCTGACCCGGCGAGGGTGATCAACAACCCGAGACAACGCCCTCTCCGACTTTGCCGAGGTCCTGGTGCGCCCGGGTGGCAGCTGGGCAGGCTACTTTGCTCGGGTGAGTCTTCTTGATGATGTTGCCGAGCGCGACGGCTGGCGGTGCTGGGTGTGCGACGAACCGGTCGACCCCGACAAGTCGGTGAACGACCTGCGGGGGCCCAGCGTCGACAGTCGGACCGCCGACCGGAAGGCCAGGGTCGCCGAGCGGCTCGCGCACCGCGGGTGCAACACCCGCAAAGGCGCGGTCAAGGTAGTGATCGCCTGGCCGGACCGCCTGTACGTGGTCGAACCCGCGCCGCTGATCACCGTTGCCGGGAGGCTGGAGCGCAAGGGGGGCCGCGAGATTGTGGGCCGTTGTCCGACCAGGCGTGACGCCCAGGAGGCGGCGGATTGGCTGCTGGACCGGTTCTCACGGCTGGTACCGGGCCTGCCGGTGACCGCCGACATCGAGGCGGGCGCCGGCCAGTTCCTCGTCATCCTGGCCACCAGCCGCCGCTGACCACGTGCCGCCCCGGCCACCTGGGTGGTGTGCGGGCAATCGTCGGCGGTCCGTCAGCGGCGGCGCGTCCTGACGCTGCGGAAGCCCCGCTGTGGGACTGTTCGAGCTCGGGCCCGCAGAGTTCCCGGTGCCAGCGCAGCAGTGTGGTTGGCGTGACGGCGAAGACCTGGCGCCATCGCCCGCGAGGGACCAATCGCGAGAACGTGGTCAGCCGGATCCGGTCGGCCGGCCCGTAGTGGACCCGCGCGATCTGACGGCGCAACACTGGTTTCTCGTGCCGGAGCGCCAACACCTCCGCGTCCTTGGCCACGCGGCTGCGCAGCAGGGAAACGGGCACGATGACCAGATTCCTGGCCAGGGCGGTGACGTGAGCCGTCGCCGCATGCAGGGCCACACCCGCACTGTTCTGCCAGCGGTGAACACCGGCCCGGCCGGGTTCGACGATCACTACCGTGCGGACTCATGACGACGATTACGACGCGTACGGTCGAGTACCCGGCCGACGGTCTGACGATGATCGGGCACGCTGGCAGCGGTCGGCACCCAGCCGCAGCATGTCGTCCGCTCGGTGGCCTACGTGCGCAGCGCTGCCTTCGTGTTGGTCCTCGGTCCGAGCTGCGAGGCACTCGGACCCGGCCCAGTCGCGTCTGGCATGGGCGGCCGGCGCCGCGTCGCGCGCGGTGCGAACCGGGACGCCGTGTCGGCGGCCCGGTTCCTGGGGCATGCCGTGGGTCGAGACCGGCCTGCCCGGGACCGTGCCCGACAAGAGCCGCCGAGGCCCTCGGCGGACTCGCGAGAGCTGCGGCCTCAGCCGGCACTGCTCGGGTAGTCGACGAAGGAGTTCGGCGAGCCAGGCCCGGACGGCCTTCGAACGGTGGGCCGAGTGCCGGTCCACGACCGGATGAACCTTGCGGTCGAAGTGGCCGACGAGCAACTCCAGCAGTTTCCGAGCAACTACGCCCGCAGCTCGGGGATCCAGGGTCAAGGCCCGTCTAGACTTCCGAGACCTGGTGACGGAAGGCTGGCGCTATGCGGAGACTGCTCTACGGCATGAACGTGTCCCTGGACGGCTATGTCGCCGCGCCCGGCGACGACCTCAGCTGGAGTAGGCCGAGCGACGAGCTGTTCCAGTGGTGGCTCGACCAGGAGAGCGCGATCAGCCTGTTGCTGTACGGGCGCAGGCTGTGGGAGAGCATGAGCGCCTACTGGCCGACCGGCGACCAGCAACCGGGCGCCACCCCAGCGCAGATCGAGTTCGCGCGGAACTGGCGGGACACGCCAAAGGTGGTGTTCTCCTCGACGGTCGACAAGGTCGACTGGAACGCTCGCCTGGTCGCCGGCGACGCGGTCGCGGAGATCACTCGGCTCAAGGCCGAGGACGGTGGGCCGATGCGGGTCGGTGGCGCAGCGCTCGCCGGGGCGGCGATGCGGGCCGGCCTGATCGACGAGTACGCGATCGTCACCCATCCGGTCCTGGTGGGTGACGGCACACCGTTCTTCGCCGCGCTGGAAAGCTGGGCGAACGTGAACCTGGTGGAAACACGGACGTTTCCCGCCGGCGTGCTCCTGACCAGGTACGAGACGAGGCGCTGAAAGCGGCCCACGGCCAGGAGGAGCGGGCGTTTCGGATGCGGTCCTCGCCGCGGGCCCGGCGGCGGTTGCGGAGTTGGAGGTCGGCGAGCTGCCCGCTTTTGGTGTTGGTCGCCAAGCAGGTCAGGTGATCGCCGTCGAGGTCGGTGAAGCGCAACTGGGCTCCGGAGTGAGGCCATTCCTTGCGGACAAGGAGGAGCGGCTCCGCGTCGCCCAGCAGCTCGAAGAAGGTCGCGTTGTTGTCGTGGTTCGCGGCGACGGGGTGCGACAGAAGCTCTGCCACCTGTCTGACAACACTTAGGGAGAACGTTCTTTCTTGACAGGTGTGCCTGGAGGCGTAATGCTACGTCGAGAGAGAACGTTCAGTCCTAGCACAAGCCCAGCGGCTCTGTCCTTGCCTCCCTGCGGAGGAGGGGACCGGGGCGTTGCCCGCGGCGTCGCACTTTCGCTCTTCGGTGCCGCTCGAGAGGATCATCTTGACCACCGTTGACTTGCCCTCTGCTCGCTCGCCTGCGGCTGTCGGCACACTCGCCCCGGCTTTGCGACAGCTGTACTTCGCACGGTCCGGCTTCGCCGCCGTTTGGGCCGCACTGCTGTTCGCCAACAAGTCCCACCTCGGGGCCGACCCGGCCGTCGCCGGCGCATCGGGAGTTCCGGCCTCCCTGCGTGTGTGGGGCGCCTGGGCGATCGTTTCCGGAGCCGGCCAGCTCATCGTGGGGGCGTCCGCCTCGAACCCGAAGCTGGCAACGGTGGGCGGCTACGCCATTCTCGGCGGAACATTTTTCCTCGTCTCGGCGCAGCGTCTCGGCCGCGCCCCCCGAGCGGACTGACATGGACACCGCGTTGTGTGACGACATCGTCTCCGCATTCGCCGTCCTGGTCCTCCCGGGCCGGGTTACCACCTCGACGGAGGACAGATGAGCGAGCAGCCCGGCGGCATGCAGGGCAAGGCCGTGGACAGTTCGGCGGCGGATCCGGAAGGAGAGGACGCACAGCAAGAGTCCGGTTCCCCGACAGGCAAGAGGCGCTTGGCCGCTCTCGGTGGGTGGATCGCGCGTGGGGCGCTGGTCGGCCTGGTGGCTGCCGGCGCTGGGCTGGCGGCGGGCGAACTGGTTGCGGTGGCTACCGGAGCAGAGTCTTCGCCTGCGGTGGCGGCCGGGACCTGGGCGATCAGCGTCACGCCCACGTGGCTTGAGCAGTTCGCGATCCGCAACTTCGGCAGCAATGACAAGCTGGCGCTGCAGACCGGGGTCTATGTGACGGTGGCGTTGGGGGCGGCCGGCCTCGGTGTGCTGGCCCGCGCTCGGCTGACCATTGCGAGCGTCCTGACCGCGGTGTTCGGCGTGGTCGGTGGAATCGCCGCGGTCACGCGACCGGCCGCGAATACCAGTTGGCTGCTTCCCTCGCTGCTCGCCGGACTCGTGGCGGCGTCGGTGATGCGCTGGCTGACGACCATGTCACTGAAGGAATCGGCCCCTTCTGCCGAGTCGAGCGGGAGGCGCCGCTTCGTGCTCGGCACGTTGGGTACGGCTGCGGGCGCGCTCGTCGCCGGATTTGGCGGCGACGCGTGGATCAAAAAGCGCTACGACGTTTCGGCGGCGCGCGCGAAGGTGGTGCTGCCGGTCCCGGCGACCGTGCTGCCCCAACCGCCCGCCTCTGTGCACCCGGACGTGAAGGGGCTCGGGTCGTTTTTCACTCCGACCTCTCAGTTCTACCGGGTGGACACGGCGCTTGCTGTCCCTCGGGTGGACCCGGGCTCCTGGAAGCTGAAGATCCACGGCATGGTGGACCGCCCGTTCGAGATCACCTTCGAGGAGTTGCTCTCCTACAGGTTCGAGGAACACGACATGACCTTGACCTGCGTGTCGAACCCGGTGGGCGGACCGTACGTCGGCAACGCGCGGTGGCTCGGCACGCCATTGGCACCGCTGTTGCGCCGCGCCGGCGTCCGCCGCGGGGCGGACATGCTCTTGTCCACCTCGACCGACGGCATGACGATCGGCTCACCGGTCGAAGCGGTGCTCGACGGCCGGCAGGCAATGCTGGCGATCGCGATGAACGGTGAGGCACTGCCGATCGAGCACGGGTTCCCGTGCCGGATGCTGATCCCCGGCCTGTACGGATACGTGTCGGCCACCAAGTGGTTGACGGATCTGGACGTCACCACGTTCGCCTCCTCCGACGCATACTGGACGCCGCGTGGTTATTCGCCGCAGGCCCCGGTCAAGACGGCGTCCAGGATCGACGTGCCGGCTACCGGGGCGACGGTATCGGCCGGGACCGTGGTGCTCGCCGGCACGGCCTGGGCTACCCACCGGGGCCTCGCGGCGGTAGAAGTGCAGATCGACAACGGGGCCTGGCGGGAGGCGATGTTGGCGACGTCGGACACCCCGGACACCTGGCGGCAATGGTCGTATCGGTGGGCGAATGCTCCCAAGGGTTCGCATAAGGTCAAGGTGCGCGCGACCGACGGCACCGGCACGGTGCAGACCTCGGCCGTCCAGGATGTGGTGCCGAACGGCTCCACGGGTTACCACACCATCACCGTCAAGGTTTCCTGACCGGCGGCGAGGGCGGTGTGCGACACGACCGGGCGTCCAGCCGCGTCCGCTCGGCCCGTCTGCTGCCCGCGGTGGTCTCCGTCCCGCCTCAACGTCTCACCTGCGCTTGAGGGTTGGTCGAGACCCGTCCATGACCGGTAGGCCGGCCTAGGCGACGACTCGGTATCGCCTCGGTATCGCCTTGTTCGCCGGAGCAGGCTCGCGAGCCCGATGTGGGCGTTCGTTGCAGGCGTCGACCAAGCGGCATCACAGGGCGCTGTTCTTGGCCCCGTTGGCGCGTCTCGATCTGCAAGATAGAACGTTCGGTCTTGACTTACGCTTTGAGACACATTAGATTGACCGCTGTATCGAATGCGACATATGCGGTTCGGTGAATCAGTTTTATCGCAAATAGGTAAGGACGGTTTCATGTCCCGTAGGACTTCAGTGCGAACGGTTGGCTTCGCCCTGTCACTCGCTGCCTTGGCGACGTTCGCGGCAGCATGCGGCAGCTCATCCGATGACTCATCGGCTGCTGCCCCCAAGACGAGTGCGGCGAGTTCGGCCGACTCAGGTTCGACGACGGCTTCAGCGGCGCCGAACTCGGCCGACTCGGATTCGAAGCTGGTCTTGAAGACCGCGAAAGGAAGTGCCGGCATCTGGCTCACGGACTCTGCTGGACGCACGCTGTACTCGTACACCAAGGACAAGGCAAACGCGTCCAACTGCTACGACGCGTGCGCCACGAAGTGGCCCCCGCTCACGACGACCAAAGCGGTGACTGTGACCGGCCAGTACACCGTGCCGAAAAATCTGGGCACCATCACCCGGACGGACGGCAAAAAGCAGGTCACCTACGGCGGCCACCCGCTGTACTACTTCACGGGCGACACCGCTCCCAACCAGATCAAGGGCCAGGGCGTCGACGGTTCATGGTTCCTCATCGGACCGATCGCCAACATCATGAACGGGACCAAGCCGTAACAACCGCCGCATGGTGCTACGGCGCTTGGAGCATGACTCGCGTGGCGCTTCGCATGTTGGTTTGGTATGTGCCGTATAGCAGGGCGGCCTTCGTCTGAACACGACACCGGCTCCAGTCCAGTTCCCCGCGCGCGCCGAGTTCGTCCAGGACCAGCCGGTACAGCTTGGCGATGACTACCGAATCACACCTGCCGTGTTGAGAAGATGGCTGGACGGCTCCCGACATCCGGCATCTCGCCGCCTACCTGACCGTGGCCATTCCAGCGACAGAGCTGTGGGATGGCCATGGCTGGTTTCCGACCTGTCACGAGAGTGGATTCTATTGTGCAGGGGCGAGAAGAATAGTGCACGGGAAGAGATCCGTGATTCCTCGTCGGGCGGTCGCAGAAACCGCTGGGACAGCGAGTGCCGCGTCCACGTTCCCGTAACTGCCGTGCAGTCGCTGGCAGATCGCCGGGGAATGATGGTGGAAGCCGAGTCCGGCCCGGCCGATCGTGCGCCCACCCCGTGTCATACGCACGCCTTGGAGGCCGGGATACGGCCGGCGTCCTGCCGTTGCTGGGTGAGACTGTCGCCGCCGAGCGCGACCACCAGGGTGAGGGAACAGTGCCAGGGCGGCCCAGCTGTGCTGCTCACTCGTGCATGATGGCTTGTTCGGTCCAGATGATCTTGCCGTGCTCTGTGTACCTCGCGCCCCGCCTTTGGGCGGGCTCCGAGATCATGAACGGGGCCTTCGGTGTGCCGAGGGATCGGGGCCTGCAGTGTGCCGGACGTTGTGGAACCCTTGACAAGAGGATGAAATAGCGGATTTAGCCAGGATATGACATGGGGTGACCCTGTGAAATCACGGAAGTACGAAAAGTGAGCACTCCTCTGGAATTGGTGGCCCTGGTCAGCGCTTCCCGCACTGTCGTCGGATGGACCGAGGCGGCCGAGCGTCTGTGGGGCTACTCCGCCGAGGAGGCGATGAACCGTCCTGTCGACCATTTGCTGATGGCCGGCGGCGACTCCGGTTGTGCCTCTGCCATGGAGCAGTCGCGGACGTGGTCCGGGACCGTTGAACTCCGGCAGCCTGACGGCCGGGGACGGACGATGGAGCTCCGGGTGAGCCCTTTTTCGGTGGGGGAAGCCGCAGGCGACTGGTTCGTGTGGGAGGCAGGTCCCATCGAGCCTCCCGCCCTTTCGAGTCCGGACGCCGTCGTGCCGAAAGCACTCTTCGACCACGCGCCGATGGGTGCGCTGGTACTGGACCGGGATTTGCGCTGTATCTGGTCCAATCAGGCGATCAACGAGATGGACTTCATTCCGGGGGGTCCGCAGCCGGGACGACGGATCACTGAGCTGCTGCCGGGCGGGGGTGCGGAAGCGCTTGAGGCAGAGATGCGCCGCGTTTTCGAAAGCGGTGCGCCGTCCCTGGACCAGGAGTGGATTCCGCCGGCGGTAGCAGGAGAGACCGGGAAGCCCCCTCTCTCGCTGTCGCTGTTCCCGCTGGACGAATCGGACGGCAGGGCACGGGGAGTGTGCCTGATGGCCGTGGACACGGGCGAGAGCGGCTCACGGCGGAGGCTGGAGCTCCTTGCCGAGGCCGGAACCCGCATCGGCAGCACCCTCGACGTCATGCGCACCGCGCAGGAACTGGCGGACACCGCGGTGCCGGCGCTCGCGGACTTCGTCACCGTCGAACTTGCTGACACCGTCATTCCCGACGAGGAGCCTCTGGGACGCCTGGACGCCTCCAACGTCAGCGTTCCCGCCTTCTACCGCGGGGGGATGGCCTCGGTCCACCCCGGGGTTCCCGAGGCCCTGTGGCAGCGGGGGATGCCGGTCTTCGTCCCCCCGACGTCCCCCTACACCGGCGTCAGAGACTCCGGGCAATCCCACTTCGAACCGGTCATCGACACCTCGCCCGGGACCTGGCGCGACAACGACCCCGACCGGGCCAGGGTCGTCAGGCAGTTCGGACTGCATTCGCTGATGATCGTTCCCCTCCGGGCGCGCGGGGTGCTGCTCGGCATCGCCTCATTCGTACGCGGCGAGAATCCGGCCCCCTTCAGCAGGGACGATCTCCGCCTCGCTGAGGGGCTGGCGGCCCGGGCTTCGCTGAGCTTGGACAACGCGCGCCGCTACAGCCGGGAACGTACCGCGGCGCTCGCACTGCAGCGTGACCTGCTGCCGCACCAGCTGCAGAGCGGCCAGGCCGTCGAGGTGGCCTCCCGCTACCTGCCCGCCGATACCCGGGACGGAGTGGGAGGCGACTGGTTCGATGCGATTCCGATGCGGCACGACAGGGTCGCCCTGGTGGTCGGCGATGTCGCCGGCCACGGGATCAACGCGGCTGCGACCATGGGGCGGGTCCGCATGGTGGTCAACACGCTCACCAACCTGGAGCTGCCCCCGGACCAGGTGCTCAGGCGCCTGGACGAAGTCGTCGTGGGGTTGGCCAGGGACCGCCCCGAGGACGAGTTCACCACGCCCATTGTCGGGGCCACCTGTGTCTATGTGGTGTACGACCCTGCCACCAGGCGATGCACGATGGCCAGCGCCGGGCATCCTCCGCCGGCCATCGTCACCCCCGACGGAGACGTCGCATTCGCCGACGTGCCCGTTGGCGCGCCCGTCGGCGTCGGACTGGGAGACTTCCGCTCGATCGAAACGCGGTTGCCGGAGGGAAGCCTGATCGCGCTCTACACCGACGGCCTGGTCGAGACCCGCGCGGACGACATGGACCACGGACTCGACCGATTGCGCGCCGCCCTCACCGCCCCTGCCGGGGCGCTGGAGGACCTCGCCACCGCGATCATCGACAACGTGCCCGCGCCCGGGCAGGCCGAGGACGACATGGCCCTCCTGCTCGCCCGAACCCTGACACCCACGCCACGAGGCAGGCCGTGAGCCTGCCTGCACGGCAGCCCTCGTGCTGGTGATCGCAGCGCTGTCCCGGGCGCCTTCCGGCGAAGGGGGACGACGGCAGCCGGGTGCCGGGCGCGAGACGCCCCGTGCGGACTGCCTCTCGGAGGAAGTGGCCCGGGAATCCGTCATGGAAACGGACCCTCACCTAATCCCACTCGACGGACGGTGTCTCCGCGGCGGCTCGCTGACCAGCGGGAACAGCGAGATGCGGGCAGATCAGGCCTGCTGCGCGGCGAAGCCCGACCGCCACGTCGGATGCTCGGGCTCCCATCCTCGCGAGCGGGCCAGGCTGTTGGACGCTCCTCGCGCCCAGGGCTGCTGTCCTGACGCGGGTTCCGGTGCGGGCAGGTCGAGGACGGCGGCGAAGACCGGCAGCCACGCGCGAGCCGGCGCGGGCTCGTCGTCCACGATGTTGACCGGCCCGGACGGCCAGCCGAGGGCGGCGACCGCGGCCCGTGCGGCATCGCGGATGTGCACGAACGAGGTCACCGACAGATCCGCCTCGACGCTCCCGAGAAAACGGGCGTCCGGATCGCCGGCCAGGGCCGCGGCCACCGGGCCCCCGGGGACGTACCAGGTGCCGGGGCCGTACAGGATGCCGTACCGCAGCAGCACCGCCGTCTCCAGCTCCGCGGCCGTGTCCTCCAGCGCCCGGACTCCGTCCACCATCTCCCGCCGCGGGTACCCCGCGCCGAGGTCGAGGGGCGCGGTCTCGTCGGCCGGGTCGTCCCCCGGCGCGTACGCCCAGGAGACCGACTGGGCGACGATGCTGGACACGTCGGCGGACCTGGCCGCGTCCACCAGATTGCGGGTTCCCTCCCGGCGCAGCCGGTCGGTCGCCGCGCTGTCCGCGGCCGACAGGTCGGTCAGCTGGTGCATCACCGTGTCCGGGGCGGCCGCCGCCATCACGCGGTGCAGGGCGTCCCGGTCCAGGACATCGGCCTGAACCCCTGAGGCGCCCTGGCGGCGTACCCGCTCGGCACCCGCGGCCGAGCGGGAGATCCCGGTGACCCGGTGGCCCGCCTCCAGCAGCAGGGGAACGAGCAGCCGGCCGACCGCACCCGTAGCGCCCGCGACGAAGACATGCATCGAAGCCCAGCCCTCTGCCGGTCCGGAGATCCGTCTCATGACGAATCCGGGCAAAGTTAGCATAAGTGGCACCGCTGCCCTTCCCCGCATCCGGCTTCAGGCAGCCTCCACCTCGCTCTCGTCGCCGATCAGCTTGTACGTCAGCGGCCGGCACGCGTCGAACCGCCAGATGAACAGGTGGTAGATCGCCGCGCCGATCACCGCACCGAAGACCGGCGCGATCAGATAGATCCACAGATCATCGGTCTGCCCGGACAGCGCGGCCGGACCGAACTGGCGGGCGGGGTTGATCGAGCCCCCGCTGAGGGGGCCGAGCAGAGCGATCACCAGCGCGATGCACAGCCCGAGCACGTACGGCAGCAGGCGGATGAACCGGCTGTGCGCCAGGAACCAGCCGACCACAAGGATCACCGCCGCCATGGCACCCGCCTCGGCGAGGAAGACCGACGACGCCTGCCAGGTGGGCGAGGGCCGGATCGCGCCGTGCGAGACCGACCGGCGGGCGACCGCGGGACCCCACGCCAGGCGGGCCAGCGCCGTCCCCGTCGCCGACCCGGCCAGTTGGGCGGCCGCGTAGGGAAGCACACTGCGACCGGGGAAGGCGTCCACCAGCCACAGGGCGACGGTCACGGCGGGGTTCACGTGCCCCCCGCTCTGCCTGCCCGGCGGGGTGAAGATCAGCCCGGTGAGGACGGCACCGCCGAGCACACCGATGACCCCGAGCGCGACATGCAGGTCGGCGATGTACAGCGGCGAGCCGGGATCACGCAGCCACCGCACGATCGTCACGGTGACGAAGAGCAGGACCGTGGTGAGCACGAACTCGTCGACCGCGCGGGCCAGTGGCAGCGAGCGCGGCAGCGAAGGAGGGGGCCTCACCATCATCTCCCGGCGTCGGCGGTTCGGAAGCGCGCCCTCTGACTCTCGCACCGACACGGGGCGCCGCCGTGGATCTCGCCGATGAAGCGGACGGTGGCGCGATCACCGTGGGGCGGACCCCGCACCGGAGCCGTCGTTCGGTGCGGGTTTCTGTTCGGCGGCCTCAGCGGCCGGATGCCGATTTTCGGTGGGTGTGGCGTTGATGCCTGTTCAGATGCCGTTCCAGCAGGGTGCGGCCGTGATGTGGTGCCCGGAGGGCGACGGCTCGGTTCCGGAGATGGCGGTGAGTGCGTGCTCCCACAGGCGGTCCGCGGCGGCGGGGTCGAGGGACCACTCGGCCACGAAGCCGGTTGTCGCGTCGGGGCCGCCGGCCAGGATGCCGGGGTCCCCCTGGATGACCTTGGCTTCCTGGTTTTCTTCGAAGTAGCGCCCGGTCACGCCTTCGAGGAGGGGTGAGGCGGCGAGCAGTGTCGTGGTGGCAGCGGCCTGTTCGGGTGTTTTGAAGTGGGGCGGGGTGAGCCGGTTGCCGTGCGTGTCCTGGGCGCCGAGCATCTGCAGGGTCGCCGCGTCCAGGTACCGGGAGAGGTTGGTGTGGGCCAACCCGGGGGCGCAGGCGTTGGCGGTGATGCCGTCGGCGGCCCAGCGGCGGCTGATGCCGACGGCGAGCAGTACGTCGGCGGTTTTCGACTGTGCGTAGGCGGTCACGGGGTCGTAGGCTCGCCGCTCGAACTGCGGATCGTCGAAGTCGAAGTCCGCGAGGAGCTGGGCGCCGGAGCTGACGACCACCACCCGTCCCCGTTCCGCGGACCGCAGGGCCTCGTGCAGGCCCGTCACGAGGGCGAAGTGGCCGAGGTAGTTGGTGGCGAGCTGCATCTCCCAGCCCAGGGCGTTGATTCGGCGTTCGGGGAGCATCATGACGCCGGCGTTGGCGATGACGGCGTCGGCGGGCCCGTCCCATGCCTGGCAGAAGGCGCGGACCGACTCCAGGTCGGCCAGGTCGAGTGCGACCGCTTCGGTCTGTGGGAATTCCTCCATGATCGCCTCGGCCGTGGAGGGGTCGCGGGTGGCGATCGTGACGCGGGCACCGGCCCCGGCGAGGGCACGGACCGTCTCGGCCCCGAGCCCTGACGCTCCTCCCGTGACGATGATGCGGCGTCCGGTCAGATCGACCCCGGCCAGGACCTCCGCTGCCGTGGCGCGCGCTGTGAAGGGAGTGGTGACTCGTGTCATACCGGCGTTTTCCTTGCTCGTTGAGTGGGGCAGCTGGACAAGCTGCATGCCTCGAATGGACCTCGACCGCAGGTGGGGTCGGGCGATCAGGAGGTCAGCGCTGCCAGTTCTCGCCATTCGCCCCGGGGCATGGCGGAGTCCGAGCCGACGACGTGCAGGCAGACGTGGTCGGCGCCGGCCTGGTGGTGCGCGCGGACCCGCGTGCCGATGGCCTCGACGTCTCCCCAGGCCACGATGCTGTCGATGAGGCGGTCGCTGCCACCGCCGGCGAGGTCGTCCTCGGTGAATCCCTGGCGGAGCAGGTTGCGGGCGTAGTGGTCCATGCCGAGGAAGACACCGAGGAATCCGCGTGCGGCGGCGCGGGCCTTGCCCGGATCGGCTTCGAGGACGACGGCCTGGTAGGGCGCGATGAGGGCCCGCTGGCCCAGCTGCTTGCGTGCGGCGGCCGAGTACTCGGGGGTGACCATGAACGGGTGGATGCCGGCGGTACGTCGTCCTGCCAGTTCGATCATCTTGGGGCCGAGGGCGGCCATGACCCGCTCGGCCGTGGGAACCGGGTCCGGGGCCTTGTCGAGTTGGTCGAGGTAGGCGTTCATGTCGGCCAGCGGCCGATAGGGCTGTCCCGCGCTCTGGGCGGCTGCCGGGTCGCTGACACCGAAGCCGAGCAGGTGCCGGCGGCCGTAGGCGGCCTGGAGCCGGGCGTGCCCGGCCGCCATCTCGGCGGGTTGGTGCCGCCAGATGCTGGCGACGCCGACGGCGACCTTCAGCCGGCGTGTGGCGCGCAGCAGGCGCTCGGAGTCGCCGAGGATGTCGCCGCCCCCCAGGCCCGGTATCCACAAGGCGCCATAACCCAGTTCGTCGAGTTCGGCGGCGGCGTCGGCGATCTCGTTCGGATCGGCCATCCGCAGTTCGATACTCCAGATCCCTGTGAGACCCAATTGCATGTCGTGAAAGCCTTGTCTGTGAAGGTGCGCGGCTCGGCCGCCCGGCGGGCGGCAGCGCACCGGCGGGACGCCCCAGCGCCCGGTCGCCTCGCTGTGGGCTCTACCTGTGGTCGCGGGACCGCCCGCCGGGCCGGGAGATGAGGCAGCCGCGGTGCCGTTCGGCGCGCAGGGGTGTTCCCGGCCCGGCGGGGAGGGTGGGGGTGGTGCCTAGATCTGGTTGCGGCCGCCGTCGACGAAGAGCTCGATGCCGGTGATGAAGGTGCTCTGGTCGGAGGCGAGGAACAAAACGGCGCTGGCCACCTCTTCGGGGCGTCCGACGCGGCCCATCGGGATCGTGCTGGCCATGTAGGACTTGAGCTGGTCGGCGCCCTCCTGGTCGGGGGCGAGGCCGTCGATGCCGGGGGTGTCGATCGTGCCGGGGCTGATGGCGTTGACCCGGATCGAGCGGTCCTTGAGCTCGGCGGCCCAGGTGCGGGCGAAGGACCGGACCGCGGCCTTGGAGGCTCCGTAGACGCCGAAGGACGCGTTGCCCAGCGAGCCGGCGTTGGAGGACTGCAGGATGACCGAGGCGCCCTCGTTCAGCAGCGGCAGCGCCTTCTGGACGGTGAAGAGCATGCCCTTGGTGTTGATACCGAAGGTCTGGTCGAAGTGCTTCTCGGTGACCTGCTCCAGCGTGGCGAACTCGCCGCCGCCCGCATTGGCGTAGAGCACGTCGATGCGGCGGTTCTGCCGGGCGACCTCGGCGTAGAGCCGGTCCAGGTCCGCCAGATCGGACACGTCGCCCTGCACGCCGGTCGCGTTGCGGCCGATCTTGGCCACGGCCGCGTCGAGGGCGTCCTTGCGGCGGCCGGTGACGAAGACGTGCGCGCCCTCCGCCACGAAGCGCTCCGCGGTGGCCAGGCCGATCCCGGTGGTGCCGCCGGTGATGACGGCTGTCTTGCCCTCGAGCTGTCCCATGGTGGGCTCTCCTCATGTAGGTGGTGTACGCGCGACGCGGAAGAGCCCGTGAGCTCGCCCGCGATCCGCGGAGCCGGGTCAGCGGCCATTTATTTAGTGACTACTAAAAAATAGCTCGCCGAAGGATGCCTGTCAAACGAGTGGGAAACGTGCCCGGCGTGCACCCGCGAGGGTGGCCGCGTGGGAGGCGTCGGGGAGTGCGGGGTGGCGGCCCTGGATACCCGGGCGGGCGCAACCACGCCGCTTCCGGCCTGCCGCCGTGCGCCGGCAGCGCGAACCAATCGGCCCCCCGCCCCCGCAGGGGCGGGGGGTGCCGTCAGGAGGCGGTCGGCTGCGGCCAGGCGGCCATCGCGGTGTCCACGATCTGGTGGAGCTGCTCCCGGGTCGCGCCACCGGCCGCCTGGACGGCGATGCCCTGGTAGATGGTGGAGAAGTAGCGCGCCAGGCCCTCGGGATCACTGCCGGCCGGCAGCTCGCCGCTGGAGCGGGCCTGCCGCAGCCGTTCCCGCAGTGCCACCTCGCCGGCCGCCCGGCGCCCGGTCAGCTCGTCGCGCGCGGCTTCCGCGCCCGGTGCGCAGGCCAGGGCGCCCGTCACGGTGATACAGCCGCGCGGATGAGCGGGATGCGTCGTGGCGTCGGCAGCGCCGTGCAGGAGGGCTTCCACAGTCGCCCGCGCCGTCGGCTCCGCGAACGCCTCGCGGATGTAGCGGGCCGGGCCGTCGGCGTACCGGTCCAGCGCCCTGCGGAACAGCTGCTCCTTGTTCCCGAAGGCGTTGTAGAGACTGGGCGCGTTGTTGATGCCCATCGCTTTGGTGAGGTCGGAGATCCCGGTGCCCTCGTAGCCCTGGCGCCAGAACAGCTCCAGCGCCCGATCGAGGGCAGTCTCACTGTCGAAGCTGCGCGGTCGTCCCCCGGCCATGATCGCCTCCGTTCCGGAGTGGAAATTTAGCTACTGCTAAGTTACTCCTTCCTTCGGCAACGCGACCATCACATGAATGGTGGAGACCTGGCCCCGGCGTTCTGATCCGGCGTCGAGCTGACCTGGTTTCCGCCGTCGACTGGCCGGGCACGGGGCGTGACAGGGCTGCTCAGTCGTCGTAGCGGTGCGGAATGGCTGCGCTGAGCATCGCAAGCGCCGTTGCCATCCGATCGACCGCGAGTGACCCGGGCGGCCAGGAGCGGTCCCGGATGCGGCGCCGGGCGACCATGTCCGCGCCGATGACCAAAGTGCCGGTGGTCGAGCCTCGTTCACGCGCCGAAGCGGCCACGTCCGCCATCCCGGGTCCGCTGTCCAGCGCCAGGAACTCGATCCCGGTGGGCCGGAGGAGACCCCACCGGTTGTGCTGGCAGCGGCCGGCCTGCACTGCCGAGTGCTGCATGAACCCGGGGCTGCATGGGGAGGAGGGGCTGGGTCCTCGGGGAAAGGGTGGCCCCGCCGGTGTTCGGGGCAGGTTACCTCTGCTTCGGGCACCGCAAAATCTGTGATCGCTGGAGTAGACATTGGGCGGTGGTGTGGTTATGGTTTCTCTCGTAGCCCAGAGAGACAGCAGGGCCTGGCAGAAATGAACTGCCGGGCAGCAGGACACGCAGTCGCAGTGCGCAAGGCGGTGCGGTGGTGGAGTTTCGAAGCCAGGGCAGTTGCAGGACGGCGACGGGACTGACGACCGGACCGGGTGGCCAGCAGTGATCAGGGGCCGCCGTGAGCGGGACCGCGGTGACGGTACCCGTAAGTGCAATCCGCAGTGCCCAGCAGTGAAATCGGTGAGCAGTACCTCGGTGAAGGCGTCGGCTGCGGACGCGCGCACCGGGAGGTTCGGCAGTGGGGTTCCAAGCCGGAGCAGGCGCAGGACGGGCGACGGGGCTGGCTGCCGAAGCGTGGCGCTTTTCCAGGCCACCGGCAATTCGTAGTACCGGTTGTGGCAAGTGATTGGTCCAGAGGGACGAACGGAGGAGTAGAGCGCCATCGGGATCGCCCGGGCCGAGGTTTTGAGCCCGGGTACCGCAGGACATCGATAGTGAGGTGGTCTCCGGTCAAGCAACCGCGATCCCCGCACCCGCTGCCCACCCCCCCGGTGGCGGTGCGGACCCAGTAGGCCGGCGCAGTATCAGGGCCGGCAGATGGTGTTGCAGTTCCTTCGGGGCCCTGGTGCCGCAAGAGCACCAGGGCCCCTCCAGCGTGTTCCACAGAGAGGTGCGATGACAGCAGAAGGCTCGTTCGGCCGGCTCGACGACGACGACTACCCCGCCTACACCATGGGCCGGGCCGCCGAGATGCTCGGCACCACCCAGGGCTTCCTGCGCGCCGTCGGCGAAGCCCGCCTGATCACCCCACTGCGCTCCGAGGGCGGCCACCGCCGTTACTCCCGCTATCAGCTGCGCGTCGCCGCCCGCGCCCGGGAACTCGTCGACAACGGAACCCCTATCGAGGCCGCGTGCCGCATCGTCATCCTCGAGGACCAGCTCGAAGAAGCCCAGCGCATCAACGCCGAATACCGCCGCGCCGCCGAATCCCGGCCCACGGCTGACACCTAGCCGCGGTCCGCGCAGGTTCCCGGGCAGGACTGCCGACGTACCGGAAGCCGAGGGCGGGCCTCCTGAGCGTCCGATCCCGGCATACGCCGCTCTCGCCGGTGCGGCTCCCTGCCGGTTCCGCAGACGGCTTGGAGCAGGGGGCCGGAGGGCGGCCGTCAAGGCCCGGTCGAGGTCCTTGAGGGCGAGTCGGACAGCGAATCCGGGGGCGTAGAACGCGTTGTCCATGGCGCGCGAGGGGCCCCGGCCTGCAGGACCCGGACAAATGTCGCGTGGTCGATGCCGAGCCCGTCGGGCACGGGACGTGTCCGGGCGGGGACCTCCTGCGGGCCGCCTTCTCCAAGCCCACCCGCACCGCCCGTGCCCGTCCCACTGGGACCCGCTCCCTTCCCCCCGGTCAACGCGAGCGGACCGCAGCGGCCGCGATGCCGATGCGCAAACCCCGCGGCCACCGTCCGGCCCGGGACCCACCGTCCGGCCTGGGGCAACGACGAACCCGCAGGGGTAGCACGGTATTTGAGTGGTCGCCACCCGCCAGCCCAGGGACACTGGCCCGATGCGCATCCGAGCGGCCGGTATCGAAGAACTTCCTCTCCTCCCGGACATCGAAAGGGCCGCCGGGCAGTGCTTTCACGGCATCGGCATGCCGGAGATCGCCGATGACGACCCTCTCCCGCTCGAGGAACTCGCCCGCTACCAGCGGGTCCGACTGGCCTGGCTGGCAGCCGACGGAACTGATGGCGTCGCCGCCAAATGTCACGACGTCCAGGAAAAGGTCCGGGCGCTGATCACCCGGGAGTCGGCAGGGCAACGCCGCGTACTGACGGCCACGGGCCAACGGCAGGGGTGACGCACTGCGCCGCGGGCTCGCGCCACCTGTCCGCGCGCCGAACGGGAAACCGGCCCTGTCGGCCGCGCGGCCGGCCCCGGCGCTCATCCCCCCGTCGGGCACCGGCGCCGACCGCACCTCAAGATTCGCGGCTCCGGGTGTTGATGCGCAGCCCTGAATCACCGCGCGCATCAATTCCCCTAAGCACTGGTCAGGGAGGTGGCGGCCGGTCAATTCCGCGCGTAGCGGCGTTGCCGCCGACTGACGGCGGTACATACGGTGTTGCCGCCCGCTGACGAGGTTTCATGGTGGAGGGGTAATGCGGAATGGGGCGTCATGAGATCCCGCTGGACCCGGCCGACGGGCCGTTGCAGCGATTCGCCTACGACTTGCGCAGGCTGCGGCAAGAAGCCGGAGGCATGACGTACCGGGCGATGGCACAGCGGACGAGGTTCGCGGCGGTGACGCTGTCCCGGGCGGCCGCCGGGGAGCAGTTCGCCTCGCTCGCCGTGGTGCTGGCGTACGTGGAGGCGTGCGGCGGCGATGCCGGGCACTGGGAGCGGCGCTGGCACGCCGTGGCGGGTGAGGTGGCCGCCGAGCCGTGCGAGAGCGGAGACGAGGACGCGCCCTACCGGGGGCTGGCCCGGTTCGAGCCGGATGACCGGGAGGTGTTCTTCGGCCGGGACCAGCTCGTCGCCGAGCTGCGCGACCGGGTCTACGCCCACCGCCTGGTGGCCCTGGTGGGCGCGTCGGGCAGTGGAAAGTCCTCCCTGCTGCGCGCCGGACTCATCCCCGCGCTGCGGGCCCAGCACGCACCGGAACGGCGGCTGGCGGCCATCCGGATCCTCACCCCGGGTCAGCACCCGATGTCCGCCCACCGCACGGTGCTGACACCCCGTCAGGATCGCGGTGACACTGTGGTCGTGGTCGACCAGCTCGAGGAGCTGTTCACCCTGTGTGCGGATCCGGCCGAGCGTGCGGCCTTCCTCGACCTCCTGGTGGCCGCGGTGCCGCGTGACAGCCGGCTGCGGATCGTGATCGCAGTGCGGGCCGACTTCTTCAGCCGCTGCGCCGAGCACCACCAACTGTCCGCAGCGCTACGGGAGTCCATTGTCCTCATCGGCCCCATGAGCCCGGCCGAGTTGCGGGAGACCATCGTCAAGCCGGCCGCAACGGCCGGGCTGATCGTCGAGCGTGAGCTGACCGCCCGGATCATTTCCGAGATCGCCGACGCACCCGGCGCGTTGCCCCTGATGTCCCACGCGCTGCTGGAGACGTGGCGGCGCCGCAAAGGCCGTGCCCTGACCATGGCCGCCTATCTGGCGGCGGGCGGCGTGCACGGCGCCATCGCCCGTACCGCCGAGCGGTTCTACACCCAGCTCACCCCCGAACGTGCCAGCAGCGCCAAGCGCTTGCTGTTGCGCCTGATCGCTCCGGGCGAGGGCACCCCGGACACCGGCCGTCCCGCCGAGCGCGCCGAACTCGGGCCGCGGACCGGTACGGGGGAGTCCGCCGACGCGACCGCGGTACTCGAACGGCTGGCCCGCGCACGGCTGGTCACCCTCGACGGCGACACCGTGCGCCTGGCCCACGAAGCCCTCATCTCCTCGTGGCCCAGGCTGCGGTCCTGGATCGACGAGGACCGCGAACGCCTGCGAGCCCACCGCCGCCTCACCGACGCCGCCACCACCTGGCACGAACTGGGCCGGGATCCGGGCGCCCTGTACCGCGGCACCCGCCTGGCCACAGCGGCCGACACCTTCCAGGACACCGAAGCCCGCGCGGCACTCACCGTCCTGGAGACGTCCTTCCTCGACGCCTCCCTGGCGCTGCGCGACCGCGAAACCCGCACCGCCGCCCGTACCACCCGCCGCCTGCGGCAGTTCACGGTGGCCCTGTCGCTGCTGCTTGCCGTCGCCGTCGCCGCCGGTTCGCTGGCCTTCCTGCAACGGCAGCACGCCATCAGTGCCCGGCGCGTGGCCGAGTCGCGTCAGCTGGCAGCCCAGTCCGCCCAATTACGCGCCGATGATCACGACCTGGCCGCCCTGCTCGCGGTCCGCGCCTACCGCACCAGTCACACCGAGCAGGCCCTCGCCAGCCTCAACACGGCGGCCAACTACCCGCTGCGGCAGAGGCTGGCCGGCCACACCGGCGCGGTGGCCGTCGTGGCCTTCAGCCCGGACGGCAGAACGATGGCAACCGGCGGCACTGACCGGACCGTGCGCCTGTGGGACACCGCCACCGGCCGCGGGCGGGGCTCGTCCGCTGCGGCGGCGGGGTGGCCGACGTCGCCTTCCTCCCGGACGGGCGGACCGTGGCCATCGGCGGCGAGGACGGCGGCATTCACATGTGGGACACCGCCACCGGCCGCACCCGCACCACCCTGACCGGGAAGTCCGACGATCCGGTGGATCCCGTCCTGCTCGCGCCTGGTGCGGCCACGGCGATCAGAATCTATGACAGGGTCGTCCGCCTGTGGGGCACCGACAACGGTCGGGGGCGCGCCGTCCTGCCCGGCGCCGGCGACCACTTGATCTCGGTGGTGGCTTTCAGTCCCGACGGCCGTACCCTGGCCACCGGCGGTGACACGGTGCAGCTGTGGGACCCGCCACCGGCCACCCGCGCACCACCCTCACCGGGCACGGCTACGGGGTGACGGCCATCGCCTACAGTCCGGACGGACGGACCCTGGCCACCGGCGGCATGGACGGCACCGTGAGCCTGTGGGCCGCCGGCCCC
>NZ_FMCH01000540.1 GCF_900091855.1 Streptomyces sp. DvalAA-14
TTCGCCGCCGTGCTTGCCGCGAACATCGTGTCCATCACGGGGAATGCGCTCACGGGGATGGGGGTGCCGTGGTTTGTGCTGCAGAGCACCGGGAGCGCTACCAAGGCCGGGATCGTCGCATTCTGCACGATGCTGCCGGTGGTGCTGTCTGCGGTAGTCGGCGGTCCGGTCATCGACCTGCTGGGGCGGCGGCGGGTCGGCATCGCGTCCGATCTTGTCTGCGGCGCGGCCGTCGCCGCCGTCCCGCTGCTGGAGTTCGCCGGCGTTCTGCGGTTCTGGACGCTCTGCGGGCTGATGGCCGTCACCGGGCTGTTCCAGGCCCCTGGCCAGACTGCCCGCGGCGTACTCCTGCCCACGCTCGCCGACGCTGCCGGGATGCCGCTGGCCAGGGCCGCAGCGTGGTATGACGGCGCCTCTCGCTGTGCGGGGATGATCGGATCGGCAGTCGGCGGTGTGCTCATCGCCCTCCTGGGCGCGACGAATGTCCTGTTGCTGGACGCCGCAACTTTCGCGGTGTCAGCCTCACTCCTCGCGTTCGGCCTGCGCGGCCTGGCCGAAGCACAGCCGCAGAGGCGATCCGGACCGGCGTTGCCGCGCAGGTACCGCAGCGCGTTGAGTGAGGGCTACCGCTATGTGCTCGCCACACCGCTTCTCCTCGGCATCTGTCTCATGACCTTGGTGACGAAGGGCCTTGACCAGAGCTGGAGCGCCGTGCTCCTCCCGGTTCACGTACGCGAAGAATTAGGTGGGTCCGCCGCCCTGGGCCTGCTGAATGCGTTGTTCTCCGTCAGCGCGCTCACCGGAACCCTGGTCTATGGAGCAGTGGCCGGCCAGGTCCGACGGTGGCCGGTGTTCACCGTCGCGTTCCTCATCGGCGGCATGCCCCGGTTCCTGGTCGCCGCTCTCACCGACACCGTGACGCCGCTGGCCGTGACCATGGCGATCGAAGGCCTCGCCTTCGGCATTCTCAACCCCATCCTGGCCACGGTGATGTACGAGACCGTGCCCGACGAGCTGCGCAGCCGTGTGCTGAGCGTGACAACCGCCTCGGTCCTGACGATCACCCCGCTGGGTGGGCTCGCCGCCGGCCTCTTTGTGGATTCGGCCGGTCTGTTCAGCGCGATGTTGGCGATTGGGAGTGTGTATCTCCTCGCCACGCTCAGCCCGGTGATCTTCCCCGCATGGAGGCAGATGGACGGCCCCGACTCCTCCAACCCCCTCGCGGCCCCGGACCCGGACCCGGACCCGACAGGTGATCCTGACCGCGGCGCGGTGAGGTGACCCGGTGTGTGGCCTTCAGGATGCGTGAGGGGCTTTGCCGCTGGTCCTCAGCGGGTGACGACGACCTTGCCGACGGTGTGTCCGGATTCCACCTGGCGGTGGGCCTCGCGCAGCCCGGCGGCGCTGAAGTCGTCGATGACGGTGGTCGCCGTGGTGCGCAGCCGCTTGTTGTCGATGAGTGAGGCGACAGCGGCGAGGAGTTTCTTCTGGGCGTCCATGTCCGGGGTTTCGAACATCGGGCGGGTGAACATCAGTTCCCAGTGCCAGGTGATGCTCTTGGTTTTCAGCGGGAGCAGGTCCAGGCCCTCCGCGTCGTCGATGGCCGTGATGTGGCCGAAGGGCCGTAGCAGGGTCGCGAAGGCATCGATGTTTCCGCGCGAGTGCGGGCTGAAGATGTACTCGACGCCATCCGGTGCCTGCTGCTGCGTGGTCGCGACCAGGTCGTGGTGGTTGACGACGCCGTCGGCGCCGAGGTCGCGGACCCAGGCCGCGGACTCGGGGCGGCTTGCTGTTGCCAGTACCCGGAGGTCGGTGAGTTCCTTGGCGAGCTGGATCATGATCGACCCGACACCTCCGGCGGCACCCATCACCAGCAGCGTTCCCCGCGACTCCGACGTGAGCTCGAAGTGGTCGAAGAGGGACTCCCACGCGGTGATCGTGGTGAGCGGAAGTGCGGCCGCCTCGGCGTGGGAGAGGGACGCCGGTTTCCGCGCCACGATGCGCTCGTCGACCGCCTGCAGTTGGGCGTTGCTGCCGGGACGGTTGAAGTCACCCGCGTACCAGACCTCGTCGCCCACGGCGAGCGTGCTGACCCCGCTGCCGAGGGCTTCGACGACACCGGACGCGTCGAAGCCGAGGATGCGGGGTTCGCGGGAGTTCGGCAGGCCGGCCCGCAGGCCGACGTCCGCCGGGTTCACCGACACCGCCTCCACCCGGACCAGGACATCGCGCGGGCGCAGTTGGGGAATCGGCACCACGACGTCCTGCAGGCTCTCCGGGTTCTCCACTGGAAGCCCCCGATACGCACCGACTGCGTCCATCGTCCGGGCAGCCATGGAGCCTCTCCTTCTGTGCCGTTTCGTCCCGTGAGGTCCTTCCCAGCCTCACACGCGGTCGTGGCCGCCGCCATCGGTGGCCGCTCCGGTGGCGAAGAGGCCGGGAGCTGGGAAAACGCCGGGCGTGACGGCATGGCGGAGGTCACC
This sequence comes from Streptomyces sp. DvalAA-14, assembly GCF_900091855.1. Classification (GTDB taxonomy): domain Bacteria; phylum Actinomycetota; class Actinomycetes; order Streptomycetales; family Streptomycetaceae; genus Actinacidiphila. The sequence continues at coordinate 2,484 of NZ_FMCH01000540.1, forward strand.
GCCCGCAGACTTCGGTCCGTTAATCGTACGGACTAGTCTGTCTGATGAAGGAGGTGGGGACAGTGCCGGCACAGGTACGGAAGACGAGCAGCGCCAGCCGGATTCTCGGTGCGGCCGGTGAGCTGTTCTACACGCACGGACTGCGGGGTGTGGGGATGGACCGGGTCATCGTCGAGGCCGGTGTGGCCAAGTCCACCCTCTACGCGCACTTCCCGACGAAGGAGGCACTGGTGGCCGCGTATCTGCGCGCCACCGACGAGTCCTGGCGGGAGCAGCTGCGCGCGGCGGCGGAGCGGGCGGGATCCGGTCCCGCCGAGCAGCTCGCGGGGCTTTTCGACGCGCTGCTGGACGCCTTCGCGCGGCATGGCTTCTTCGGCTGCCCTTTCGTGAGCGCCGCGGTGGAGGCGCCGCTGGACTCCGAGGCCAGGGCGATCACGATCGCCCACACCGAGCGGCGCAACGCCTGGCTGACGGAGCTGGCGGAGGCTGCGGGTGCCGCTGAGCCCGAGCGACTGGGACGACAGATCGGTCTGCTGATCGACGGCGCGCTCGCGTCCGGGCGCCTGCTCCAGGACCAGTCGGTGGTGGAAGAGGCACGCGACGCCGCACGGCGCCTTGTCGCCGAGCACACCCGCCCCTGACCGGCCCTTCCGGGCCACCCTCGTTTTCCAGTTCGTTCTTGTCCGGAGGTATTCGATGTCTGCTGTGGCGGAAGAGCCGAGCGTGGTTCGCGCCCCGCGCACTTTGGTGATCGCGGGGCACCCCGACCCCGGCCGTTCGCGGATCAACGCGGCCCTGACCGACGCGGTCCGCGACCTGCCCCGGCCACTGGGGCAGACCGCCCGCCGCATGGGCCTGGCCTGGGCCGAGCCCCTGGTCCTGCACGACGCGCGCGGCGTCACCGACGAAGAGCTGGCCCTGCACGCCAAGCACTACCGCACGCTGCTGGACCAGGGTGCCCCCTAGGCCGTGTCTGACAAATCCCGCCTGCCCCGCGACGCCTGGCACGCGCGCTCGCTGCGTTGTCGGGGTCGTCCGAGTAGCCCACTACGAGGACACCCCTCCGCCTTGCGATCGCACGCACCAGACGCCGCGGGGCCCCGCCCTGCGGGCGGACGGCGCTATTTGTCAGACACGGCCTAGATCCGGGCGGCGCGGTACGGGGCAGCGATCCGTGGAGGGTGCGGCCCTACGTGGGAAACTTGACGCCGGTCATGTCCTCGGAGATTGCCCACAGGCGGCGCTGGAGCGAAGCGTCGTACGACTGCGGGCTGGAGCGGACGGCCTTGGAATGGCCCTTGCTCTGCTGGAATCCGCGTGGGCCGTAGAACTCACCCCCGGTTACGCCCGGGTCGGTCGCGGCGCGGAGCACCGGCAGCGCTCCCATCTCGGGGGACTGCAGGAGGAGCGGCCGGATCGCCCCCGACCCGGACGAGGCGTTCGAACTGCTCGTCCAGGTCGCCTCGGCAGCCCACGGACTGGCCCTGTTCCAGCAGCAGGACATGCTCCCCGGCCCGTGGAACACCCGCTCGTCCGTCGAGGACCAGGCCGCCCGCACCGCACGCGCCCTTGCCGGCCGCCACACCCACTGATCCCGGAGACCTCCATGTCCACCCCGCCGAGCGACCTCCGGCAGACCCTCGACCGCATCGGCGAAGGCAAGTACGTCAGCCTGACCACGTTCCGCAGCAACGGGCAACCGGTGCCCACCCCCGTCGGCAGCCTCATACACCAGGGCACCCTCTACGCCCTGACACCGCCGGAGACCGGAAAGATCAAGCGGATCCGCAACAACCCCCAAGTGACCATTGCCCCCTGTAACATGAAGGGCATCATTCCCACCGGGGCACCCACCGTGCGGGCGACCGCCCGGCTCCTGGATCCCACCGAGACCGCCCGCGTCCAGGAGATGATGAGACGACGATTCCTCGTGTATCGCCTGGTGCACCTCGTCGATCGGGCTCTGCGCCGTGAACGCCGACTCGTCGCCATCGCGATCGCGATCGCGATCGCGATCGACACCTGATCAGCGCACAACTCGCGACGTTGACCCCGGGGGCGGTGAGTTCTCGCCCGGGGCTTGTGTAAGGCATGGGCGAAGATGACCTCGAACCGGAGGAGCCGGTGGTCTTCGAGCCACCGTGCACGCCGTCACCCGCCGCCTGCTGTCGATGCCGGCGTTGCTGCTGCGGCGTGACATTGCCAAGGACGCCGAGTTGCGCACCCGGTTTGCTATCACCTGACCGCTGCTGGCCCGCAGTCGACGCCTGTCACAGGTTCCCTGTCGCGAGGATGCCTCAAGGGAATCTTCTTCCTTGCAATCTCGCGGAAAGGGAAACCTGAGCAATAATGAACCAGGCGATCATTTGGGTTCCGTACAGTGACACGGTCACCACATTTGCGTTTCTTGGGGTGATATTCGCCCTGGTCGCAATATGGCTCTACTTCCATTACAGGAACTAAGGGCTGTCCCGTAATCCGCGGTGGATCAGCGTGCGGCGTCAGATGCGGTGCATCGCAAGGCGGAGGGTCGTCCTCATACCGGGTCGTATTCGGACGGGCCCGACAACGCAACGAGGTGCCGTAGCTGTCGTCGCGCGCCCGCCGGGGATTACGGGACAGCCCTTAGCATACGGCCGTGGCGCCGGCGCGCTGGCTCTACATCCGGCGGTGCACAGGTAGGGGTTGGCTTCCTTGCCGAACGAGTCCGGCTGCCGCCACCGAATTGCAGGGAGAAACCCATGGACATGCTCTCCGCCAACGGCCACCACCGTCTCCAACTGCCGGACTGGGGCGTCGCGATCTTCGTCGCGGTGTGGGCGGTGGTCGTGGTGTACGTGGTCATCTCGCTCTACCGCCGTGGCAAGTTCTGGCGCTGAACCCGCGTCTTCCGGGGGCGCCTCGACAAGCGGATCTGCAATCCGCTGCGACTACACCGTCACGGCCGGCCCGACCGTTCGCCGGCGCACGGCGGCGGCCGGGCTCTGGGCGCTCCCGTAGGCTGACCGCACCACCCCTCTCCCCCTGGAGATACGTATGGCAGTCTCCGCAGACCACGTCATATCCGTGCTGCGCACCGGGCACGACCGCTTGGCGGCGTTCGTCCGCAAGCTTGCTCCCGGTGACCTCACCCATTCTTCCGGCGCTTCGGCGTGGGACGTCTCCCAAGTGCTCAGCCATCTCGGCAGCGGTGCGGAGATCAACCTCGCGACGCTCCGCGGCGCCCTGGCGGGCACCGGCAACCCCGGCGCCGACTTCAACAAGTCGACCTGGGCCCGCTGGGACGCGATGTCGCCGGCCGACCGCGCCGACGGCTTTCTCGCCTCCGACGAAGCTCTGGTCGCCGCGTACGAGGAACTCGACGGCCCGACCCGTGCCGAACTCCGCATCGATCTGGGCTTCACACCGCAGCCGGTGGACGTGGCCACAGCGGGAACGTTCCGATTGAGCGAACTCGCCTTCCACGTATGGGACGTCGAGGTCGGCTTCGATGCCACGGCAGGGATCTTCCCCGAGGCGGTGCCCGTGCTCCAGGCGCTGATGCCGATGTACGCCGGCTTCAGTTCGAATCCGGCCGCCCTCGACGGGCGCCACGCGGAACTGGCGGTTGAGCTCAGCGATCCGGCCGCCTCGCTCGGGCTGAACCTCGGCGAGACCGTGACCGTCGGCACGACGCCGGACAAGCCGGACGGCGTACTGACCGCCCCGGCCGAATGGTGGCTGCGTCTTGTGGCCGGCCGCCACGCGCCCGAGCACACCCCGGCCTCGGTCTCCCTGACCGGGGACGCGGTACGTCTCGACGACCTGCGCCGCGTCTTCCCCGGCTTCTGACCCCCGGCAACTCCCCCGGCCCCACGCCGCTGCCGCCGGATTTTCGGCCGATCCGCCCGTCGGAGTGCCCATCACTGCGTTCGTGATGGGCACCGACACCGTGAGCCGTGCCGCAGGCGACCGGCGCCCAACGCGGATTAATCCCGTAATGTCGCGAGCCTTGCTCCTCCGGGATCCGGGAGGTTTACCGACAAAGGGGGCTGGTCAGCTCACCTCGGGACCGTTGCCGGACCCTGAGCGCAGGGCGGTCCAGCAGTACCAGGCCGCGATACTCCGATAGGGCCGGAAGACGTCACCCGCCTGCTCGAGCTGCTTGGGCGTGAGCACGTCGCCGCCCCAGGCGAGTGCGTAGCCCTTGCGAACACCGAGGTCTCCGGTGGGCCAGACGTCCAGGCGCCGGAGCTGGAACATCAGGAAGATCTCAGCCGACCACTTGCCGATACCCCGTACCGACGACAGACGCGCCACGATCTCCTCGTCACTCTCACGCGACAGGGCACGGCCGTCGAGCCGCAGGGTTCCGTCCATGATCTTCCCGGCCAGGTCCCGCAGCGACGCCGCCTTTCTGCCCGACAGGCCGGCCTCCCTCAGGGTCTCCTCCGGCACCGACAGCATTCGTTCGGGCGTCACCTCGCCGTCAAGGGCGGAGACCAGGCGCCCGTGGATAGCCCGTGCGGCAGGTCCAGCCAATTGCTGTTGGGTGATGGAGCGGACCAGCACGGCGAAGCGAGCTTCGGTCGGTTTCGGGAAAGAGGGGGGTCCGAACTCCTCCATGAGGGACGCGATGACGGGATCACGTTCGGCCAGCCATTCCGAGGCCTGCCGAGGCGTCGCACGGCGCCCTCCGGCCGGCGGCGTGCTCCGCTCCGAAGCCGGGGGGCGCGAGACCCGACGCGAGGCCTTATGTGTACTGGGCTTGGTCATGGCGTTCTCCACTCCCGCCCTGTCGCGGATGCCCCCGCTGAATACGCTACCCGCCGCGGGCTGGCTCTGCCGTCGCTCACCTACGGCTTCGGTTCGTTGCCCTCAGTAGCGCGAGCGGACGGCCGCACGGTGAGGTCCGCGCCCACCCGGGCCGGCACCGGCACGACGGCGGTGCACACAGCGGGCGCCCACCGCCGGGCCGGTGGGGGTGCGAGCCCCACGACGTGCCGGTGCGCGACAGCCAGCGCGGGACAGCCGCCACCCGTCCTGGTGGGCCCCGACGGGGCCGCAACGCCGACAAGGCTTGGTGGATGCCGCGTGCGGCCCCGAGCTGGGCGGCTGCCCTGAAAGATCGGTACCGGCCCGCCCCGAACCGCGTGATCGGAGCCGGGTGGAAGATAAAAATTGCGTCGACAGCGCCCCTCGGTACCCGGCAGAGTGGCCGCCCGTGACGAGCAGTGAGCTGTGGACGCGTACGACCGCCGACCGCTACGACGCCGGGGAGACCGAGATGTCCTCGGCCGCCGTCCTCGGGCCGACTCTCGCCTTCCTCGCCGAGCTCGCCGGAGACGGCCGGGCGCTGGAGTTCGCCATCGGGACCGGACGAGTGGGCGTCCCGCTCCGGGAACGCGGCGTGCCGGTCGTGGGCATCGAACTGTCCGAGCACATGGCAGCGGTGCTGCGGGGCAAGATCGACGAGGACACGCTCCCGGTAGTCATCGGCGACATGGCCACCACCGTCGTTCCCGGCGAATTCACCCTGGTCTATCTCGTCTACAACACCATCACCAACCTGCTCACGCAGGACGAGCAGGTCGAGTGCTTCCGCAACGCCGCACGTCATCTGGGGCCCGGCGGCCGATTCGTCATCGAGCTGGGCGTGCCGCCGCTGCGGCTCCTGCCGCCCGGCCAGGTCGCAGTACCGTTCGACGTCTCCGAGCGGCATCTCGGCTTCGACACCTTCGACCTCGTCGAGCAGATGCTCGTCTCGCACCACTTCACCCGCGACGGCGACGACGGCCGCACCACCGCGGCAACTCCCGGCACCGCTACGCCTGGCCGGCGGAGCTCGACCTGATGGCACGGATCGCCGGGCTCGAGAGGGAACGTCGCCTCGCGGACTGGGACGGGGCGCCGTTCACCCAGGACTCCACGAAGCACATCTCCGTGTGGCGCAAGCCGAGCTGAGGTCGCCCATCACCACGCCCCGAAGGCTCCCACGGACCGCACAGCCCGCACCGCTTCAGTCGCGGGTGAGGTCCGTATAGAGCCGGGCCCAGGCAGCGTCCTGGGCAGTGGGAGGTTTGCCGTCGCAGAAGGGGAGCGACTTCTGGGCGGTGAAGTAGCGGAGCATGGTGAGGACGGCGAGGGGGCTGCCGTCCTTGCCGCCGGTGTAGTCGTCGTCGGGCAGGACCTGTTGGTGCACGCGGCAGGTGGGGTGCGGGATCGGGGCGCCGGTTACCAGAGCCCCCGTGGACGATCCGGAGCCGCCGCAGGCGGTCAACGCGAGCGCGGCGCTGAGGAGGAGGGGGACGGCGAAGCGGCGTTGGTGGGAGCGCACGGTGTTCTCCTCGGGCGTGTCGGGATCGGGATCGGGATGGAGCAGGTTCTCTACCGGGGCATGGCACGCAGGGCCGTACCCACGCCGACGGCCAGGACCAGGAGCGCTGCGCCCAGAGGAGTCACCCGGGTGCCCCACATGGCGAGCCGTTGCCAGCGGGTGCCGTCGAGTTCCGGGATCCGGTCGCGGACCTTGAGGAGCAACAGGCCTGCGGCGGCGAGGGTTGCGGCCATGCCCAGGCCGTAACAGATGACCAGCGCGACGCCGAAGGCGGTACGTCCCAGCGCGATCGAGCCCAGCAGCACGACGAGGGCGGATGGGCTGGGGACCAGGCCGCCGGCCACGCCGATCCCGATCAGTCCGCCTCTTCTGCGGCCGGCGGCGTGCTGATGGTGGTGGCGGTGGCCGGACGAATCGTGGCTGTGGCGGTGGCCGGCGCCATCATGGCCGTGCTCATGGGGTTCGGCTGTTTCATGTCCTCGATGGTGAGCGGGGGCGTCATCAGCGGCGAGAATCGTCCGTGCCGCCGACCGACCGGAACCGGCAGTGGCTGGCGATGCGTCCGGGGAGAGGGGTCGGGGCACGCCTACTGGTGCCCGGTCGCGACCGTGGTGGTGGCCGTGATGTCCGTGGCCGTCGTCGTGGTGGTGGTGCGTGCGTCCGGCCGTTTGCCCCGAGCGGAGGGTGCGGAGCGCTGCGGGGAGCAGCCACAGCCCCGCGGCGGTGATGATGATGCCGCTGACCGTGCCGAGCCGGGCCAGGGCGGCTTCGCCGAGGAGCGCGGACGAGGCACTGAGCGCCACCCCGAGCACCAGCACCGAGGCGGTGTGGGTGAGGGTCACGGTTCCGGCGACGGTGACGGCGTCGCGGGGGCGGCCCTGACGGCCTGCCAGGTAGGCGGCCATGATGGTCTTGCCGTGGCCGGGCAGCGCCGCGTGTCCCGCGCCGAGGACGACGGCCATCAGGACGGCGAGGAGTCCGACGGGCACGGTGAGGCGGCGGCTGTCGGTGAGGGCGCTCAGGTGCCGGTCCAGGGCGGCGTACCAGGTGCCGGTCCACCCGGTGCCCGGCGTGGTGGCGGCGACGGCGCCGACGCCCGCGCCGAGGACGTATCGGCCGGCATTCTCGGCATGCTCGCCGTCGCCGCCAAGTCCGGCGAACCCGAGCAGAGCCGGCGCCTGCTCGACCTGCTCATGGACGGTCTCAGGTCGCGCCGAGGTTCCGCCGGGCACTGACAGCCCCCTGCCCCGGGTGCAGGTGAACCGGCCGCGGAGCGCTCGGCCAGGCCGCCTACGTCCACCCGGCCGGCTGCGTCGAAGGTGAAGCCGAAGGGGCCGCCGGCGTGATGTGCGGTGGAGCGTGATCGTCCTTTTCCCTGAGGTCGACCGCGGTCGCTCGGCCGGTCCGGCTCAGCACCCGAATGCGCCCCCTTGGTATGCACCGGCCATGGGATGCGAAATGCGACCCGCCCCCGTTCACCGGTGCCCACAAACGCGGCGACCTATGGGGTTACGATCTTGCTGTGGCAGACAACGGATACGACGTGATCGTGATCGGAACCAGCCAAGGCGGTCGCCTCCTCCCCCCTGATCTGGCGAAGGCCGGCAAAAGGGTGGCGCTTGTCGAGCGCGAGCATCTCGGCGGGGTCTGCGTCAATACCGGTTGCACGCCCACCAAGACGATGGTGGCCAGCGCGCGCCTGGCCTATCAGGCGCGCCGAGGCGCTGAATACGGCGTACGTACGGGTCCGGTGTCGGTCGACCTTGCGGCCGTACGCGAACGCAAGAGGGCGATGGTTTCGGGCGCACGCGAGAATTACGCGAGCCGCCTGACGCCCGAGGGACTGGACCTGATCGAGGGCGAAGCCCGTTTCACCGGGCCCAAGACTGTCGACATCGCGTTGCGCGACGGTGGGACGCGGCAGATCAGCGCCCCGGTGATTGTGGTCGATACAGGTACCAGCCCCAGGCCACTGACGATCGACGGAGCGCGGGACATTCCCGTTCTGGACTCGACGTCCATTATGGAACTGGACACGCTCCCTCAGCACCTGATCATCCTCGGCGGGGGCTACATCGGCCTGGAGTTCGGGCAGATGTTCCGCAGGTTCGGCAGTGAGGTCACCATCGTCCAGACCGGTCCGCGCCTGCTGAAGATGGAGGACGACGACGTATCCGACGAGGTCACCGCGATCCTGCGCGATGAGGGGATCACCATCCTGACCTCGGCGACACCGTTCCGGGTCGAGGAGGCGGACCCCGGGCACGTGCGGCTGACCGTTCGCACGCCGGACGGCGAGGAGCGCATCGAAGGCTCGCACCTGCTGGCGGCAATCGGCAGGGTGCCCAACACGAAAGTACTCGCGCCGGAGGCGGCCGGAATTCGGCTCAGCGACCGCGGCTACATCGAGGTCGACGAATACCTGGAAACCTCCGTCCCCGGCACCTACGCCATGGGCGACGTCAAGGGAGGGCCGGCCTTCACCCACCTCTCGTACGACGATTACCGCGTCCTGCGGGCGAATTTGCTCGGTCCCGAGAAAAGGAGCACACGGGATCGGATTGTCCCCTACACGATGTTCATCGACCCACAACTGGGTCGCGTCGGCATGAGCGAACAGCAGGCTCGCGAGCAGAACCGCCCGGTGCACATCGCGAAGCTCCCGATGAACGGCGTTATCCGGGCCATCGAAACCGGGGAGACCCGCGGTTTCATGAAGGCTGTCATTGACGCGGGCTCGGGGGAAATCCTCGGCGCCGTGGTGCTCGGCGCCGAAGGCGGCGAGATCATGACGATCATCCAGACCGCCATGCTCGGCAAGCTCTCCGCCACCGCCATGTCGAACCTCATCGTCACGCACCCATTGCTGGCAGAGGGACTCAACACCCTTTTCATGACCGTCGACGGCCAGGAGTTCGCAGCCACATGACCTGAGCGCTGTCGCTCTTGCCATCCTCGGTACCGTTCGAGAACGGTACCGAGGACCCCGCATCGGCGCTCACGTCCGCCCTCCACGGCCGCGTCGCCGCTTCGCTTCGGAGATCTCGCCGGCAATGGGAAGCCAGTAGTAGACGATGAAGGCGCCGCTCACTGCCACGCCGAGTACCGGAATCAGGGCACCGAGGAGGGTTCCGGTGGCGAGCCAGACCAGGGCGAGCCGGAAGCGCCGGGTGACAGCTGTCACACCAGCCGCGTCGATGGTGGCGGTGAGCAGCCAGCGATCGCGACGGGCCCACCACCAGATGGCGTTGAACAACACGGCCAGGAGTTCGAAGGCCGCGCCGTGCAGGACGACTGCCGTGCGCCGCCCGTGCCCGTCCCGGAACGCCTCGGCCAGCACGGAGGCGGCGAACGGCAGGAACGCGATGTCCATCAGGACCAAGGTGTTCAGGAAGAGCACCACGCGGTCGGCGCTGCGGATGTGGTCGAACATGATGTGGTGATTGGCCCACACCTGACCGATCAGCAGAAAGGTGAGCACGTAGGCGAGGTAGGAGGGCCAGAGGTGGCCGAGGCCGGCCAGCAGGTGGCGGGTGTCGCGCGGCGGCCGGATCTCCAGGACGAGCAGTGTGATGGAGATGGCGATCACGCCGTCGCTGAAGGCGACCACCCGGGACGGGTCGCGCTGCGCCCCGAACGACGTCGCCCTGCCTCCTGGGCCACCCGGTTCATCCATAGGTTCGGTCATGGCCCCAGCCTCTGGCACTGTTCGCTCCTACCCGCGGAACCGAGCAGCGTTTCCCGGCGACTGTCCAAGAAAATCCCAGGTCACGGCGCACAAGGAGGAAGTCGGGGTAGCCCGTTTCGGTCCCTGGCCGCCGCCTTCTTGACGTACCCGGGTGGCACAGCGACCATATATGACAACGTTGTCGCCCCGTGTTCGCTTGCCAGTCTTCGCGCCCAGCCCAGGCTGCCGTTCGGGCGCCGGAATCCAGGACCCACAGGAGCTCCCGTCGTGCACGAATTCCGCGCCCCGATTCCTTTGCTCTCCCCCGGTCCGAACGACACTACGGTGCACCTGGCGCCCGGCAGTCCGGCCGGTATGGACCTGGAGGGTGCACGGCTGGTGGGATGCGATCTGAGTCATGCCGACCTCCGGTCGGCGCACTTGGCCGGCGCGGACCTGACCGGCGCGCGGCTGAATGGCGTCATGCTGTGCCAAGCGGACCTGTCCGACGCCGACTTGATCCGGGTGTCCTTGCGCGACGCCTGCCTGTGCGGCGCGGACTTGTGCGGCGCCGACCTGAGGGGCGCGGACTTGCGCGGCGCGAACCTGAGGGGCGCGAACTTGAGGGGTGCGAACTTGGACGGCGCCCGGCTGGACAAGGTGACCACCGACAGCTTGGACATGATCACCGGCCCACCCTCGGACGACATGCCGTTCGCCGGATGGCTGCCTACGCCTCGGGCCCTGCACAGGACGGCCGACTCGGCAGGGCGGATGCTTGACAGCGGTCGCTGAAGTCTCGCCCGAGGCCTCGCCCGGAGGCTGGCCCGTGACGCCACCGGCCACGGCACCGCCAACGGCACCCCGCTCGACATCTGGACCGGCGACGGGGGCACCAACCAGAAGAGGACGCCTCATGCCGCCCGGCCCGTGCCGCGGGGCGCGGGCATCAGGCGTAGGTGCGCAGTGCGGGCCACATCTCGCCCCAGGGGCGGCGGGGGCCGGTACAGATGTAGACGTGGCCGCCCCATTCGATGTTGTGCACGCCGTCGGGGTTGGACAGCGTGGCGGCCACGCGGACGACCCGGAAGTACTGGCGCAGATGGGCCGCGTATCCGGGGGCGTTGTCGGGGCCGGGGGCGACGGCCAGCACGGTTGTCGCCTGCGGGTCGCCTGGGCCCCACCACCAGTCGGTGTTCTGGGCGCTCACGGCGGTGGGCAGCCCGGTACCGCGGCCGAGTTCGTTGATGGCTCCGGCCTCGCCGTAGTCCGCCGTGAAGATCACCGCGTGCGCGCGTTGCCCGGGCGGAAGGCCGGTCCATACCTGCCGCACCGTGCCGACCAGTTGGGGCCAGCCGAGCGATTGCCCCGAATTCGTGTTGATGCCGTACGTCCAGCCCACGTCGGAGGACGGCAGCACCGGCAGCACGATCACCGCGAGCAGCCCGGCCGAGGCGGCCGTTGCGATCATCAGGTCCCGCAGCCGGCCCGGGCGGGAGTGCAGCCACCCGTCGAGCGCAACCGCCCCGGCCGCCAGCAGGCACACGTACAGCCCGCCCAGGTAGTACACCTGCGCTCCGGTCGTCACGGCGAACAGCACGAACAGCACGGCGTACGCGGTCACCAGGCACCGCCACAGCGGCCGGTCGGACCGCCACAGGAAACGCAGGCCCGCCATCCACAGCACCGCCATCGCCAGACAGGACATGCCGAGCTGCCCCACGATCCAGGTGGGGATGTTCCCCGGGCCGCCGTTCTCCCTGTGCAACGCCCGCGTCATCGCGAACATCGCCCACCCGTGCCGCGCCTGCCACCACAGATCGGGCAGCACGAGCAGCACGGCTGCCACCGCGCCCGCGAGCAGCCAGCGGTCGGCCACGGTCCGGCGGGCCGGGCCGAGCAGCACCGCGGCCAGCAGCACGATGCCGAATATGGCCGCGAGGTGGTTGAACTCCGCGCCGATGCCGACCAGGACTCCGACGGCGAGCCACCACCGCGTGTCGCCGGTGCGGCCGAGCCGGACGACCACGAACGCGATGGCCGCCCACGCCAGCACTTCGTACGAGGTGGTGTTGGCGATGTGCGCGCCGCCCAGCAGCACGGGCATGGTGCCGGTCGCCACCGCCGCGAGCAGCTGGGCCCGGCGTGCGCCGCCGAACTCCCGCGCGGTCATCCCGCCCACGACCACCGTGCCCGCGGCGGCCAGCGCGGGCCACAGCCGCAGGCCCGCCTCCGAGACCCCGAACAGCGACAGTGAGACCCGGGCCAGCAGCGGCGCCAGCACCGGCTGGTCCACATAACTCGCCTGGAGGTGCCGGGCGCAATCGAGGAAGTACAGCTCGTCGATGTGGAAGCCGTAGCGCGGGGACAGTGCCATCAGCACGGCCAGGACCACCCCCGCGACGATGAACACTCGCCGGTCCAGCGGTGCGGTCCGCCCGCCGTCCTCCCCGGCCTCGTCCGCACGCCGCCCCGCGTGCGCCGTGTCTGTCGCGTCTGTCGCGTCTGTCGAGTCGGCCGCCTCTGTCGCGTCCGCCATCCCCGCCACCCCCCGGTCCTCGGCCCCCGGTCGCGTCGTCCGCGCGGCCGGGACAGTCCGCGAGCGGACTGCGCGTCCTGATGGTGGACTGGGACCCGGAAGCACGCAAGCTCAGCGGTCGTCGGGTCAGTGCGTTCGTGCGGGCGACGGCGACGCCGCATCCCGGCCGGAAGGCGCCCGACCGGCTCACCGCGGCGTTCCCGGCGCGCAGATGCCGACAGCGCCGGCACCTGCGCCGGCGTCGACCGGTTGCCCTGGGGGCCGCGTCCGGCGTAGTGCGGCTGTTCGACGCCCGCAATGGCGCCAGCTCGCTTGCCCGGTGAGGTCGCGTCACGCTTCGGTCACTGATCGGTGACCTGTAGCTTTTCCCTGTATTTCGACCGCGAGGCCGGTTCCGGCGGGGCCGTCCCCGGCCGGGAAGGCCCCGCCGCGACGGCAGCGTCCTCACCGGTCGGAGTGGTATCTCCCCCCGGTCACCGGGCCGCCCGCCAGTTGTCGGCCGGACGACGCCGGAGCGTCCAGCGCTCCGGGAAAGACGAGAGTACTGCCCAGCAGGTGCACACCGAGCAAGGACGGCCCCGACCGATGGCCCTACTCCGCGCGCCCCTCATGACACCCTTTCTACGTCGGCTGCCGCTGCGCCGGATCGCGTGTCTCGTCCCGATCACCGTGGTCGCCTTCTGGATGGTCCGGCATTGGCAGGTCGTCGCCTCCGGTGGCCGCGGACTGCTCGGCGCCAACACGTACTGGCTGCTGGTGGCGTTGACGCTCACCGGGGTCGGCCTGGTCACCGTGTCCTTCACCCGCCAGGGGGCGATTCTCGAACCGCTTCCCGCCCGGCAGTTGTTCGCCACGCAATTCGCCGCGAGCGCCGCCAACCACCTTCTCCCGGCCGGGCTCGGTGCGGACACGGTGAACCTGCGCTTCCTCAAGGGCCGCGGGCTGCCGCTGGCCAACTGCACGGCCGCACTCGCGCTGTACTCCGTGGCCCAGAGCACCTCGCGGATCGTGCTCCTGCTGACGCTCCTGGTCGCCTTTCCCCACGCGCTGCGGCTGAATGGTGTCCTGCCGCACGAACCCGCCCTCCTGTTTCTCTCCATGGGAGGCGGGCTGATCTGCACGACCGTGCTCGCGGTGTTCGTCGTACGGCGGCTGCGCGGCACCATCGGCACCTTCGTGGGCACCGCGCTGACCAACGCGCGGTCCGTGCACGCCCGCCCGGCCCGGGCCTTCGCCCTGTGGGGCGGCGCCTTGGCGTACCCGGCCCTGCAGGCCACCGAACTGGCCGTGATCGCGCTGGCGCTCGACATGCCGGTGTCCTCGATCCATGTCGCCATCGCGTATCTGGCCGGCGCGAGCGCGGCCGCGGGCGTACCCAGCCCGGGCGGTCTCGGTTCGGTGGACGCGGCGCTCGTCGTCGCCCTCATGAGCGCGGGCTCCCCGGTCGGCATCGCGACCTCCACCGTTCTCGGCTACCGGATCATCACGGTCTGGCTGCCGCTGCTCCCCGCGGCGTTGATGCTCGGCACGCTCGTCCGCCGCAAGGTGATCTGAGAGCCGGGGGCCGCAGGCGCGGGCGTACGCCTCGGGAGACCGTGGGGTGAGATGGCGCGGCGACGCTCACTGCCCGAAGGCCCAGGCCACCATCAGCGGGATCTCGTCCCGCCAGAAGGCGTCGCCGTGCGATCCGGTCCGCTCGGTCATCACGACGTCCCCGCCCGCATCCCGCAGCGCGACCGCCCACCGCGTCGCGTTCTCGTGGAAGAACGGCTCCAGCGTGCCGGCGACGAAATACGCCCGCGGCAGCGGGATCGGCAGTGGGCCGGAAGGTCGGTAGCCGGCGCCCGGCGATGCGCAGAAGACCGCACCGTAGAGCTCCGGGTGCCGCAGCCCGACGGCGAGCGCGAGTTCCCCACCGGCGGAGAAACCGAGCAGCGCGGTGCGCTCGGCGGGCAGCGCGAGTCCGAAGCGCGAGCGCGCCCATCGGCGGACGTCGTTGACGAAGAACTCCTCGTGCGCCGCGAACCGTTCCGGGTCGAAGCCCGGTGAGTATTCGTGGAGCCGCAGTGTCTCGTCGGCCGGCCGGTGTGCACCGACGATCATCGTGGGCGGCACGTCGACTGCCGCCTCCAGAACCGCGGCCCACTGCGCCACCAGTTGGCCGTCACCGGCGAACACGACTGCGGCGGGCGCACTCGGCGGCACATACGCCGTGACGTGCCGACCGCCGTCGTAGTCGAGTGTCTCGGTGACGAGTTCCCCCGCGATGGACATGGTCACCGTCTCCTCGTCAGCGACGCCCGACCGGCACCGTCCTGGCTCATGTGATCATCGAAGCCAGTGAGATGTGGACGGAGCGGACCGCGCTTGCGCCTTCGCCGACCGCGGCGGCCACCCGCTTCATCGACCCGGCGCGCACGTCACCGGTGGCGAACACACCCGGCAGGTTCGTCTCGAACGGGAGCGGCCGGCGGTCGAGCTCCGACCATCGCGGGCCGAGCGCCGCATCGTCGAGATTGACGTCGGTGAGGATGAATCCGTGCTCGTCGACCGCGATGTCCTGGAGCCATTCGGTGGCCGGATCGGCTCCGATGAAACAGAAAAGCCCCCAGCATTCGACCTCCGTTGTCGTGATCGCCTCGCCGTCGCGCCGACTGCGAAGGGTCAGGCCCTGGAGGTTTTCCCCGCCGTGCAGTCCCGTCACGTCGGTGGACGTGTGAACCGTGATTCCCGGATGTTTCATGATGCGATCCGCCAGATAGGAGGACATGCCGGCGAAAATATCGGATCCGCGGATGACCAAATGCACGGTGTTTCCCCGGCCGGCCAGAAAAATGGAGGCCTGGCCCGCCGAGTTCGCTCCCCCCACCACCGCCACCGGGTGGGCTTCAGTGGATTTCGCTTCCAATTCGGTGGCGGCATAGAAGATCCCGGCGCCTTCGAACTCGTGCCACCGCGGCAGCGGCAGCGACCGGTAGGTGGCACCGGTCGCGATCACCACGGAGCGGCTGCTGATCTCGGTGCCGTCCTTGAGGACGATGTGCAGCGGGCCTGCACCCGCGTCCAGCCGGGCGACCGTGCACGGGCTGGCGATCCTGGCTCCGAACTTCTGGGCCTGCACCACGGCGCGGCCGGTGAGGTCGGCGCCACTGATGCCGGAGACGAAGCCCAGGTAGTTCTCGATGCGCGAACTGGCCGCGGCCTGCCCGCCGGTGGCAACCGCGTCGAGCACGAGGGTCCGCAGCCCCTCCGACGCCCCGTACACGGCGGCGGCGAGCCCCGCCGGGCCGGCGCCGACCACCACGAGGTCGAGATGCTCTCCGTCCCGGGGCCGGTAGGACATGCCGAGGTGCTCGGCCAGGATCGCGGGGGTCGCCCGGCGCAGGACACCTGTCGATGTGATCACCAACGGCAGTTCGTCTTCCCGGGTGTCGACCGCACTGGCCGCGGAGTCCCCTGCCGGGGTACCCACCGCCACCCAGGTGTGCGGCTGCCGCTGGCGGGCTGCGTACGTACGAAGGGCCATGGCCTCGGACGAGAGATCGCGGCCCACGATCACCAGGGTGCCCGCCCCCGCGTTGGCGCGCAGGACCTCCCGTCGGGCGAGCAGGGTACGCAGGACGATGTCGGACAGTTCGGGGTCCTCGTCCATCATGCGGCGGAACGAGGGAGGGTCGATCCGGGAGACCGCTCCTCCCTCGGTGACACGCGCACTGAGATATGTCGACTGCCCGGTGAGCAGATTGAGTTCACCACTGAACTGACGTGCGGCGTAGCGGACGATCAACGCCTCTTCCGTATCGGACGCCGCCGGGCGGAAGATCTCCACGCCGCCCGACTGGACGAGGATCATCTGCCCCTCTGCGTCTCCGGCTGCGAAGAGGATGTCCCCGGTCTCGGTTTCCTCTTCCGTACCGTAGGAGAGCAGGCGCGACCACTGCTCGTCGTCGAGAATGGGCCCTGGATCCGCGGTCTCCGGCTCCGGCTGCGGCTCCGACGTCATCGGTCCCCTCGTTTTCTGTCACGTCCTGTTGAGCAGAGGACGGCCGGTTTGCGCGGTGTTCGTCCGTCTCGATTCGACCGTCGTCATTTCCGCTGCGCGTGGTGGTGGTTCTGTAGCTCTTTTACCAGAAGTCGCCGGATCTCCGCGGTGCGGCGTCCATGCCGACGCGGCGCCGGCCCCCCAAGGGGTGTCCCGACCCCGGAGGTCCTGTGGCGCAAGCCGCCCGTGCTCGCGATCGCTGCGGTCCCGGGGACGGCGCTCGGCCGCCTCGGTGAGCCGTCGGCCGCGTCCCCGGCGGCGTGGGCCGCGGCCGGCGCCGCAATCCGGACGTTGCACGACGCGCCGCTGCCGCCCTGGTCCGCCCGGGGAAGCCGCGGTCTGCCAGCCGCTGTGCGTACGCGGCGCCCAGACCGGCGGAAGCGCCGGTGGCGTGTGCTTTGATGCGGCCATGGCCTGAGGAGGGGGAAGGGCATGACGCGTACGACACCGCCGCGCCCGTTGGACATCACCGGGGTGTTCCCGGAGCTGACGGGTCTCGCCAGGACGGCGTTCCGGTTGCACCCGGTGCCGGGGGAGCCGACCGTCCATGACAGCTCGGTGGGCGGGCCGCTGCTGTGGCCGGCGGACGAGCCCTGGCCGGAGTGCGAGACGGCGCCCATTCCTCACTGGGAGGCGAACGCGCTGCGGGACATCCATCTCCGGCGGGCCCTGCTTGCGCGGTCGTCCGCACCGCCCCACGGGCCGGGTGAGGTGCTGACCGAGGAAGAGCGGGAGACACTGCGCCGGATCAATGCGGGGCTCGACCACGAGTCGCTGCCGTCCGGGCCGCAGCCGATGATTCCGCTGGCCCAGCTCTACGCCCGTGACGTGCCGGGGCTCGCTTTCCCCGAGGGCACGGACCTGCTGCAGGTGCTCTGGGCGACGACCTACGTGTCGAGTCGCGATTCCCACCCCGTGCAGCTGAGGTGGCGGCGGCGCGTGGAGGTGCGGGACGTGCTGGTCGCGCCGCCGGAGCCGGCCTATGTCGCGGTCGAGGATCTCGTGCCCGTGCCGTGCGTCCTCCACCCGGAAGCGGTGCGGGAGTTCCCCCCGTACCAGTGTCTCGACGAGGACCTCGCGGCACGGTTGCTGGCATGGGGCAAGCAGCGGTCGCGGGACACGTACTGGCAGGACCTGTCCGTCGTCCCCGGCTGGAAGGCCGGTGGCTGGCCCACCCATTTCACCTTCCGCGATCCCCCCGAGCCGGACTCCGACGAACTGCGCTGCCCCGACTGCGCCGGCCCTGTTGACGCGCTGCTCACCGTGGACAGCAGCGAGTGGGACAGCGGCACCAGCTGGATCCCTCTCGAATACGCGGAGGGCGCCGAGCGCCCACCTGAGCAGCCGTACGGAAGGCTGTTCGACCCCACCGAGGTCACCGTCGGCCGTGGCTACTCCTTGCAGGTCTACTACTGCGTCGGCACGCCGTCCCATGTGCCGGCTTTGATCATGCAGTGACGTGGGGTCTTACCGCGGTCGACCCCGTGAGTTGATCTGTCGCAGGGTGATCAGGCGGCAGGCGGGCTTGAGGAAGCTTCGTGGATGCCGGCTCCGCGTTCCCGGCCGATGCGGAGGACGGGCGGCTCACCTGGGCTCCGCGGTGGGCAGTTCAGGCATGAGCCGGTCGATGACGGTGTAGTTGAGGCCCGTCCAGTACTCGCAACCGTCAAGGGTGAGGCTGCGCTGGTGGTGGGCGACGGCCTCGTAGTCCGTGCTGGTGAGGTAGTCCTCGACGTCGTTCATGCAGGCGAAGCCCATGATGTCGATGACATCCATGAGGGCGGCGTCGGGATCGTCCTGAGTGGTGCCCACCGTGTGCAGCTGCGCGTAGCGCCTGACGTAGGTGTGGGTCGCCGGCTGGGACAGGATGACCGTGGCATGCTCCGTCAACCAGCGGCGCTGGAACTCCTGACGGGGCAGTTCGGGGCGGCGTTGCAGGATGTGCACCAGACTGACCGCCTCCCGGCGCAGGCGGCTGGGCAGGAGGATGTGTTCCTGGGCCAGGCCGCGCGCGACCTTGCGGAAGACGGTGCGTTCGTCGGCGACGACGCGCCGGGCGAACTTCTCCTGGTCCAGGGTGGTGGTCACGTCGTCGGGGGTCCGGTAGGTGATGTAGGCCAGCCCGTCCCAGCGCGGCCGACGGTATCCGGGGACGTGCGCGGCGGGATCGCCGAGCAGCCGGCCCGACCCGTCGGTCATCGCCGAGTAGGGCGGTGGCCAGGCCGAGGAGGGGCCGGCCGGGATCCGGTGCACCTGGTCGTAGCGCAGGACCAGCTCCGCTGTGCTGCCCGGCTCGTCGTAGGCGAACTTCGGGCCGTGAACCTTGCGCCAGTACTCGTCGAAGTGCTCGAAGGCGAGGTTCGGGTCGCTCTCCAGCGCGAGGTCGTGGCGGTGGACGTCGGGCAGCTCCACCTCGTGCCCGGCGGAGTCCATGGCGGAGCCCGCATCCTGGGGCCGCTCCTGACGGGGGGTGGCGTCCGCACGGGTGACGAAGGCAGGGGTCACTGTGAGCGGCTGGGTGGTGGCGGTGAACGACCGGCGGTGCGGCGCGCGGTGTACCTGGTCGGTGCGGCTCCGGTCGGTCGTCCCGGGTGCGGTCATCGCTTGTCCCTCGCTTTTCCGTCGGATGCCGGCCCACGACCGAGCGATGCGGGTCGCCCACCGAGGTCCCGTGGAGCAGGGCCCGGGCCCGGCCGGCCGGCTGTTGTCCGGTCCGTGGATCCCCATGCTCCGGTCGGGCCGGGCCGACGGCGCCCGCGACGGCAGCGCGGCGGTGATCTTGCCTACGAACGGATGAGGCGGTTGGTCCCGATGACGCATGCGCCGCGGCGACGCAACTGAGCAGGCCGGGTAAACGAGCGGCGATCAAGGCTCAGCGCGGTGTGCGGCAGCTATCGGACATCGTCGGCGGGCACCAGTGCCCGACCGAAGTCGGTACGTGCCTGGTCGACGACCGAGGGCGCGGGTCCGCCGGGACGGAGCCACGCGGCCAGATCCCGCGCCTCGACGAGCGCGCGTCCGGGAGCGACATGCGTCACGGTCCACTGCGAAAGGTCCGTGACCCGGGCCAGGTGTTCGTCGGTGAGCAGCTGCATGCAGTGGACGTCGGGGACGAACCGGCTCCACAGGTCCGCGTGCATGCGCAGTGCATAGGCGGGGATCTGATCCCGCAGCGGCGGCAGGGCCCGGCCGCGTGCGTCCCAGAGGTACGCCCGGCGCGGCGTCGGCGCCACGAACGCATAGTGCGCGTACGCCGCTTCGGCGAGGATCGCCGCGCGGGCCCGGTCGGCCTGAGCAGCCAGGGACGCGGAAGCATCATGGGTCTGATAGATCGCCTGGCCGTCCGAGCCCACCTCAGCCAATGCCGCCCGCGACGCGAGCGCGTCCGTGTACAGCACCGCACCGGAGAAAGCCACGTGCAGCATGGACGCCAGGTGCACCGCGACCTCGCCGGTGGCGTCGAGCTGACTCATCCCGCTACTGCCGACGTAGGCGTCTCCTCCGGCCTCGGCCGCCCAGCGCACCGCGCGCTCGGCCCAGCCCGACCTACCGGCACCGTCCAGCGCGGTCAACGCGCCCAGCGCGATGTACGCCGTCATCATCGGATCCGGCGATTCCCAATCCGGCAGCCGGATGGTCTCCGTGGCCCGCAGCTCACCCGACAGCCCGCCGGCCCGCACCCGGCCGCCGAACGCCGCCAGCCAGATGTCCAGCGCCCCCTCACTCTCCATCGACCCCAGCCGCACCGAGAAACCCGCGAGGCTCGCGGTCAGCAAGGACCCCCAGATGGAGTCCGGCGCCGCCTCATTGGCCACCTCGTTGGCCGCCTCCACCGCCTGACGCACCGTGTCGACAACCGCCGCCGCACCGGCACCGTCATCCGGGGCGAACTCCACCCGGACCTCGTCGAAGCCATTGGCCTCCAAGGCATCGAAAATGCCGTCGAGATCGACGCGGACGCCTGCACGGCTCGTCATGCCGTCAGATTACCTTCCCGGCGGTTGGGCTCATCCGGCCCGCCCGGTGGGGCACCTCGTCGCTCGTGCAACTGCGGGCGTACGGGGGGCTGTTGGACGCGGCAACCCGCCCCCGACGGCACAGACACCTCACAGGTAATCCCTATGATCTGCCTACTACGAGGAGAGGGATCCCTGAAGATGAAGCGCACCATACTGGCCGCCACACTGGTCTGTGCCACGGCGGCCGGGGTACTGACGGGCTGTAGCGGCAGCAAGGACACGGCCGGCGAGGCGTCGACCGCGGCGGTGACCACGTCGCCGGCGCCCGTCACGACCGCACCGAAGGGGCCCCTGGACGGTCTGAGCGCTCAGGAGATCTCCGACAAAGCCGTCGCCGCGATGACGGCGCTCACCAGCGCGACCGCGGACGGAACGGCCATGGACGGGAAGGAATCCGCCCATCTGCACATCACGCTGGCGCAGTCCGGCAAATGCCTGGCCACGGTGGCAGAGGGCGGCGGGACCGTGCACATCATCAGCACCCTGGAGTACACGTACATGAAGGGCGACACGACCTTCTGGACGTCGCAGGGCAATGACGGGACAACCCTCGGAAACGCCCTGCACGGCCGCTGGCTGAAGATACCGGGAACCGCCGCCGCCAATCCGGATCTCAAGGAGTTCTGCGACCTGAAGACGTTCATGGGCGACATCACGAAGGACGACGGCGGCGCCAAGACGAAGGGCGCGCCGACCCGACTGGACGGGCAGACGGTCATCCCGATCACCGAGACCGGTTCCCACGGCAAGGTCGTCGCCTACGTCGCCGACTCCGCCACGCCGTACGCCCTGAAGGTCGTCGATTCCGGCAGCGGCACCGTCAGCTTCAGCGGCTTCGACAAGCCCCTCCATGTGTACGCGCCCGCGCCCGCCGAGACGGTCAGTCAGTCCTCCCTCTCGCTCTGACCCGCGGGCGCGCGTGCCCGCCCCCTTCTGCCGGGGCGGGCACGCGGCCCGGGGAGACGGCAGCGAGATACGACTGCGCCCGCGCAACGGCGCCGCGGTTGTCGGGGCCGGAGCGGGGAGCCGCCGTCCGGGAGGGCGGCTCCCCTGCCGTGCTGGGGCGGTCAGTGGCCGCCGGTACCGGTGGACCACAAGGTGCCCCCGGTCGCACTGGTGATGACCACGTTGCCGTCGTTGCCGATGACCAGTTTCGCGCCCGCGTTGCCCGAGGTGTTGCTCGCCCAGACCGGTGAGTTGGCGGCGGTGTAGAGGACGAGGTTGCCGTCGCCCTGCAGGATCACGCGGGTGCCCGACGTACCCGAGGTGTTGGAGGCCCACAGCGCCGTGCCGCCCTCGTAGAGCACGAGGTTGGCGTCGCCTTGCAGGATGAGGTTGAACCGGCCGTCGCACGAGTAGAGCGACTGGTTGGCGGCGAGGGACTGATTGGCCGTCAGGGTTCCGCAGGGCGTCGGCACGGAGGCGGCGCAGTTGCCCGGGGCCGCGGTGCCGGCCGGGATCGCCCCGGCGACCAGGTGCCATTCGGCCAGTGAGGCGGGTTGGAGGCTCGCGGCGGCGCACAGGCCACCGGAGACGGCCTGCTGCGGCACCGCCGTACCGGCGGCGTTCACCAGGTGGTAGCTGCCCGCCGCCACGCCGAGGCCGTTGTAGTGGAAGGTGATGCTGCTGTTGTACGCCGTGCCGGAGGTGACATCGGCCAGGGTGATCGCCGCGCTGTTGCCGGCGCTGGAGACGGTGGGCACCACCTGGAGCACGCCGCTGTTGGCGAGGGTGGCGTACGGCGGGGCGTACTGGGACAGCTGGGAGCCGGCGGTCAGCAGGGTTCCGCCGGCCTTCTGGTAGGCGGTCAGGTTGGCGTCGGTGCCGTTCACCGGGAACACCGCCTTGTAGTTGGAGAGCTTGACCACCCCGGCGTTCACCTCCTGGCTGGTGACGACGGCGAAGCCCGCCTGGTTTCCGTCCCACAGGCTGGTGATCGCGTCCTCGGGACTGCCGAGGTTGCCGCCGGCGGCGTTGCCGTACGCCTGGGAGAAGTCGATGTAGACGGCGGCCGGCTGCTGCGGGTAGGAGCCGGAGAGCCCTTCCAGGTTGTTGACCCAGCCGGTGTAGATCGGCCAGCCGACGGTGTCCTTCTGGGTGCCGTCGTGGATGAAGAAGTCCTCGCCCCCGCCTTCGGGCAGCCCGATCCCGTAGTCGGAGATCCACCGCACCGCCTCGGCGGCCAACTGGGTGCTGTCGCTCGGGGCCGTCCACTCCTGCGCCAGCTTGACGCCGTACGCCCGCGCCAGGCTGCCGAAGGTGAGCGTGAGGCCGGGGGATCCGGCCGCGTCCTCGATGACCGTGACGTTGTACTGCTTGGCGAGCGCGAAGAAGATGTCCGGGATGTTCGCGTAGTTGACCGCGTTCCCGATGTGGCCGCCGAAGTAGTAGTAGAGCGGGGTGCTGGTCACCGCCCGCACGTCGGCGGTCAGCGCGGCGTAGGTGGTCTGCACGCTCCAGACGCGGAACTTCTGGTAGACGGCGGCCAGCGGCTGGCCGGGCGCGGCCGCGGGCACCTGGCCGAAGGACGTGTACGCGGTCCCGTTCGCGGTGTTGAACGCGGCGATGGTGCCGTAGGTCTGCGGAAGGTAGGTGGTGTGGAACATGTCGATGTCCGCCTGCGCCCAGCCCGACGCGCCGCCCGCGTCGTCCCACTGGGCGTCCAGGAAGCCGTAGTCCAGGATGCTGCCGCCGTAACCGGCCGCGCCCGCGATGTGCTTGACGGTGTCGGTCACGTAGGTGAGGTAGGCGGGCTCGGTGGTGGGGTCCCACCAGACCGGGGCCGGGCTCTGCACGCCGGTGCTGCTGACCTCGCGGCTGGTCACCCAGTTCGCGGGGCTGCCGCCCCAGCCGGAGGACCAGAAGATCGGCACCAGGTGGATGCCGGCCGCGCCGGCGTTGGCCACTTCCTGGTCCAGCTCGGTGAAGTTGAAGGTGCCCTGGGAGGGCTCGATCGTGTTCCAGGGCATGTCGATCTCGGCGGTGTCCAGACCTTTGGCCTTCAGCGCGGCGAAGCTGGCCTCGGACCAGGGCGTGCCGTTGTTGTCGAAGTCCAGTTGCGTGGACCACAGCGTCCCGGGTGTGCTCGCGGCGGGCCGGACCGCGGCTGCGGAGCGGGCAGGCGCCTGCTGGGGGGATCCGCCCGCTGCGGCGATGGCCGTGGGGGCCGACAGCGCGGTGATCACCCCCAGGGCCAGCAGGCCGGCGGCGCAGGTGCGAAGACGGTGCATGGAATGTGTCCTCTCGAGGGGGCGCCGTGCCGTGGGGGGCAGGGGCGGACCCGGACAGACGTGCGGGTGGGCGCCCGGCGGTGACCGGGCGGGCGGGGAAGCTCTGTTTGCCGGAAGCCAATCGCCCGCAGCTGGACACGTCAAGTCAACGACCGGACATTGCAAGAACCCGAGCCATTGTTTGCAACTTCGATACGGCCGCCCTCGGGGCTCGCACAGCGAGGCGTTGCGGGCGAACGGCGACCGCGGCGGGCCCGAAGGCGGCCGCGGGTCGCCGGTGGCATCGGTCCGGTCAGTGGCGCCAGCGGCCCCGCTCGTACTGCTGCGGCCAGGGCACCTCGTCGCCGAGGATGTGGGCGGCGCGCAGGGGCCAGGTCGGATTGCGGAGGAGTTCGCGGGCCAGCATGATCGCGTCCGCGGAGCGGTCGACCAGGATCTGGTCGGCCTGCTCCGGCGAGGTGATCAGGCCGACCGCCGAGACGGGCAGGCCCGAGCCTTCGCGGACGGTACGGGCGAACGGCACCTGGTAGCCGGGTTCGGCCTCGATGCGTGCCCTGAGGTCGAGGCCGCCGCTGGTGACGTCGATGAGGTCGACACCGTGCGACACGAGGCGGCGCGCCACGTCGACGGTCTCCTCCGGCGTCCAGCCGCCGTCGATCCAGTCCGAGGCCGAGAAACGGACGAACAGCGGCCGGTCGTGCGGCCACTGCTCCCGTACGGCGTCGGTGACCTGGATGAGCAGGCGGCTGCGCCCGTCGAGGTCCCCGCCGTACTCGTCGGTGCGGTGGTTGGTGATCGGCGAGAGGAACTGGTGCAGCAGGTAGCCGTGTGCGGCGTGGATCTCCACCACCTTGAAGCCGGCGGCCAGTGCCCGCCGGGTCGCGGCTCCGAACGCCTGGACCAGGCGGAGGATCTCGTCGGCGCTGAGCTCCTTCGGGGCCGGCCAGTCGCCGAACGCCACCGGGGAGGCGCCCACCGTCTGCCAGCCGCCGTCGGCGGGCTCGACGTAGTCGTGGCCCCGCCAGGGCTGCGTGGTCGATGCCTTGCGGCCGGCGTGCGAGAGCTGGATCCCCGAGACGGCGCCCTGGCTGTGGATGAAGTCGGTGATCCGCTGGTACGCGGCGGCCTGCCCGTCCTCCCAGATACCGGCGTCCGCGGGCGTGATCCTGCCCTCCGGAACCACGGCGGTGGCTTCCTGGATCACCAGCCCGGCCCCGCCGCGGGCCATCGAGCCGAGGTGGACCAGGTGCCAGTCCTTCGGGTAGCCGTCGACCGAGCTGTACTGGCACATTGGGGCCACCCAGACCCGGTTGGGCATGGTCGTGTCGCGAAGCGTGAGCGGCGTGAACAGACGACTCATGAGGTTCTCGCAAACGGCTGGGGAATGGTGAACGGGCTGCGCGCCACATCCCGGGCCCTCGGGCCCGGTCACCCCGCGCGGTCACCGAACCCGCTTACACCATTATGAACACTTTTGCCGGAAGGACACGCTGCGCGCTTCGCAGCGCCAATGGCCGACCCGCAATAGCACGAATGCGGGGTCTTCGCGAATGGGCCGGGCGGCCCCACCGTGCCCTTCGCCCAGCTCTTCCCGCCCGGCTGACCCGTTGAACGGGCTGTTCCGGCCTGCGGGCGCCCCTGACCGGGTCGCTAAGCTGAACGGTGCAAACCCGTGCACCCGGATCTGTCATCGGCGACAGACGTCCTTCCAACCACCGTGGGGCAGTCATCACATCGAGCACCGGACCGTCGCTGGACGACATCGTCGGCGACCGCCTGGACGTCATCTTCGTCGGTATCAACCCGGGACTGCGATCGGCGGTGCGCGGCCACAGTTTCTCGACACCGGGCAACCGGATGTGGCCGGCCCTGCACCGCTCGGGATTCACACCCCACCAGTTCCGGCCCGAACAGGAACGTGACCTGCTGGACCTGGGACTCGGCTTGACCACCCTCGTCCGCAGGGCGACAGCTCGTGCCTCGGACCTGACACGCGAGGAGTACCTGCGGGGAGCCGAGGACCTCCTTGCCCGGATGGAAATCCTGCGACCGGCCTGGCTGGCCTTCCTGGGAGTGACCGGCTACCGCACAGCATTCGGATTCCGCCAGGCGCGCACCGGCCCGCAGTCCGCGACCATCGCCGGAGCGCACGTGTGGATCGTGCCCAACCCCAGCGGTCTCAACGCTCACTACCCGCCGGCCGCTCTCGCCGAGGAGTTCACCGCACTTCGCATTGCCGCGGGTCTGCCCGACCGGACCCAGGGGCCGGCCGGCTCTGATCCGGGCCCCGCCGACGGCCGCTGATCGGCGCAGAACGGGCCGCCGTTCACGACCAGCCGCGGCCGTCCCCCTGCCGCGGACCTGGTGATGACGGGCCTACGGCGTGTCGGGTGAGTGCGCGAGGCGCAGGCTCGGTGCCGGCGGCAGCGGCGTACGTGCTCCCGTCTCCGGTGCGGCGCGGAACGCCTCGATCACGTAGGCGGCGAAGCGACGGGAGGCCGTGACCCGGGCGGAGGGCGGTGCGTCCTGGATGCCTCGGTGGGCCATCAGCATGAGGATCAGGTCGTCGACGACGAAGCCGGGGCGGAGCTGGCCGGTCTCCCGGGCACGGCGGGCCAGCTCGGCGACCGCGCGCACCGTCCGCTCCCGGTCGGCGGCGAAGTCCATCGCCTGGGGGAAGGCCGTCATGAAGGCGTCGGCGAATCCCAGGCTGTGCGCGTGGAGCTCGCAGATCCGCTCGACCAGACGCTGGAATCCGTGCCACGGGTCGGTGTCCGTGAGGGCGTCGTGGACGGCGGCGTGGCAGGCTCGCCGCTGCTCGGCGAAGGTGGCTGCGATCAGGGTCTGCTTGGTCGGGAAGTGCCGGTACAGCGTGGCGGAGCCGACGTCCGCGTGCCGGGCGACATCGCGCATGGGCGCGGTCAGGCCCTCCTCGCCGAACACCGTGCGGGCGGCGTCCAGGATGCGGGCCCGGTTGTCGCGGGCGTCGGAGCGCACGGTCTGAGGCAAATGGCCGGTCATCGTTTCCCACTTTACCCAAACGGGCGCGGGCGTCCCTTACGGTCCGATGGCGGTGCCGCGCCCCGCCCATCCCCCGATCCGAGGAGCAGAGATGAAAGCCGTCGTCATCAGGACGTTCGGAGACCCCGACGGTCTGGAGGTCACCGACGTGCCCGTACCCGTGCCCGCCCCGGGGCAGGTGCGGATCGCCACGGAGGCGATCGGGGTGGGCGGCGTGGACGCCGTGATCCGCCGAGGAGCACTGGCCGCCTACGGCTTCCGGGAGGGCCATCTCCTCGGCAGCGAGGTCGCGGGGAGCGTCACCGCGGTGGGAGAGGGCGTGGACGCCTCATGGATGGGGCGGCGGGTGTGGGCGTTCACCGGCCTGTCCGGTGGATACGCCGAGCAGGCCGTCGCCGCGGTCGAGGATGTCCTCGCGCTGCCCGACGGCCTGGCCGGCACCGACGCAGTGACTCTCGGCGGCTCCGGCGTGGTCGCCCACTTCGCCCTCGACCGGGCCCGTTTCGCACCCGGCGAGACGGTGCTCGTGCGCGGTGCGGCGGGCAGCATCGGGATCACGGCGGTCCAGCTCGCCGCCGCGGGCGGCGCGGGCGCGGTGGCGGTCACCACCTCGTCGGCGGCACGTGGCGCCCGCCTGCGGGACCTGGGCGCGACCCATGTCCTCGGCCGCTCCGGCGAGGGCGGCCCGGACGCACCGGGGGGCTTCGACTTGGTGATCGATGTCGTGGGAGGTCCCCAGCTTCCCCTGTTTCTTGACAGGTTGAACTCCAACGGGCGGTATGTAGTGGTCGGTGTGGTCGGTGGACAGCCGCCGGCCGACTTCGGCATGCGGCTGATGGACGCCTTCCGCAGATCGCTGTCGTTCGCCACTCTCAGCACCGACACCGTGCCGGGCCCCGACCGGCGTGCCGTGCGGTCGTCCCAGTTCGCCGACGCCGCGCTCGGGGACCTGCGCACGGTCGTGCACGAGGTGCTGCCCCTGGAGCAGGCCGCGCTGGCCCACCACGCGATGGACGCGGGAGAGGTGTTCGGGAGGATCGTGCTGACGCCCTGACGGATCGGGGCCCGGCCGGACAGGAGCGGACTTCGCTGTCGCTAGAGGAAGTTGTTGGGCCAGATCATGGTGCGCCACATGTGGGCGACGGGAGAGTTGTCGAAACCGAGGCCCTGTGGCGGCTGGCGGAAGCGGCGGGCCACGAGGTCCTCGAACTCGGCGAACTCGGTGTCGGCGTCGGGATCGAAGGTGTAGACGTCGTTGACGGTGACCATGCGCGCCGACATGTACCAGCGGTGCCGGCGGGCGGTGCGGTACGCCTCGCGGGCGTGAACCGGTGTCTGGTACTCGGTTCCGAAAAAGCCTTCGTAGGCCTTCGGATACCCGTAGCCGACGCTGTCGTCGGGGAAGTACCGCAGCACCTCGTGCTGCCGGATGGCCCATGCGACTTCCTCGTCGACGTACGGCTCCACCAGTTGCGCTCCCCAGTGGCCGTGATGGCTGCGCAGCAGTCCGGCGACGGAGATGTCGTGCAGCAGGCAGGCCAGCACGACGTTCT
The DNA here is from genome assembly GCF_900091855.1 of Streptomyces sp. DvalAA-14. GTDB lineage: Bacteria > Actinomycetota > Actinomycetes > Streptomycetales > Streptomycetaceae > Actinacidiphila. Next base: position 30,871 of record NZ_FMCH01000540.1, read on the forward strand.
CGCCCATGCCTTGTTCCCTGGCCCTGCGGGCGCTTTGGAGCATGTGCCGCACGGTGAACGGGTCCAGGGCCAGGCGCAGCCGGAAGAAGTCGGCCAGCGTGGGCCGTGCCGGCATCGTCGGCAGTGCGGGATTGTCACCCATCATGAACACCTCGCCCGGACCCAGCGAAGCCAGCACCTGGTCACCGGGCCGATGACTGTCGGTGCCGAGGGTGGCGGCCGCCGGTGGGCAGATCACCCGGGTGTGGTCGTGCTGGCTGTGGGACAACGCGGAACCTTCCGGATCGGGATGTTCCCGGCGCAGGGCCGGGCACGACCGATCCCACCAGAGAAAACCGGACCCGCGCGGTCTCGGTCACCCGCCCGGCGGAGCGCCCACCGCAGGACCACAAGAACGGGCGAGCCCTTCCGGACGAGTGGTGCGGCAGGTGCCCGGCCACCGCAAACGCTGCGCGGAGGCCGCTCGGCCGGATGCCGCCGCGCCGCGTCGGACGCGGACCTGGCCGGTGCGCGGGTCACCGCGCGCGTTCGGTGGGTTGCGCCGTTCTCGTTAGAGTGGAAGAGGCGGAATGGCCGATTCCGAAGGGTCGGCCGACGGTGAGAGGCGGCCACGGAGGTACGCGATGGCGCGCGGGCTGGCGGGCGGCGGTACGGGGCACGCGTCCGTCGACTTCACGGCGAGCGCGTCCGGCGTCGCCGGTCCCGCCGTGGCCCTGGTCGCGTCGGACGGGACCGTGCTGGCCTGGGGAGACGGCTGCCGCCGGCTGCTCGGCTACCGCGCCGAGGACGTTGTCGGGCGGTCGGTGGAACGGCTCACGCGGAGGCCGGTCCAGACGCTGTCGTGGTCCTCGGCCCCGGGCGCCGTCGGCAAGCGGGGCAGCCGGCACAGCGCCGGCGCGGTGGTGGAGGCCAGGCACCGGGACGGCGGCGTCCTGCGTCTCACGGTGGAGATCGTCGGCACCGGCGGCGCGAGCGGTGAGGACTGCTGGTTCGTCGCCGTCACGGGAACGGCAGACGGTGACGAAGCGGGGGAAGGACAGGCAGGGCTCCTCGACCGGTCGCCGCTCGCGGTCGCGGTGTGGGACTCCGACATGCGGCTGCTGTGGCTGAACCGCGCCTCCAAGGAGCTGATGGGCCTGCCCGCCGCGGGGAACCCCGGGACATCGGTTCCCCGTGTGCTGCGCGGCTTCGACAGGACATCCGTGGAGCTGGCGCTGCGGGAAGTCCTCGCAACGAGGGAGCCGGTCGGCAACCACGTCGTGCGGTGGGTGTCCCCGGAGGACGGCCGGGAGGTCGTCTTCTCCTCCTCGCTGTTCCCGCTCGCACCGAGGGACGGCACCCCGCCGGGTATCTGTTCGGTCTCCCTGGACATCACCCACACCTGGGAGCGGGAACGGCTGGCCCTGCTCAGCAGGGGCGCCCAGCGCATCGGCACCACGCTCGACGTGATGACCACCGCCCAGGAGCTCGCCGACATGGCTGTCCCCGCCCTGGCGGACTACGTCGCGGTGGATCTGGCCGAGGCCGTGCCCCTGGGCGAGGAACCGCTGGCACGCATGGACCAGGGTGAACTGGGCATTCCCATCTTCCGCCGCGCGGGCATGGCCTCGGTCCACGAGGGCGTGCCCGAGGCTCCCTACAAGGTGGGCGAGGTGGTGTATGTGCCTCCCGCGTCGCCGTACCTCGCCGCGCTGCGTGAGGGCCAGTCCTATCTCTGCCCGATCCTGGAATCAGGCCCGGGAACATGGGTGGACCAGGATCCGATCCGCCGGCAGGTCATCCGTGACACCGGTATGCACTCCGTGATGACCGTCCCGCTCAAGGCCCGTGGCACCCTCCTCGGCCTCGTTTCGTTCGCCCGGAACGAGAACGTCGTCCCCTTCTCGCGGAACGACCTGCTGCTGGCGGAGGAGCTCGCCGTCCAGGCGTCGCTGAGCCTGGACAACGCCCGCCGTTTTACCCGCGAGCGCACCGCCGCCCTCACCCTGCGGCGCAGCATCCTGCCGGAGGAACTGTCGGGCGGGGCCGCGGTGGACCTGGCCAGCCGCTATCTGCCGTCCGCCCGGCACGAAGGAGTCGGCGGCGATCTGATGGACGCCATCGAGCTGCCCGAAGGCCGGGTCGCCCTGGTCATCGGGGATGTCGTCGGACACGGCATCCACGCCGCCGCCAGTATGGGGCGCCTGCGTACGGCCATCCACACGCTTGCCGTCCTGGACCAGCCGCCGGCCGAACTGCTCGACAATCTCAACAAGGTCGCCGCCCGGCTCGCGCAGCCGGACGACCAGAGCACCAGCGGTCATCCGTCGATCACCGGGGCGAGCTGCCTGTACGCCGTGTACGACCCGGCCAACGGTGTGTGCACCCTGGCCCGCGCCGGTCACCCGCCGCCGATCCTGGTGACACCCGACGGCCGCGCCGCGATCCCCGACACACCGGTGGGCCCGCCGCTCGGGATCGGCGCCGGCCCGTACGAGTCCGTCGACCTGGAACTTCCCGATCGGACAGTGATCGCCCTGTTCACCGACGGACTGGTCGAAACCCGGCAGGGGGACATCGACGCCGGCCTCGACCGGCTGATCGCCGCACTCCAGCACCCCCCCGGCGACCTCGCCGACCTCGAGGAGCTGTGCGCCCGCGGTATCACGCGGATGACGGCCCGGACCCCACCGGAGGACGACGTGGCACTGCTCGTGGCCCGCACCCACACCGCACACGGCAATCGGGCCACCGCCCGCGCCTGATTCCGGCCGTTCACCGCACGCGGCGGCGGCCGGGAGGCGTCGCGCCGCCGGTCAGCAGAACGCGGGTGGGATGCTCTGCTCGTACTGGAAGACGTTGTTGGGGTCGTACTTCGCCTTGACCTGGCGCAGCCGGTCGAAGTTGGCGCCCCAGTAGGCGGTCTCCCACTCCTGCATTCCGATGTTGGGCACGTTGACGTAGGCGCCGTTCACATAGGGCCGCAGCGCCTGGCTGAACTCGGCGATCCACGCCTGGGCCACCGGGGTGAGCGCGTCGCCGCTGCCCGGCACTCCGCGAGTCCCCCAGCCGGCGCCGGGCTCGGAGTAGAAGAGCGCGTCGCGGTGCGGGAACGCCGTGCCACCGCGGGGCTCTCGCCGAACCGCTCCGCCGAATGCCTGGGTGAAGAAGTTGCTGTCGTCGGTGGGGGCGTCCCGCATGAACGAGGCGATCACGCTGATCGCCTTCTTCGGGAACGGCTCGGAGATGAACTGCGAGAAGAATTTCCAGTTCGCCGGCTCGGCCTCGGTCGGGATCTGGAATCCCGTGTAGATATCGCCCCAGTTGCCGATCCGGGTGGTGACGTCGGGGCTGCCGATCGAAAAGATCGGGGCCAGCAGCTTTTTCGCCTCCGCCTCTGTTCCTTCCGCGAGAACCGCGAAAAGCAGGATCTGGCCCCGATGGATTTCCAGCTGGCTTCCGAGGCGGTTGTCGGCGACCGGCGCCGTGCGCTGCCACTGGTCGAAGACTCTGTGCAGATCGCTGATGCCGTCCCAGGTCGCCTGCACATAAGCGACGCTGCTGAGCGGAGCCACCTTGTAGGTCAGCGAGGTGACGATCCCGAAATTGCCGTTTCCCGCCCCGCGCAGCGCCCAGAGCAGATCCGCGTTGTTCTTCGCGTCCGCGGTGATCACCTGGGCGCAGTCACCGTCCGACGCGACCACGATCTCGGCGCCGATCAGGCTGTCGCAGGCCATGCCGAGGTAGCGGGTGAGGAAGCCGAAGCCGCCGCCGAGCGTCGCACCGGACAGGCCCACGGTGCCTTCCGTTCCGGTGGTCACGGCAAGGTTCTTCTCCGCGAGCGTGGTCACCGCTTCGAGCTGGTCGAGTCCGGCGCCGACCGTGGCGGTGAGCGACGCGGTGTCGATATCGGCCGACTTCAGCTCGCTGACGTCGATCACGATGCCGTTGTCGACGTTCGACCAGCCTTCGAGGCTGTGGCCGCCGCTGCGTACCCGCAGCGCGACATCGTGCTGCCGCGCCCACGTCAGGGCGTTGACCACGTCCTGGGTCTCCTGCGCGTAGACGATCACCAGCGGATAGTGCACGAACAGCTCGTCCCAGCCGAGACTCGCGTCCGCGTACCCGGGATCGCTGGGTCGGACGATTCGGCCCGTCAACTCCGCCGGCCCGCAGGTGCCGCCTTCGGCCCCGCGGATCGCGGCACTCGCGGCCGCGGCGTCCGCCGCCCCGGCGCCTGGAATGACGACCGCGCCGGCCCCGGCCGCCGCCGTCGCCTTCAGCAGTCCGCGACGAGAAAAATCGTGCATGGTCCTTGTCCTCTCGGCCGGGCTGTCCCGTATTGGCCGGAGGAAATCCTTCACCTTCGGCTGCTGCATTCCATTGTCGTGGACGATTTCTGAGGGCTGCAGATTAGCAGCGAAAAGCGTGACGATTGGGGGCGACACGCTATCGGGAAACCATGGCGAAGCAATGCGGCGGGATGCGCGCCAATAGGACAGGTGGAGTTCCTGGTCGCCGTGGGCGAGCATTCCACCGTCCGTCCCACCGAGGGCCGCTGCGGCACGGCTCGGTCAACCGGCAGCGCACCGGCGGGCCGGTGTCGCGGCGATCACGGCTGCGCCGGGGTACGGCTCGGGACCGGTTGTTCGGGGCCCGGGTCGATCGGGGCCGGTGCACGGTCAGGAACCGGCGCGGCGAGCCGGCTTCGGGGCAGGAGCAGCGGGCTGGTGAGGATGAGCAGGCCCGCGACGGCGAGAGCGGTGCGTGGGCCGGTGACGGCGGCCAGCAGACCGCCGAGCGCGGTGAAGACGGCGATGGACGCCTGCTGCCCGATGGACCAGGCCGACAGGGTGCGGGCGATGAGATGCCGGGGGGTGTGTTCGAGCCGGTAGGTGGCGAGGACGGGACTGTACAGGCTCATGTTGATGATGATCGCCAGTTCGACGGCGATCACGACGCCGAGGCCGACCACGCCCGGACGGACGAAGACCAGGCCGATCAGCCAGATCGAGCGCAGGGTGCCGGCCGTTCGGAGGACGCTCTGCTGGCCGTAGCGGGCCACGACCCGCCGGGCGAGGCGGGATCCGATGAGTCCGCCGACGCAGGGGGCGGCGAAGGCGAGGCCGTACTGCCATGGTGGGAAGCCGAGTTGGCGCAGGAGGAGTACGGCCAGCAGCGGCTCGGTGGCCATGATGAGGCCGCCGACCATCATCTGGTTCAGGTACAGGGCCCGCAATTCGGGCGCGCCCAGGATGTGCCGCCAGCCGTCCAGCAGGGCGCCGGCCCGGACCGGGCCGGCGCCGGTGGTTCGCGGCGCTTCCTCCCGGTCGCGGATGGCGGTGATGCCCAGCGCCGAGAAGAGGTAGCTGACCGCGTCCGCCACCACGGTGGTGACCGGCCCGAACAGCCCGATCGCGGCCCCACCCAGCGGCGGCCCGACGGCGATGGAACTCCAGTTGGTGGATTCGAAGCGCGCGTTGGCCACGAGCAGGTCGTCCGGCCGGACGAGGGCCTTGAGGTAGGCGCCGCTGGCCGCGTTGAAGGCGATCTTGGCCGCGGCCACCACCGCGGAGACCATCAGCAGTTGGACGAAGCCGAGCCGGCCGAGGGCGTAGGCGGCCGGGATCGTCGCCATCGCCGCGAACCGGGTCAGGTCCATCGCGATCATGACGGGGCGCTTGCGGCGGAACTCCACCCACGGCGCGAGCGGTACCGCGATCAGCGCGCCCACCGCGGGCCCGACCGCCGACAGCGCGGACACCTCGGCGGGGCCGGCGTGCAGCGCCAGCACGGCGATCAGCGGGAGGGCCCCGAAGCCCAGCCCCGTCCCGTAGGCGCTCACCGCGTACGCCGCCCACAGCCAGCCGAACGGCCGCCCCAGGGATCGTCTCGCCACCACGTCCGTCCCGCCCTTTCCCCCGACCCGCCTCACCGATGGACACTGCGCATCACATCAGGATCGGCCCGCGGGGATCAAACAACGGGCCCGGCCGCGGGCGGCTTTCTCTGCGGAACTGCCCCGGCGCCCTCCACGGGAGTGGGCACGTGCGGCTGGAGGCCACGGGTCGGCTCGTGCATGCCGTCGATGGCCCGCAGCTGGTGCCCGGTCAGCGGCGAGGCGGGGCCGGGGGTCTCTCCGGCGAGTACCCGCCCGGCGGGGTGTTCTCCGGTGAGATGGAGCCGGCGAAAGCCGTTGCCGGTGACGTGGTGGTGGCCCCGGCGCGCTCATCGCGTGCTGCCCCCTTGAGGGTGCGGGCGCGGCGCGCCGTCCGCCGCCCGAGCCGGCGGAGATCGGCCGGAGCGCTCAGGCGGCGGACGGGCTGCCGGCCGTGGCTTGCGGTCGCGCCGCGGCGCCGAGGAACTCGGCCCAGCCGCCGCGCGGCGACTGACCGGGGCTGAGCGTGCGCAGTGTCTTCAGCACGGCGGGGTCCTGTACCTCGAGCCACTCGACCAGTTGCCGGAAGGAGACCATGCGCACGTCCTTGTACGCGGCCATGCGCCCGATGGCCTCCTCGACCGCGTCCATGTAGATGCCGCCGTTCCAGCGCTCGAAGTGGTTGCCGATGAAGAAGGGCGCCCGGTTGGTCTCGTACGCCCGGGTGAAACCCGCGAGGTAGGCGTCGCGGGCCTGGGCACGCCAGCCGGCGAACTTCGTGCGGTCGCCGAGCGGATTCGCATGCGACTGGTTGGCCATCATGTTGTAGTCCATCGAGAGCACCTGGAAGCTGTGTCCGGGGAAGGGTATGGACTGCAGCGGAAAGTCCCAGATCCGCCCGCCCTGCACCTTGCCGGGCCAGATCTGCAGGCCGCCGGGTGAGCTGGCGTCGTACTTCCAGCCCAGGTCGGCGACCGCCGGCAGCAGGTTGGTCTGGCCTTCGAGGCACGGCGCCCGGCCGCCGATCAGCTCCTTGCGGTAGTCGAAGGGCAGCGGGTCCAGGTCGGTGAAGCCGGTGTTCGTCTTCCATTCGGTGACGAAACGTATCGCCTGGTCGATCTCGCTGCGCCACTCGGCGGGCGACCAGCGGCCGACGCCGTCGGAACCGCAGAAGTGGCCGTTGAAGTGGGTGCCGATCTCGTGCCCCTCCCGCCAGGCGGCGCCTACTTGCTGCAGGTGGCGTGGATGTGCCGGTCGGACAGGTAGCCGATCGCGGACGCGCCGACGGGGT
>NZ_FMCH01000538.1 GCF_900091855.1 Streptomyces sp. DvalAA-14
GTACAGGGCGGCGGCGGGCGTGGCGCAGCCGCACCGGGGGCGCCGCGCCGGGCGCCCCGGAGGCGAGCAGCCGCAGTCCCGGGCCGGGCGGGGCCGGATCGGGTACCGCCGTGTAGTCGGGCGGACCGCCGAAGGTGTCGGGGTGCAGCCACATCTGCAGGAAGCGCAGCGGCGTGCAGCCGGCGTTGCGCTCCTCGTGCCGTACGCCGCTTCCCGCGCTGAGCCGCTGCAGGCCGCCGGGCCCGAGGCGGACCGTCCGCCCGGCGCCGTCGCGGTGCTCCAGCTCGCCCTCCAGCACCCAGGTGACGATCTCGGTGTCCCGGTGCGGGTGTTCGGCGAAGCCGGCGCCGGGGGCCAGCCGCTCCTCGTTGCACGCCAGCAGCAGACCGAACCGGACGTTGTCCGGGTCGTAGTGGGCGCCGAAGGAGAACGCGTGCCGCGTCTCGATCCCCGCCCCGGGCTCCGCCGCGCGCCGCTCCCCCGCCCGCCGCACCTCGATCATGCTCCCACCGTACGCAACCGGTGTGCGCGCCCGCCCGCGCTTCGACCAGCTGCCCACCGCCGGCGCACCCTCGCGGGGTGCGCGCGGGTCACCTGGGGAGCACCTCGGGAGCGCCTCGGGAGCACTGGCCGAGCACCTCCGGGCAAACCGTCGGAGACCCACGCACAGCCCGCGGCAGGCGATAAGGCAGGCTTGTGCCGTGCCCGATGCCTCGCAAGTCACGCCAGTGTCCCCCGAGCCTCCGCGTGGGGATCACTCCGCGACGCTGCGGCGGCTGGAGAAATCCGCCGGCCGGCTGGCCGCGAACGCCATCGCCCGGATGGACGAGCAGCTGCCCTGGTACCGGGCGATGCCACCGGAGAACCGGTCCTGGATCGGACTGGTCGCGCAGGCCGGCATCGCCGCGTTCACCGAGTGGTTCCGGCACCCCGGGGCGCCGCAGGCGATCAGTACCGATGTGTTCGGCACCGCGCCGCGCGAGCTGACCCGGGCCATCTCGCTGCGCCAGACCGTGGAGATGGTCCGCACCACCATCGAGGTGATGGAGGCGGCGATCGACGAAGTGGCCGCGCCCGGCGACGAGTCGGTGCTGCGGGAGGCACTGCTGGTCTACGCCCGGGAGATCGCCTTCGCCACCGCGCAGGTCTACGCCCAGGCCGCCGAGGCGCGCGGCGCGTGGGACGCCCGGCTGGAGTCGCTGGTGGTCAACGCGGTGCTGTCCGGGGAGGCGGACGAGGGTGTGCTGTCCCGGGCCGCCGCTCTCGGCTGGAACTCGCCGGACAAGATCGTGGTCGTCCTCGGCACCGCACCCGACGGGGACAGCGAGTTGACCGTCGAGGCGATCCGCCGGGCCTCCCGGCACGCCAAGCTCCAGGTGCTGACCGGGGTGCTCGGCGAGCGCCTGGTGGTGATCGCCGGCGGGGACGACGACCCGATCCGGGTGGCCAAGGCGCTGATCGGTCCGTTCGCGGCCGGCCCGGTGGTGGCCGGCCCGGTGGTCGGCGACCTGCTGTCCGCGACCCGCTCCGCGCAGGCCGCCGCGGCCGGCCTCAAGGCGTGCGCGGCCTGGCCGGACGCGCCGCGGCCGGTGCTGTCCGACGACCTGCTGCCGGAACGGGCGATGGCCGGGGACCGGTACGCCCGCGAGCAGTTGGTGGAGGAGATCTACAGGCCGCTGGAGGAGGCCGGCTCCGCGCTGCTGGAAACGCTGAGTGTCTATCTGGAGCAGGCGTCCTCCCTCGAGGGGGCGGCGCGGATGCTGTTCGTGCACCCCAATACGGTCCGCTACCGGCTGCGACGTGTGACCGATGTCACCGGTTGGTCACCCTCGGACGTGCGGTCGGCGTTCACCCTGCGCATCGCGCTCATCCTGGGCCGACTGGCCGATGCGCATCGGCCGGGCTGAGTCTTTGTGGGACACCCACAAATCGCCCGACAGTTCTTGGTCCCTGTCCCCACCGGCGGGCAGGGCCGCCCGCGCGAGAGAGTGTGAGGGTGCTCGTACTCGTCGCTCCCGGCCAGGGTGCCCAGACACCCGGCTTCCTCGCGCCCTGGCTCGAACTGCCCGGCGCTGCCGACCGGCTGGCCGGCTGGTCCGCCGCGGCCGAACTCGACCTCGCCCACTTCGGGACCGCGGCCGACGCGGAGGCGATCCGCGACACCAAGGTCGCGCAGCCGCTGCTGGTGGCGGCCGGTCTGCTGTCGGCGGCCGAACTCGGCGCCACCCCGGGCCTGGTGGCCGGGCACAGCGTCGGTGAGATCACCGCGGCGACACTGGCCGGCGTGCTGGACCCGACCGACGCGATGACCTTCGTGGCCGCGCGCGGCCGGGCGATGGCGGACGCGGCGGCGATCACCGAGACCGGTATGTCGGCGGTGCTCGGCGGCGATCCGGCGGTGGTGGTGGCACACCTGACCGCGCTGGGCCTGACCCCGGCGAACAGCAACGGAGCCGGTCAGATCGTCGCGGCCGGCACGGTGGAGCAGCTGGCCGAACTCACCGCGAACCCGCCGGAGGGAGCCCGGGTCCGGCCGCTGAAGGTGGCCGGCGCGTTCCACACCGCCCACATGGCTCCGGCGGTGGCGACGCTGGAGGCACTGGCTCCCACGCTGGCCGTCGCGGACCCCTTGCTGCCGTATGTTTCCAACGCCGATGGACAGACGGTGGACAATGGCGCGGAGGTCGTGCGCAGGCTGGTCGCGCAAGTGTCGAACCCCGTGCGCTGGGATCTGTGCATGGAGACGTTCAAGCAGCACGGGGTCACCGCGATCATCGAGGTGTCTCCCGGCGGCACACTGGTGGGTCTGGCCAAGCGGGCGCTGCCCGGGGTACGGACCCTGGCGCTGAAGACGCCGGACGACCTCGAAGCGGCCCGCGCGCTGATCGCCGAATTCGGCGTGCCCGCCGAAGTACCAGCCGAATAGGAGTCCTGTCGGATGACAGCGAAGATCAGCCCCACGAAGGGTGCGCCGTACGCACGGATCCTCGGCGTCGGCGGCTACCGGCCGACCCGTGTGGTGTCCAACGAGGTGATCCTGGAGGGCATCGACTCCAGCGACGAGTGGATCAGGACCCGTTCCGGTATCGCGTCCCGGCACTGGGCCGGGCCCGAGGAGACCGTCGCCGAGATGTCGCTGGCGGCCGGCGGCAAGGCGATCGCCGCCGCCGGGATCGACGCGTCGGCCATCGACGCGGTGGTGGTCGCGACCGTCTCGCACTTCAAGCAGACTCCGGCGATCGCCACCGAGATCGCGCACCGGATCGGCGCCGGCAAGCCCGCCGCGTTCGACATCTCGGCCGGCTGCGCGGGCTTCGCCTACGGGCTGACGCTGGCCAAGAGCATGGTCGTCGACGGCAGCGCCGCCCACGTACTGGTGATCGGCGTGGAGCGGCTCAGCGACCTGACCGACAAGTCGGACCGCGGCACCGCCTTCCTGTTCGGCGACGGGGCGGGCGCGGTCGTGGTCGGCCCGTCCGAGGTGCCCGCCATAGGACCCACGGTCTGGGGTTCCGAGGGTGACAAGGCCGACATCATCACCCAGACGGTGGCCTGGGACAGCTTCCGGGAGGGCGACAGCATCCGGCTGCCGCTCGACGGGAACGGCGAGGTGAAGTTCCCCGCGATCACCCAGGAGGGCCAGGCGGTCTTCCGCTGGGCGGTGTACGAGATGGCCAAGGTCGCCCAGGAGGCGCTGGACGCCGCCGGGATCACCGCCGACCAGCTCGACGCGTTCATCCCGCACCAGGCGAACATGCGGATCATCGACTCGATGATCAAGGCGCTGAAGCTTCCGGACCATGTCGCGGTGGCCCGCGACATCGAGACCACGGGTAACACCTCCGCGGCGTCCATCCCGCTCGCCATGGAACGGCTGCTCGACACCGGAGAGGCCAAGAGCGGTGACACCGCCCTGGTCATCGGGTTCGGGGCGGGTCTGGTGTACGCGGCGGCTGTCGTTACTCTCCCCTAGGCACACCCACCGCGGCGCCGCAGTCCCGCACGCCGCACCACCTGGTTTACACACAAGGAGCGCCACACATGGCCACCAAGGAAGAGATCGTCGCCGGTCTCGCGGACATCGTGAACGAGATCGCCGGCATCCCCACCGAGGACGTCCAGCTGGACAAGTCCTTCACCGACGACCTCGATGTCGACTCGCTGTCCATGGTCGAGGTCGTCGTGGCGGCCGAGGAGCAGTTCAGCGTGAAGATCCCGGACGAGGACGTCAAGAACCTCAAGACGGTCGGCGACGCGGTCGACTACATCCTGAACGCTCAGGGCTGAGCCGGTCCCCTCGCGGGCCCCATCCCCTCCCGGACGACGCGCATGTCGCCCGCCCTTCTAGACGTGGAGAGACATTCCTGTGAGCCCGACCAATCGCACCGTGGTCGTCACCGGTATCGGAGCAACCACACCGCTGGGTGGCGACAGCGCGTCGACCTGGGAGGCGCTGCTCGCCGGACGTTCCGGCGTGCGGACGCTCACTGAGGACTGGGCGGCCGAGTTGCCCGTGCGGATCGCCGCCCGGGTCGCCGTCGAGCCCGGCGAGATCCTGCCCCGGCCGCTGGCCCGCAAGCTCGACCGCAGCGCGCAGTTCGCGCTGATCGCCGCGCGTGAGGCGTGGGCGGACGCCGGCTTCACCGCCAAGGCGGGCGAGGACCCGTCGGTGGACCCGGACCGGCTGGGCGCGGTGGTCGCCTCCGGTATCGGCGGCGTCACCACCCTGCTCGACCAGTACGACGTGCTCAACAAGCAGGGTGTCCGCAAGGTCTCCCCGCACACCGTGCCGATGCTGATGCCCAACAGCCCGGCCGCCAACGTGGGCATCGACGTCAACGCCCGGGCCGGGGTGCACACGCCGGTCAGCGCGTGCGCGTCCGGCGCCGAGGCCATCGGCTACGGCATCGAGATGATCCGCACCGGCCGCGCCGACGTGGTGATCGCGGGCGGCACCGAGGCGGCGATCCACCCGCTGCCGATCGTCGCCTTCGGCAACATGATGGCCATGTCCAAGCGCAACGACGATCCGCAGGCCGCGTCACGTCCCTATGACGCGGGCCGCGACGGTTTCGTCCTCGGCGAGGGCGCCGGCGTCGTCGTCCTGGAGTCCGCGGAGCACGCGGCCGCGCGCGGCGCCCGGGTGTACGTGGAAGCCGTCGGCCAGGGTCTGTCCTCCGACGCGCACCACATCACCCAGCCGGAGCCGTCCGGCCGCGGCATCGCCGCCGCGCTCCAGCACCTGATGGAGAACTCCGACCTGAAGCCGGCCGAGATCGTGCACGTCAACGCGCACGCGACCTCGACCCCGCAGGGCGATGTCGCGGAGATCAAGGCACTGCGCCGGGTGTACGGCGACGACGTGGACCACATGGCGATCTCCGCCACCAAGTCGATGACCGGCCACCTGCTGGGCGGCGCCGGCGGCATCGAGACGGTCAGCACGGTGCTGGCGCTCTACCACCGCATCGCCCCGCCGACCATCAACCTCGACAACCCGGACAGCGAGGTCGACGCGGACATCGTCCGCGGCGAGCCCCGCGCGTTGCCCGCGGGCGGCATCGTGGCCCTCAACAACTCCTTCGGCTTCGGCGGCCACAATGTGGTGCTGGCGCTGCGGACGGTGAGTCACTAGGGCCCCTTTTTTGCCGCCCTCTCGCCTCCGGGCGCTTGGACCCGGTTTCGGCAGTCGATCGTGCTCGCTCGCTCTCCCCCAGACTCCGTCCGGGGGAGAAGGATCACCCGTGCGCCTGCGGCTTCACTGAGTGGCGCCGTCCGGGAGGCCCGCGAAATACGCGGCCGCCATGTCCTCGTCGCCGTGGCCGAGTTCGATGGCCCGCTGGAAGCGCTCGGCGGCGGCCTCGGCCTGGTCGAGGCGGATGCCCGCCGCTTGGGCCGCGGCCAGGATCAGGCGTTGGTCCTTGTGGGCGGCCCGCACCGTGAAGCTCGGCGTGTAGTCGCCGCCGAGGATGACCGCGGACTTGGTGCGCAGGTAGGGCAGGTCGAAGGCGCCGCCCTTGATCGCGTCGAAGAAGCGGTCCGGGTTGACGCCGACGCCGCGGGCGAGGGAGATGATCTCGCCGGCCGCCGTGTTGATGGTGAGCACCCACAAGTTGAGCACCATCTTCAGCGCGCTGGCCGGGGTGTCGGCGGCGTCGCCCTCGATCCAGACGGTGTTGCTGCCGATCGCGTCGAAGATCCGGGCGGCGACCGGACGCGCCTCGGGCGGGCCCGCCACCAGCACGGTGAGCTGACCGGCCTCGGCGACCGGCTTGCTGCCGAGCACCGGCGAGTCGAGGAAGAGCAGGCCGTGCTCGGCGCCCAGCGCGGCCAGCTCGGCCTGGGCCTCGGGGCCGACCGTGCTGGTCTGCGCCCACACCGTGCCGTCGGGGAGGGCGGGCGCCACGGTACGCATTACGTCGAGGACGGCGGGGCCGTCGAGCAGCATGGTGATCACCGCGTCGGCGTCACGGGCCGCCTCGGCCGGGTCGGCGATCACCTGGATGCCGTAGTCGGCCAGCGGCTGCGCGCGGGAGATCGTACGGTTCCAGACGCGTACCCGGTGGCCGGCCGCGGCCAGGCTGCGGGCCATCCCGCCGCCCATCAGGCCGGTACCGAGGACGGCGACGGTCAGTGGGCCGGAAGTGTCGTGAGTATCGGAGGACATGACCGCCAGGCTATGCCGACGGGGGGTCAGGACCACCTGGTGCAGCCAGCGGACCGGCGCGCCTTCGCCCGCGTAGCGGAACGGTTCCAGCTCGTCGTCCCAGGGCTTGCCGAGCAGTTTGGACAGCTCGCTCTCCAGCTCGGCCTCGCCCTTGCGGGCCCGCAGCATGGCGGCGCGCAGCCGGTCCTCGGGGATCAGGATGTCGCCGTGCATGCCGATGACGGCGTGGAAGATGCCCAGCTCGGGGGTGGCGCTGTAGCGCTCGCCCTCGGCGCTGGCGCAGGGCTCCGCGGTGACCTCGAAGCGCAGCATGTGCCAGCCGCGCAGCGCGGAGGCCAGCTTCGAGGCCGTGCCGGGCTCGCCCTGCCAGGAGAACTCGGCGCGCCAGGTGCCGGGCGCGGCCGGCTGGCGGATCCAGTCCAGCGAGACGCGCACGCCGAGGACGCCCGCGACAGCCCACTCGACATGCGGGCAGAGCGCGCGCGGTGCGGCGTGGACGTACAGAACACCACGTGTCGTCACCGGTACCTCCAGTGTGGGACGAGGTTCGCCTTCCCCAGCGGCCTCAACACCCGAACCGGCTGCTCCCGGGGCAACAGGAAACATTCTGCACTATTCACCTCAAACAGGACAACATTCACTCATCGTGCCCGCCAGGTCCGACCTCCCGTCAGGTGTCTCGGGTGTCAGGCTAAAAGCTACCGTGCGGCGTCCAGGTGAGAGTGACGTAACGTCGGGCTCGTAGCAGATGTCACCCACTCGTCGGAGGGGAGCGCCGGATGTGGCACCCGATGCGAACACGTGTTCCGGTCGTGGCGGCGATGCGCCGCCGGCTGCTGCCCGCTGTGGTGGCGCTGGTGCTGGGCAGCCTCGTCGCGGTGGCCGGCTGCGGCGCGGGCGGCACGACGCCGGACGCGCGGCGGTCGGCCGGGCAGATCTCCCGGGCCGCCGCGCCGAGCGGCGGGCCGCACCAGGCGCCCAAGCCGGTGCGCCCCTGGAACGACAGTCCGGCGTCGGTGGCGGCGCTGGGCGACTCGATCACCCGGGGATTCGACGCCTGCGACCCGCTGGCCGACTGTCCGGCCGTGTCCTGGGCCACCGGCTCCCGTACCGCGATCGACAGCCTCAGCAGCCGGCTCACCGCCGCCGCACCCAGCACCCGCAGCTGGAATCTGGCCAGGTCAGGGGCCCGCGTCGCCGATCTGACGGCCCAGGCGCATGCCGCGGCGGCGCACCGGCCGGCCATGGTCACCGTGCTCATCGGGGCCAATGACGCCTGCACCTCGACCGCCGGCACGATGACCTCGGTGGCCGACTTCCGCGCCGACTTCGACAGCGCCCTGACGTACCTGCACCGCACGCTGCCGGACACCCAGATCCTGGTGGCCAGCATCCCCGACCTCGAACGCCTGTGGTCGGTGGGCCGTACCAATGTGTTCGGCGAGGCGGTCTGGAAGCTGGGCCTGTGCCCCTCGATGCTGCGGGACGCCAACGTCCAGACCGCGGCGGCCCAGCAGCGGCGCACCGCGGTCCGCGACCGGGTGATCGCGTACAACACCGCGATGGGCCAGGTCTGCTCCCGCTTCGCCCGCTGCCGCTACGACGGCGGCGCGGTCTTCGACTACCGGTTCAGCACAAAGGAGCTGAGCCAGTGGGACTGGTTCCACCCGAACGAGGAGGGTCAGGCGGTGCTGGCGCGCATCCTGGCGGGGGTGGCCGGGCTCGCCGAGCACGGCTGAGCCGCCCATGGGCCCGCTCGGGCGGCTCACAGCAGCAGGGGGGCCACCAGGCGCGGCTCGGCGGCGGAGTGGGCCGCGGTGAGCGCGTAGCGGCCCGGCAGGAAGCGCCACCCGGCGGCCTCGGCATCCCAGGTCTCGGCCGCCCGGCGGGGAATCGGGACGAGGACCTCCGCCCGGGCGCCGGGGGCCGCCGCCACGGAGGCGAAGCCCGCCAGCCGGCGGACGGGGCGGTCGGCGGGGAGAGCGGCGGCACCGCCGGCACCGGCGGCACCGGCGCGCTCGGCGGCGAGGTACAGCTGCACGACCTCGCGGCCGGGGCGGGCGCCGGTGTTGCGGAGGGTGACCCGGGCGGTGGCGAGGGTGCCGTCTGCCACATCGTCGGTGTCGACGGTCAGGCTCTCGTACTCCCACCGCGTGTAGCCCAGCCCGTGCCCGAAGCAGTACGCGGGGGCCGGGCCGGGGCGGCGGTCCCAGGCCCGGTAGCCGATGAACAGGCCCTCGTCGTAGGAGAGCACGCCCTGGACGGGAGTGACCCCGGTCACGGGCGCGTCGGCGAGGCGGGCGGGCCAGGTGGTGGGCAGGCGGCCGCCGGGTTCGGCGGCGCCGAGCAGCACGTCGGCGAGCGCCGCGCCCGCCTCCTGGCCGGGGAACCAGGCCAGCAGGATCGCCGCCACCTCCTCCCGCCAGGGAAGCTCCACCGGGGCGCCGGCATTGACCACGACGACGGTGCGCGGGTTGGCCGCCGCCACTCGGGCGACGAGTTCGTCCTGCCGCCCCGGCAGCCGCAGACCGGTGCGGTCGAAGCCCTCCGACTCGACCCGTTCGGTGGTCGCCACGACCACGATCGCGGTGTCCGCGCCCCGCGCCGCCTCGACGGCCTCCGCCAGCAACTCCTCCGGGTCCCGCTCGGGTTCGCCGTGCAGCAGGGTGAAACCGACCGCTGCGATGAGGAGTTCGGTGGCCTTGGGCGGCGTGCTCAGCAGGCTGACCTCGACCGGCCGGCCGGCGACCAGTTCCACCGTGCCTCGTTCCACCGGACGGCCCATGAACGCCTCGAAGGGATCGGGGTGTTCGTCGCGCTGCGGGCCGTCGAAGAGCACCTGCCCGGCCACGGCCAGCCGGAACTCGCCGGTCCCGCGGGTACCGAAGCGGTGCGCGCCGCTCACCCGAGGGGTGAAGGTGCCGCGGCTCTCCACCGTGTGCAGCCGCTCGTAGGTCACGCCCTTCGGCAGGTCGCCGAGCCACTGCACCCGCCCGCCGGGCAGGGATTCGCTGCCCAGTTCGCGGCCCTGTTCGTCGCGGGCCACCGCGCGCAGGCTGAACCCGGCCCCGGCCGGGGCCAGTTCCTCGGCGGGATCGGCGCCGAGCGTGTAGCTCAGCGGTGTGCCGGCCGGCAGCGCGGCCCGCAGTCCGTCCAGCGGCGAGACCACGTGGTCGGGGAAGACCTCGGCCGAACCGCCGCCCAGGATGCGGGAGTCGCGGGCCGCGGCGCCGATCAGCGCGATCCCGCCCGCGCAGGTCTGCGCGTCGAGCGGCAGCACGGCGCGCTCGTTGCGGAGCAGCACACAGCCCCGTACCGCGATCTCCCGGGCCAGCGCGTCGCCGTCCACGCCGGGCGGCCGGTCGGCGACCGCGACCGCCGCCGGGGCGCCGGACAGCAGCCCGGCCCGGGCGGCGAGCAGCAGCACCCGCCGCGCCGCCTCGTCGACCAGGCTCTCCGGCACCTCCCCGGCCAGCACGGCGGCGGCGAGCGCCGCGCCGTAGACGGTGTGCGGGCCGGGCATCGCGATGTCGAGCCCGCCGCGGATCGCGCCGGTGGTCGAGCGGGCGCCGAGCCAGTCGGAGACCACCACCCCGTCGAAGCCCCACTCGCCGCGCAGCACGCCGTTGACCAGCGCGTCGTGCTCGGTCATCGGGACGCCGTTGACCGCGTTGTACGCGGCCATCACGCCCCACGGCCGGGCGCCCGTGACGATGGCCTCGAACGGGGCCAGGTACAGCTCGCGCAGGGCCTGTTCACCGATCCGGTTGTCCACCGTGAAGCGCTCGGTCTCCGCGTCATTGCCGACGAAGTGCTTGACGGTGACGCCGACGCCGCCGTCCTGCACCCCCAGCACATACGCGGTCCCGATCACTCCGGTCAGATACGGGTCCTCGCTGTACGCCTCGAAATGCCGCCCGCCGAGCGGGCTGCGGTGCAGATTGACGGTGGGCGCGAGCAGCATGTGCACGCCCTTGCCGTGCGCCTCCTGGGCCAGCAGCCGGCCGGCCCGGCGGGCGAGCTGCGGGTCCCAGGCGGCGGCCAGCGCGGTCGGGCTCGGCAGCGCGACCGACGGGTCGTCGGCGGTCCAGCGCCGCCCGCGGACACCGATCGGGCCGTCCGACATCACCAGCGAGCCCAGTCCGATCGCCCCGAGCGCGGGCAGCGTCCACATGTCCTGCCCGGCCAGCAGCCGGGTCTTGGCGGCCAGATCGAGCGCGCCGAGCGCGCCTTCGACGGCCCGCTGCCGCTCGGCGTCCGCGCCCTGTGCGTACGGCGTCATGTCCCGTCCCCTCGTGATCCTTCCGGGGTGCCATCCTGCTTCCGGCACCACCGGTCAGCCTGTCATCCAGCAGGCATAGTTACCATTCCGCAATCTTGTACGCTCGGACCCGAAGCAGCGGAAGAGGGGGCGGCGGTATGCCGAGGACACGGGTGGACCGCGGGGAGCGGCGCGCCGAGATCATCCAGGCCGCGACGGAGGTGATCGCCGAACGCGGCTACCGGGGCGCCACGCTGGCCGGCGTCGCCGAACGGGTCGGGCTGACCCAGCAGGGCCTGATGCACCATTTCCCCACCAAGGAAGCCCTGTTGGTGGCCGTCCTGGAGGCCCGCGACCAGTGGGACATGGCCTCGGCGGCCCTGCACGGCCGCGCCTGGCCGCTGGAGATCGTGGCGAACCTGGTGGAGTACAACGCGACCCGCCCGGGCATCGTCCAGGCCTTCACCGTCCTGGTCGGCGACAGCGTCACCGAGGACCACCCGGCCCAGTCCTACTTCCGCGACCGCTACGCCCATGTCCGGGGCGGCGGCGCGGACGCCCTGCGCGCGGAGTACGGCGACCGCCTCCCGGGGGGCCTCACCCCGGAACGCGCCGCCACCCTGCTGGCCGCGGTGATGGACGGCCTGCAGGTGCAGTGGCTCCTCGACCCCGACGCGGTCGACATGCCGGCCGCCTTCCGCGACTTCCTCGCTCTGCTGGCCCCGGTACCGGCGGCGCAGGAGAAGTCCTAGGCGCGGCCCGAGGAAGAAAGCGGCCGGGGGCGCGGATCGGGTCCGGACCCGGTCCCGCGCCCCCGGCGGAGCAGCACGCTCAGGCGACCGTGAGCTCCACGGCCACGTTCCCGCGGGTGGCGTTCGAGTACGGGCACACCTGGTGCGCCTTCTCGGTCAGCTCCTTGGCGGTCGCCGCGTCCACGTTCGGTATCGACACGACGAGTTCGACGGTCAGCCCGTAGCCGCCCGCCTCCGTCTTGCCCATGCCAACCTTCGCCGTCACCCGCGAACCGGAGATGTCGGTCTTCGACTGCCGGGCCACCGCGCCGAGCGCGCTCTGGAAACACGCGCTGTACCCGGCCGCGAACAGCTGCTCGGGGTTGGTGCCGGCGCCGCTGCCGCCCATCTCCTTGGGCGGGTTGACCACCACGTCGAGCTTGCCGTCGTCACTGGCGACCCGGCCGTCGCGGCCGTTCTCCGCCGTCGCGACGGCGGTGTAGATCACGTCTACGGACTGAATGCTCATGCCACATCCTCTTGATCGTTGCGATCATGGAAAAACCTGTCGCGTCCCCGGCGGAAGGCCCGGGGGCCCGGTCGCGGCGGCCCGATCCCCCTACTCCGGGAGGGCGACCAGCATCTTCCCGGTGTTCTCGCCCCGCAGCAGTCCCAAAAACGCCTCGGCGTTCCGCTCGATTCCCGTCACCACCGTCTCGCGGTGGCGCACCGAGCCCGCGCGCAGCCAGCCGCCCATCTCGCGCAGGAACTCCGGCCGCATGTCCTGGTGGTCGCCGATCAGGAAGCCGCGCAGGGTCAGCCGCCACGGCACCATCCGCGACAGATTGCGCGGTCCGGACGCCCGCTCGGTGTCGTTGTAGCCGGCTATCGCCCCGCACAGCGCGGCGCGGCCGTGCACTCGCAGGGACGAGATCGCGGCTTCCAGGTGGTCGCCGCCCACGTTGTCGAAGTAGACGTCGATGCCGTCCGGGGCCGCGGCCCGCAACTGCTCGGCCACCGGCGCCCGCTTGTAGTTGAAGGCGGCGTCGAAGCCGTACTCCCCCGTCAGCAGGTCCACCTTCTCGTCCGAGCCGGCGCTGCCGATCACCCGCTTGGCGCCCTTCAGCTTGGCCATCTGCCCGGCCAGCCCGCCGACGGCGCCGGCCGCGCCGGAGACGAACACCGTCTCGCCCGCGCTGAACTCCGCGATCCGCAGCAGGCCGACGTACGCGGTGAGCCCGGTCATGCCGAGCACACCGAGGTAGTGGGACAGCGGCGCCGCGTCCGGATCGACCTTGACGCTGTGCGCGGCGTCCACCAGCGCGTACTCCCGCCAGCCGAGCATGTGCACCACATGGTCGCCGACCGCGAACCCGTCGGCGGCCGAGGCCACCACCCGGCCGACCGCGCCGCCGGTCATGGGCGCGTCCAGCGCGTAGGGCGGGCTGTAGGACACGACGTCGTTCATCCGCCCGCGCATGTACGGATCGACGGACAGATACAGGTTGCGGACCAGGATCTGCCCCGGACCGGGCTCCGCGGTCTCCGTCTCGACCAGGGCGAAGTCCTCCGGGACCGGCCACCCCTGCGGGCGGGCGACCAGGTGCCAAGCGCGGCTCTTCGGCATGTCGGGGGGTTCTCCTTCCGCCACAGCTTCAGCATGGCAAAGGTTCAGATAGTCAATTAACCATGGACCTTAATGTTTCATGCTGTCAAGCAAACAGGTAGCCTGGGCGGCATGAGCAGCCGCATGGATCCCCTGTCCGCCGAGGTCGTCGACCTGATCGGCACCGTGGTGGCGCGCTACTACCAGGAGTACGACGCCGCCGCGGCCGTGCACCGGCTGACGGGTGCGCAGGCCCGGGTGCTGGCGCTGCTGTCCACCGGACCGATGCCGATGCGGCAGATCGCCCAGCGGCTCAAGTGCGAGCCGTCGAACGTGACCGGGATCGTGGACCGGCTGGAGGCCCAGGGCCTCGCCGAGCGGCGCGCCGACCCGGGCGACCGCCGGGTGAAGCTGGCCGCCGCCACCACGGCGGGCCGCACCACGGCCGCCGAGCTGCGCGAGTCGCTGGACTTCGCGCGCGAACCGCTCGCCGAACTGTCGGTCGAGGACCGTACGGTGCTGCGCGATCTGCTCCGCCGCATGCTCGGCCCGGACCGGGACTGAGGGCTGTCCCGGCTCGGCCCGCCGGTTCACCGGACCGGGCGGGGCCGCGTCCTCCCGGTCCTCGCGCTCACGGTCCTTACGCTCACGGCCCCCATGCTCACGGTCCTCAGGGGCAGATCCACAGCAGCTTGGTGCAGGCCGGCGACGGGGTCGGCTGCCCGGTGGGCGACGCGGTGCGCGTCGGGGTCGGACTCGGCCGGTGGGTGGGCGTGACCGTCGGGGACGGGCTGTGTGTCGTCGGCGGCGCGGTACGGGTGGGGGGCGCGGCCGTGGCGTGGGCCGCCGTCGCGGTCGGCGAGGCCGGGGCGGAGGTGCTGGCCGAAGGCGAGGCGGCGGCCGAGGTCTTCTTGCCGCCGGGGGTGGTCGGGAACAGGCCCGCGTCGTCCGGCGCCGGTGTGCCCGAGCTCGTCGTGGGCGGGGGCGGCAGGTCGTGCACCCCGGAGCCGGGCTTCGAACCGCCGCCCGAACCGCCGGTGAGCGCCGCCATCGGAGAACCGATCGTCAACGCGCCGACCACGGCGACCGCGCCGACCCCGTAGACGGCGGCCCGCTGCCCGCGGCGTCGCGAACGCCGCTTGGCCGCAGCCGGTTCGGGCTCGAACGCGGCGCCGGCCTGGAGCCCGGATATCAGCTCGCCCGCGCCGTCCTCGAGTCCGTCGGCCGCGGGTCCCTCCCCCGGCTGCCCGCCACCGGCCGGCTCGGCGTCCACCGGGCCGATCGCCCCGACGCCGCCCCGTTCCCGGCCGCCGCCGGCCGCCGGGGAGTCGCTGGGGTCGGCGAGGTCGGCGGGGGCGAGGGAGCCGCCAGTGTCGCCGGTGCCGGCGTCGGCGTCGGCGGCGAGGTCAGCGGCGGTGTTGGCGGCGGGGTCGGCCGGAACGACGGGCAGCTGGGCCGTGTCGGCGACCGAGGACGTCGCGGAGCGGTCCGCGACCGTCCCGCAACCCGGGCAGGAGTATGCGCCGTTGAGGTGGCGCCGGCACGTGTGGCAGTAATCCATGGCGGATGGACCCTATGGGACACCTGAGGCACAGGGGAACCCTCGCCCGCGGCCGAAGGTAAAGAGATAGTCAAATCCCCACGATTTTCCGTACTTTGGCACCCTCTTCGTCCGGTTTGTACGCGCGCATGGCTTGACGTACCACGGGGCTCAGCGATTCTAATAAGGCTGACCTAACCAAGGGCAGGCTTGGCTTACTCCCGATCCGGAACCAGAGGGACCTCATGCTTCCAACGTTCGTCATCGGGCTCCGCGAAGGTCTGGAGGCGGCCCTCATCGTGGGCATCATCGCCTCCTTCCTCGGCCAGCAGGGCCGCCGGGACGCACTGAAGAAGGTCTGGCTCGGGGTCGGCCTCGCGGTCGCGATCTGCGTGGTCGTGGCCATCGCGCTGCAGGTCTACTCCAGTGACCTGCCGCAGCGGCAGCAGGAGCAGCTGGAAACGGTGATCGGGCTGATCGCCGTGGTGATGGTCAGCTACATGGTGCTCTGGATGCGCCGCCACTCCCGGGACCTGCGCAAGGACCTGGAGGGCATGGCCGGACGCGCGCTGTCCGAGGGATCGGCCTCCGCGCTGGTGATGATGGCCTTCCTGGCGGTACTGCGCGAGGGCTTCGAGACCTCGGTCTTCCTGCTGGCCACCTTCAACGAGAGCAGCAACCCGGCGTACGGCGGCACCGGCGCCGCGCTCGGCATCGTGCTGGCGGCGGCCATCGGCTACGGCATCTACCGCGGCGGGGTCCGGCTCAATCTGTCCCGCTTCTTCCGCATCACCGGGATCGTGCTGGTCCTGGTCGCGGCCGGCCTGGTGGCCACCGCGTTCATGACCGCCGTCGAGGGCGGCTGGCTGAACCAGGGCTCGCAGGCGTTCGACCTGTCCTGGCTGGTCCGGCCCGGCACCCCCACCTCCTCGGTGGTCACCGGCGTGCTCGGTATCCAGCCCTACCCCACCTGGCTGATGGTGGCCGGCTGGCTGATCTACGCGGTCCCGATGACGGCCGTCGTGCTGTGGCCGGCCCGGCGCCGCAAGCCCCCCGCCCCGGTGGCGGCCCCGGACACCGCGCCCGAATCCGCGCCCGGATCCGCGCCGCAGACCTCGGCGGACGCCGCGGCGAGGGCCGCCCAGGCCGGCTGACCCCGCGGCCCCCGGCCCGGGCGTTCTCGCTGCCTTCCCCGCGCTCCCCGTCTTTCCTGCCTCCGCTGCCCCGACCGACTTCGCCGCTCGCCCCCCTTTACCCACTACCCCTGTCGCCGCTCGCCCCCCGTGCCGCCCCCGCCGGGTCTTTCCTAGGAGCTGACCGTCGAACCCCCGTGCCAACCACCGCCGTGTCCTGGCCTGCGCCGCGACCGTGATCGCCGCGGGCCTGCTGCTGACCGCCTGCGGCGGCGACAAGGGGGGCGACGCCAAGGACCCCGCCGGCGCGAAGGGTGACAACGCCGCCGCCAAGTCCTCGACCGTCACCATCACCATCACCGACAAGGACTGCGCGCCGAGCCCGGCCACCGTCCCGGCCGGCGCGGTGAAGTTCAACGTCACCAACAAGGACTCCGCCAAGGTCACCGAGGCCGAACTGCTCGACGGCGGCAAGATGCTCGGCGAGAAGGAGAACCTCACCCCCGGCCTGTCCGGCGACTTCTCGCTCACCCTGGGCGCGGGCACCTACCAGGTCTACTGCCCCGGCGCCGGCACCGACAAGACGGCCTTCACCGTCACCGGTTCCGCCGCGCACAGCTGGAAGGACGACCCGGCACTGGTCGCCGCCACCAAGAACTACGCCGCCTGGATCGACAGCGAGGTCAAGCAGGAGGTGACCGCCACCGACGCGTTCACCGCCGCGGTCAAGGCCGGCCAGACCGACCAGGCCAAGCTGCTCTACGGCAAGGCCCGCGTCTACTACGAGCGCATCGAGCCCACCGCCGAGATCTGGGGCGACCTGGACGGCCGGATCGACGGCCGCGCCGACGACGCCGCCACCCCCGACCAGTTCACCGGCTTCCACCGCATCGAGCAGGCGCTGTGGCAGAAGAAGTCGCTGGCCGGCATGGACAAGATCGCCGACCAGCTCAGCGCGGACACCCACGACCTGTACAGCAAGGTCGAGACCGTCGAGTACCAGCCGGCCGAGATCGCCAACGGCGCCACCGACCTGGTCAACGAGATCCAGTCCTCCAAGATCACCGGCGAGGAGGAGCGCTACTCGCACATCGACCTGCTGGACTTCGAGGGCAACCTGGCCGGCGCCAACGAGGCGGTCACCGTCCTGCTGCCGGTCCTGAAGCAGAACGGACCCGGCCCTGGTCGCCACCCTCGCCGAGCGCTACCAGCAGACCGCCCAGGCGCTGGCGGGCTACGCGGCCAGGCCCGGCTACGAGCAGACCGGTTACGTGGACTACAGCAAGGTCACCGACACCCAGCGGCGGGCGCTGTCGCAGACGGTGAACGCCTACGCTGAGGCCGTCTCCAAGATTGCCGGCCAGCTCGCCTGATCCCCCCGCGAGCCGCCCGCACCCCAGCGACGTGAAAGAGATCGGCTGACCGTGAACGACACTCCGGACATCACCCCCGAACCCCGTGTCCCCGAGCCGGGGACGGCCGTCAGCCGCCGCCGGCTGCTCGGCGCGGTGGGCGCCGGAGCAGCCGTGGCGGGCGCCGCCCTGGGGGCGGGCGGCGTGCTGGCCGCCCGGCACGACGACGACGGCGGCGGGGACGACTCCTCCGCCGCCACGGCGGCCACCGTCGACTTCCGTGCCGCGCACCAGGCGGGCATCGCCACCGCGTCCCAGGACCGGCTGTGCTTCGCGACCTTCGATGTCGCCCCGACCGCCGGCCGTGCCGACCTGGCGGATCTGCTGAAGACCTGGACGGCGGCCGCCGAGGCGATGGCGGCCGGCCACCCGGTCCCCGGGGACGAGGGCGACCTCAACTCCCCGCCGGACGACACCGGTGAGGCGGTCGGCCTGCTGCCGGGCCGGCTGACCATCACCATCGGCTACGGCCCCTCGCTGTTCGACGGCCGCTTCGGACTGGCCGGCCGCCGCCCGTCCCTGCTCAAACGGCTGCCCCAGCTGCCCGGTGAGGACCTGGACCCGGCCAACTCCGACGGCGACCTGTGCGTCCAGGCCTGCGCCGACGACCCGCAGGTGGCCTTCCACGCGATTCGGAACCTGCGGCGGCTCGGCTTCGGCACCGTGGTGCCGCGCTGGATGGAGCTGGGCTTCGGCCGTACCTCCTCCACCTCGCCCCAGCAGGCCACCCCGCGCAATCTGATGGGCTTCAAGGACGGCACCCGCAACATCGACGCCACCGACGCGTCCTTGATGGGGCAGCACGTGTGGATCGGTGACGACGAGCCGCAGCGGTGGGCGCGCGGCGGCTCGTACCTGGTCAGCCGCAAGATCCAGATGCGGATGGAGCAGTGGGACCGGGACCGGCTCGGCGACCAGCAGGACGTCTTCGGCCGCCTCAAGACCAGCGGCGCCCCGATGACCGGCCGCAAGGAGTTCGACACCCCCGACTTCGCGGCCAAGGACAGCGGCGGGCAGTACGTCATCCCCGCCACCGCGCACATCCGGCTGGCCGCCCACGAGAACAACAACGGGCTGCGGATCCTGCGCCGCGGCTACTCCTACACCGACGGCATCAACCCGGAGACCGGCGACCTGATGGGCGGGCTGTTCTTCATCGCCTTCATGAAGAGCCCGGACCAGTTCGTCACCCTGCAGCGGGTGCTGGGGCGGCACGACGCGCTGAACGAGTACATCCAGCACATCGCCAGCGGCCTGTTCGTGGCCCCGCCCGGGCTGGCGGCCGGGCAGGACTGGGGCGGCCAGCTCTTCGGCTGAGCTCGCCCCGACAGCCGAACGCCTGGTTGCCCGATCACCCGATCCGGTCCGGTCCGTACGGTCCCGCGCGTGGCGCGCCCACCGTGAGGCATCGATTCTGCATGCCCCAACGCACCCGGCTCGCCCTGATCGTCGTCTGCCTGCTCAGCCTGCTGGCCACGGCCCCCTTCTCTCCCGGCCGGGCCGCCGCCGCGCCCGCCGCGTGCACCACCACCTTGTGGACGTCGGGCGCGGGCGGCTTCCGGTCCTACCGGATCCCGGCGGTCGTCGCGGTGCGCGGCACCCTGGTGGCCTTCGCCGAGGGCCGCCGGAACAGCTCGGCCGACAACGGCGACATCCAGGTGGTCGAACGCCGGTCCACCGACGGCGGCTGCCGGTGGTCCCCGCAGCGGGTGGTGGCCGCCGACGGGCACGAGACCGTCGGCAATCCCACCCCGGTCGTCAGCGCCGGCGGCGCCCTGGTGCTGCTCACCAACCGGCAGGCCGGCCGGGTCAGCCAGGCGCAGATCGAGGCCGGCAAGGCGTCGGCGGCCGACGGCCGGCGCGTCTTCGTACAGATCTCGACCGACGCCGGGGCCACCTGGTCCGCGCGCCGGGAGATCACCGCCTCGGTCAAGAAGCCGGGCTGGCTGTGGTTCGCCACCGGCCCGGGCCACGGCCTGACCCTCACCCGCGGCGCCGCCGCCGGGCGCCTGGTGGTGGCCGCCGACCACTCCGAGCCGGGCGGCCGCCCGGGCGTGGACCTGCTGCTGTCCGACGACAACGGCCGCAGCTGGCGGATCGGCGCCTCCGAGGACGACACCGACGCCGTGATCAGGCCCAACGAGACCAGCGCCGCCCAGCTCCCGGACGGCCGGATCTTCCTGTCGGCCCGCAACAACGGCGGCTCCACCGGGCTGAACCGTGCCTACACCTACTCCTCGACCGGCGGCCGTGGCTACGACGCCCCGCTGCGCCCGCTGGCGGACATCACCGGCCCCTCGGTGGAGGGCAGCGTGCTGCAGGACCCCGGCGCCCCGAAGGGCGTCACCTGCGCCCCGCTGCTCTACTCCGGGCCCCAGGACCCGTCCGACCGCCGCCACCTGACCCTGCGCCGTTCCGACGACGCCGGCCGCAGCTGGCGCACCGTCGCCGAGCTGACCGGAGCCACCACCCCGGCCGCCTACTCCGACCTGACGAAGATCAGCCGCACCCGGGTCGGCGTCGCCTACGAGACCGGCGCCGCCAACCCCTACCAGCGGATCGACTGGCGGTCCGTCACCCTCACCTGTCCCTGACACCGGGGCGGCTCAGGGGTGTCCCACGGGGGGGAGATCCTGAGCTGCCACATCACCGGGCGGGGGGAACGTATGTTCCCAACGGGGGCGCGGTGGGGCGGGTGGGACTCGAACCCACGACCGACGGATTATGAGTCCGCTGCTCTAACCGGCTGAGCTACCGCCCCGTACGGCGCGCCGTGCGCGCCGTCTGCCGCAGCATAGCCGCTCATACGATCTGTCGCCCTCGCGGGTCACAGACAGGTCGTCAGGTGGACCGGCAGGATTGACGGGCGGTTCACGGGGGCATGAAAAAGGACCCCGACGGGGCCCTGATCCTGCGCTCCCCCGACTGGACTCGAACCAGTAACCTGCCGGTTAACAGCCGGCTGCTCTGCCAATTGAGCTACAGGGGACCGAGCTCCCCCGACTGGACTCGAACCAGTAACCTGCCGGTTAACAGCCGGCTGCTCTGCCAATTGAGCTACAGGGGATCGCTCTGTGTGCACCGAATGCACCTGCCGAAGTCTTCCCGGAAGGCGCGCTCTCGGTGCGACACATACATTAGCGCAAGTGGAGGGGTGCTCCGCCAACCACTTGTGCGGGGTTGCCGCCCCGGCGGGCGGGGTAGGCGCCGAAGCAGTCCGACAGGGACGAAGAAGGGTGGAGCCATGGTGCGGCTGACGTTCATCACAGGGGCCCTCGTCGGCTACGTGCTCGGCGCACGCGCCGGCCGGGAGCGGTACGAGCAGTTGGTCAAGACCGCGCAGCGGATCTCGCAGAACCCGGCGGTGCGCAACACCGCGGAGAGCGCCATGCACCAGGGCCGCACCGCGGCCGCCAAGGCGGCGGACTCGGTGACGGCGAAGTTCGGCGACCGGATGCCGGACGCGCTGGCCGGGAAGGTGCGCTCGCTGCGCAACGGGAACGCGCCCGAGGACGACTGGGGCACCTCCAACACCTGATCCGCGGGGCGCGCGGGGTCCACCGAGATCGATCTGTGAGGCACAAGGCGCCCCCGGTGCGGCATCATCAGCGGCATGGGCAAAGTCGCCGGGATAGACAGTTCCACCGCGGGCACCACCGTTGTCGTGTGCGACAGCGACACCGGGGAGGTGCTCAGGCAGGGGCACGCGCCGCACCCGATCGGCGAGGGCGAGAAGCCGACCGAGATCGACCCGCAGGCCTGGCTGCTGTCGCTGGGCGAGGCGGCCAAGGACGGCC
The DNA here is from genome assembly GCF_900091855.1 of Streptomyces sp. DvalAA-14. Classification (GTDB taxonomy): domain Bacteria; phylum Actinomycetota; class Actinomycetes; order Streptomycetales; family Streptomycetaceae; genus Actinacidiphila. The sequence continues at coordinate 21,148 of NZ_FMCH01000538.1, forward strand.
TGCTGGAAGGCGTGCAGGCGATCGGCATCTCCGGGCAGCAGCACGGCCTGCTGGCGCTGGACGCCGGCGGTGTGACGGTACGGGCGGCGCTGCTGCGCGGTGACAAACGGGCGCAGGTGCAGGCCGCGGACCTGACCGAGGAGCTGGGCGGGGCCGGCGGCTGGATGGAGGCGGTCGGCGCCGTGCCCCAGGCGTCGTACCCGGTGGCGAAGCTGCGCTGGCTGGCCCAGCACGAACCGGCCACCGCCAAGCGGACCGCCGAGGTGCTGCTCCCGCACGACTGGCTGGTGTGGCAGCTGCTGGGCCGGCCCACCCGCAGGACCACCGACCGCGGCGACGCCTCCGGCACCGGCTACTGGTCGGCGGCCACCGGCGAATACCGCACCGACCTGCTGGAGCGGGCGTTCGGCCATCAGGTGGCCCTGCCCGAGGTGCTGGCGCCCGCCGAGCCGGCCGGGCAGACCCCCGAAGGCCTGCTGATCTCGGCCGGCACCGGTGACACCATGGCGGCCGCGCTGGGCCTGGGCCTCGGCCCGGGGGACGCGGTGGTCTCGCTGGGCGCAGGCGGCACCGTGTTCGCGGTGCACCAGGAGGCGCTGAAGGACCCCACCGGCACGGTCACCGCCTTCGCCGACGCCACCGGCCGCCATCTGCCGCTGCTGCACCTGCGCAACGCGGTACGGACCCTGCGCGCCACCGCCGAACTGCTCGGCACCGACCTGCCCGGGCTGTCCGAGCTGGCCCTGCGCTCCACCCCGGGCGCGTACGGGCTGGTGCTGCTGCCCTATCTGGAGGGCGAGCGGACCCCGGACCTGCCGCACACCGCGGGCACCCTGGCCGGGCTGCGGCGGGACTCGATGAAGCCGGAGCACCTGGCCCGGGCCGCCTTCGAGGGCATGCTGTGCGGGCTGGCCGACGCCGTGGACGTCCTGCGGGACAAGGGCGTCTCGGTGCACCGGGTGTTCCTGCTGGGCGCCGCCGCCGATCTGCCGGCCGTACAGGCGATCGCGCCGGCGCTGCTGGGGGCGCTGGTCGTGGTACCGCCGGCCGCCGAGTACGCGGCGATCGGGGCGGCCCGGCAGGCGGCCTGGTCGCTGGGCGCGGTGCTGGGCTCGCAGTCGCAGAGCGAGCCGCCGCAGTGGGCGCGGGACGGCGCCCTGCTGCTGGACCCGGGAGAGGACTCGGCGGTCGGCTCCGCGGTGCGCCAGCAGTTCACCGCCGTGCGCGAGCACACCCACCCCGGCGCCTTCGCCGGCCTCTGAGCGGCCCGCTCCGGCCCCCGCCCGCCCAGCGCCCGCCGACCGCCCCCTCCGGCGGGGTGCGGCCGCACCCGGACGCGGCTCGTTTTAACCTGCTGCGTGCCGGAGGCGGGGGAAGATAGGTTTGCTCGCCGGTCCCGCACGGACCGGCTGGGGCCGGCCCGGTCCCAGCCGCCGGTCCCGCCCCCAGGTCCGTCGCGTCGGGCCGACGCGCCGTGTCAACCGTCGGCGGTCCGTACGCGTCCTTCCGTCCAAAAGCCCCGCACCATCCGAGGTATCCCGAGGTATTGAGTTGTGCTGATCCGACTCCTGCGGTCCCATCTGGGGCCGTACAAGCGCCCCATCGGCCTCCTGGTACTGCTCCAGCTCGTGCAGACCGTCGCCACCCTGTATCTGCCGACCCTCAACGCCGACATCATCGACAACGGCGTGGTCAAGGGCGACACCGGCTACATCGTGACCGTGGGCGGCGTCATGCTCGGGGTGACCGTGGTGCAGGTCTGCTGCGCGATCGGCGCGGTCTTCTTCGGCGCCCGGACCGCGATGTCGGTCGGCCGGGACATCCGCGCGTCGGTCTTCAACAAGGTCCAGACGTTCTCCGCCCGAGAGGTCGGCCAGTTCGGGGCGCCCTCACTGATCACCCGTACCACCAACGATGTCCAGCAGGTTCAGATGCTGGTGCTGATGACCTTCACCCTGATGGTCTCGGCGCCGATCATGTGTGTCGGCGGCATCGTGCTGGCGCTCGGCCAGGACGTGCCGCTGTCCTCGCTGCTGCTGGTGGTGGTGCCGGTGCTCGGCATCGCGGTGAGCCTGATCATCCGCAAGATGCGGCCGCTGTTCCGCACCATGCAGACCCGGGTCGACACGGTGAACCGGGTGCTGCGCGAGCAGATCACCGGCATCCGGGTGATCCGGGCCTTCGTCAAGGACGACTACGAGCAGCGGCGCTTCGGCGCGGCCAACGACCAGCTGACCTCGGTGTCGCTGGCCACCGGCCGCCTGATGGCGCTGATGTTCCCGACCGTGATGGCGATCGTGAACATCTCCAGCGTGGCCGTGCTGTGGTTCGGCGCGCACCGGATCGACAGCGGCGGGATGCAGATCGGCGCGCTGACCGCGTTCCTCAGCTATCTGATGCAGATCCTGATGTCGGTGATGATGGCCACCTTCATGTTCATGATGGTGCCGCGGGCCGAGGTGTGCGCCGAGCGCATAGAGGAGGTGCTGGGCACCGAGTCCAGCGTCGTCCTGCCGCCCGACCCGATCACCACCTTGCGGCAGCACGGCGAGCTGGAGCTGTTCGACGTCGAGTTCGCGTATCCGGGCGCCGAGGTCGCGGTGCTGCGCGGTGTGGACATGGTGGCGCACCCCGGCCAGACCACCGCGGTGATCGGCTCCACCGGCAGCGGCAAGTCCACGCTGCTGGGCCTGATCCCGCGGCTGTACGACGCCACCGGCGGCCGGGTGCTGGTGGACGGCGAGGACGTGGCCGAGCTGGACCCGGTGCTGCTGTCCGAGACGGTCGGCCTGGTGCCGCAGAAGCCCTACCTGTTCTCCGGCACGGTCGCCTCCAACCTGCGCTACGGCAAGCCGGACGCGACCGACGAGGAACTGTGGCACGCGCTGGAGGTCGCCCAGGCCAAGGACTTCGTGGCGAACCTGGAGGGCGGCCTGGAGGCGCCGATCGCGCAGGGCGGCAGCAATGTCTCCGGCGGCCAGCGGCAGCGCCTGGCCATCGCCCGGCTGCTGGTGCGGCGCCCGGAGATCTATCTGTTCGACGACTCCTTCTCCGCACTGGACTACGCCACCGACGCGGCGCTGCGCCGCGCGCTGGCCGCGGAGACCTCGGACGCGACCGTGGTGATCGTCGCCCAGCGGGTGTCCACCATCCGCGACGCGCACCGGATCATCGTGCTGGACGAGGGCCAGGTGGTCGGCACCGGCACCCACGGGGAACTGATGGAGAGCAACGAGACCTACCGGGAGATCGTGTTGTCCCAGCTGACGGAGCAGGAGGCCGCGGCGTGAGCGACGACGGGGCACAGAAGCCGGCCGTCCAGCGGCCGCCGCGGCCGATGGGCGGTCCGGCCCGCTTCATGAGCGGCGGGCCGGTCGAGCGGTCGATGGACTTCCAGGGCTCGTTGAAGCGGCTGATCCGGATGATGCGGCCGGACCGCTTCCTGCTGTGGGTGATGCTGGCCTTCGGCACGGTGAGCGTCGGGCTGGCGGTGACCGGCCCGCGGATCCTCGGCCATGCCACCGACCTGATCTTCGCCGGGGTGATCGGCGCCCAGACCAAGGGCGGCTCCAAGGCGCAGGCGCTGGCGGCCTTGCGGGCGCACGGGCAGCACCGGATCGCCGACGTGCTGTCCGGCATCGACTTCACGCCCGGCAAGGGCATGGACTTCCACGCGATCGGCGCGGTGCTGCTGCTGGCCCTGGGCGTCTACCTGGCGGCGGCGGTGCTGAGCGTGTTCCAGATGCGCACCGCCACCAAGGTCATCAACCGGGCCGTGTACCGGCTGCGGCGCGACGTGGAGACGAAGCTGTCCCGGCTGCCGCTGTCGTACTTCGACCAGCAGCCGCGCGGCGAGGTCCTCAGCCGGGCCACCAACGACATCGACAACATCGGCCAGACGATGCAGCAGACCATGGGTCAGCTGATCAACTCGCTGCTGACCATCGTCGGCGTGCTGGCGATGATGTTCTGGATCTCCTGGCTGCTGGCGCTGGTCGCGCTGGTGACCGTGCCGGTGACGATGCTGGTGGCCACGCGGGTCGGCAAGCGCGCCCAGCCGCAGTTCGTGCGGCAGTGGAAGACCACCGGGGCGCTCAACGCGCACATCGAGGAGATGTACACCGGGCACGCGCTGGTGAAGGTCTTCGGCCGGGCGAAGGAGTCGGCGGAGATCTTCGAGCGGGAGAACGAGGCACTGTTCGCCTCCGGCTTCCGGGCGCAGTTCATCTCCGGCACCATCCAGCCGATGATGATGTTCATCGGCAACCTCAACTACGTGCTGGTGGCGGTGATCGGCGGCCTGCGGGTGGCGTCGGGCACGCTGTCCATCGGCGACGTGCAGGCCTTCGTGCAGTACTCGCGGCAGTTCAGCCAGCCGCTGACCCAGGTGGCGAGCATGGCGAACCTGATCCAGTCCGGGGTCGCCTCGGCCGAGCGGGTCTTCGAACTCCTGGACGCCGGCGAGCAGTCCCAGGAACCGCGGACGCCGGCCCGGCCCGCCGAGCTGCGCGGCCGGGTCGCGCTGGAGGAGGTGGCCTTCCGCTACGTCCCGGACCGGCCGCTCATCGAGAACCTGTCGCTGACGGTCGAGCCCGGCCACACGGTGGCCATCGTCGGCCCCACCGGCGCCGGAAAGACGACGCTGGTCAATCTGCTGATGCGGTTCTACGAGGTGTCCGGCGGGCGGATCACCCTGGACGGCAGCGATGTGTCGGCGATGTCCCGGGAGGAGTTGCGCTCCTCGATCGGGATGGTGCTCCAGGACACCTGGCTGTTCGGCGGCACCATCGCCGAGAACATCGGGTACGGCAGCGAGGGGGCCACCCGGGAGGACATCGAGGCGGCGGCCCGGGCGGCGCACGCGGACCGCTTCATCCGCACCCTGCCCGAGGGGTACGACACGGTGATCGACGACGAGGGCAGCGGCGTCAGCGCGGGCGAGAAGCAGCTGATCACCATCGCCCGGGCGTTCCTGTCCGACCCGGTGATCCTGGTGCTGGACGAGGCGACCAGTTCGGTCGACACCCGTACCGAGGTGCTGATCCAGCGGGCGATGGCCAAGCTGAGCCACGGCCGGACCAGCTTCGTCATCGCGCACCGGCTGTCCACCATCCGGGACGCCGACGTCATCCTGGTGATGGAGTCCGGGTCGATCGTGGAGCAGGGCACCCATAGCGAGCTGCTCGCGGCGCAGGGGGCGTACGCCCGGCTGTACGCGGCGCAGTTCGCGCAAGCGGTGGCCGAGGTGGACTGACCCGCACGGTCCTCGGCGGAGGACATCGCGGCCTCCCGGGTTCACCATGGAGTGAGGGCGAACAACACGCCGACGCGGCCCAGGGACCCGGGGAGCAGCGATGAGAAGACGGCAGGCGATCGGGGCGGGCGTCGCGGGGGCGCTGGCCGTCGGACTCGTCGCGGGCTGCTCCGGCTCGGGGGGCGGTGGCGGTGGCGCCTCCCCCAGCGCGACCCCGCGGGCGACCGGCAGCACCGGCCCGGTCCGCTCGGTGCTCACCGGCGAACCGGGCCCGGCCGGCCGGGTGGTGGCGGTGAAGATCGACAATGTGGCGGCCGCCCGCCCCCAGACCGGTCTCAACAGCGCTGACCTCGTCTACGGCATCGAGGTCGAGGGCGGGCTGTCCCGGCTGATGGCCGTCCTGGACAGCAACCACCTGCCGCCGGTGATCGGCCCGGTGCGCAGCGCCCGCGAGACCGATCTCCAGCTGCTGGCCGACTACAACCACCCGGTGCTGGCCTTCTCCGGCGCGCAGAGCGAGCTGCTGCCGGTGCTCAAGAAGAGCTCGCAGCTCGCGGCCAGGACCGGCACCCGCGACTTCTTCCGCAACCCCGGCCGGCCCGCCCCGCACAACGAGTACCTGCGCCCCAAGGGCGTGGCCGGCGACGGCGGGACGGCCCAGGACATCGGCCTGCGCTTCGCCGCGAAGACCCCGGCGGGCGGCACCCCGGTCACCACCACCTCGGCGTCGATGCCGTCGGCCCGCTTCACCTTCAGCTGGAACGGCTCGCAGTACCGGGTCGCGATGGACGGCAGGCGCACGGCCTGGACGGCCGACAATGTGATCGTCCAGCACGTGATCGTGAAGGAGTCCCGCTTCCACAGCCGCACCGGATTCGTACCGTTCTCGGAGACCGTCGGCAGCGGTACGGCCGTGGTGCTCCGCGACGGCCGCTCGTACAGCGTGCGGTGGAGCCGCCCCGCTGAGACGTCCGGGACGACGTTCCGGCTGGGCGGCGCGACGCTGCCGCTGCGCCCCGGGCGGACCTGGATCATTCTGGAGCCCCGCTGAGCCCCGCTGAGCCCCGCCGGGCCGCCCGGGCGCCCCGCTTCAGTCGAGGTAGCCGCGCAGCTGGTCGGCGAAGGTGTGGTCGCGCAGTTTGCCCAGCGTCTTGGACTCGATCTGGCGGATGCGTTCCCGGGTGACGCCGAAGATCCGGCCGATCTCCTCCAGGGTGCGCGGGCGGCCGTCGGCGAGGCCGTACCGCAGCTGGACGACCTTGCGTTCGCGCTCGCCGAGGGTGGACAGCACCGCCTCCAGGTGCTCGCGCAGCAGCAGGAAGGCGGCCGACTCGACCGGTGAGGCGGCGTCGCCGTCCTCGATGAGGTCGCCGAGCGCGACGTCGTCCTCCTCGCCGACCGGGGCGTGCAGCGACACCGGCTCCTGGGCGAGCCGCAGCACCTCGCAGACCCGCTCCTCGGTCAGGTCGAGCTGGGCGGCGACCTCTTCGGTGCTGGGCTCGTAGCCGCGTTCCTGGAGCAGGCGGCGCTGGACCCGCACCACCCGGTTGATCAGCTCGACGACGTGCACGGGCACCCGGATGGTCCGGGCCTGGTCGGCCAGCGCGCGGGACATGGCCTGGCGGATCCACCAGGTGGCGTAGGTGGAGAACTTGTAGCCGCGGGCGTAGTCGAACTTCTCGACCGCGCGGATCAGGCCGAGGTTGCCCTCCTGCACCAGGTCCAGCATGGTCAGGCCGCGGCCGATGTAGCGCTTGGCCACCGAGACGACCAGCCGCAGGTTGGCCTCGATCAGCCGGCGCTTGGCCATCCGGCCGAGCACCACCAGCCGGTCGAGGTCGACGGCGAGCTGGGAGTCCGGGTCGGGGAAGGCGGCGAGTTTCTCCTCGGCGAACAGGCCGGCCTCGACCCGGCAGGCCAGCAGGACCTCTTCCTCGGCGCTGAGCAGCGGGATACGGCCGATCTCGCGCAGATACTGGCGGAAGAGGTCGGCGGACGGGCCGGCCGTGTCGGGCCGCAGCGGTTTGACGCGGGGGGCGGCGGCCACGGGATCCGGGGGGTCCGCGGGGATCCGGGTGGTCTGCCGGGTCCGCGGGGTCCGCCGGGTCCGGGGCGAAGGGCTCGTGGTCCGGGTCGTCGGGGTCGTCGGCGCTCCCGAAGCCGTTCGCCGGGTCGGGGGTCTCGCCCTCCCGGCGCTGTTCCGGCACCCGGGGCGCGCCCGCGTCCCCGGGCGGCTGAGGCAGGAACTCCATGGCGACCACCTCGGCTACGGCGGGCAACGGGGGTAATTCGGCCTGGACCTGGATCGGGCTACGGGTCTGCACGGAAGCGACCTCCGCGGTGAGCGCGTCGTTGGGCTCGGAGACGGGCTGAGGCCGGGCGGTTCACGTCGTTCCGGCACAGCCGGGCCCCCGGACGCCGTCACCCAGTGTGGCCCACGACACACCTCCGCTACGAGGGTCGTGCGTACCCTTTTTCACGCCACGTCACCATCCGCGTCCGCGCCGTGACGCGCTCCCCCGGCGCACGATCCGCCGGGCGGGCGCGGGTCACAGGCCGGCCGCGCCCTGCAACCGCAGCCGCTGGCCGTACTGCTGGAGCGCCCACAACTCGTCCCGCACCGCGATCGCCTCGGGGGCGTCGGGGCGTACGTCCTGGGCGGCCAACCGGCCCAGGGCGGCCTGGACTTCGGCGGCGCGGCGCTCGACGGCGTTCATCCGGACCCGGACCAGCACCTCGCCGGCGTAGATCTCCGGCACCTTGTGCATGACCGGCTCGACCGCCAGCTCGGTCACCATCATCCGGACGGTGTCGTCCGGGGCCGCGTCCCGGACCCGCACCAGGTAGTCGTCGCCGGCCCCCTCCACGCCGCCCGCCGCGGCGATCACCCGGCGCACCGCGACATAGGGCGGACCGGTGAACTCGTCCTCGCCGTAGGCGTCGAAGGCCGGGGAGACCAGCTGCGGGTACTGCAGGGCCAGCTTCAGCAGTTCCCGCTCCACCCGGTGGGCCGGGCTGCGCAGATCCAGCCGGGGCCCGCGCGGGCCGGTCCGATCCGGCGCGGCGGCAGCACGGCCGCCGGGCCCCGGACCGTAGCCGGGGCGGGCCGGACGGCCCTGGTCCGGGGCGTTTCCGGCCGCCCGGGCCCGGGACATCGCCCGGACCCGGCGGATGATCGACTGCTCCTCGGCCTGGGTGCCGATACCCGCCATGCCGATCAGCCGGATCGCGTAACGGTCCCGCAGCGACTGGTTCTTGATCGCGGCCACCACCGGGACCGCCGCGTCCACCGCCGCCACCCGGCCCTCGTCGGTGTCCAGGTTGTAGCGGGCCACGATGGAGCGCAGCGCGAACGCGAACAGCGGTGTGCGGCCGTCGATCAGCCGCTGCACCGCCGCGTCGCCGTCGGCGAGCCGCAGTTCGCAGGGGTCCATGCCGCCCGGGGTGATCGCGATCGACGTCTCGGCGGCGAACTTCTGGTCGTCCTCGAAGGCGCGCAGCGCCGCCTTCTGGCCCGCCTCGTCGCCGTCGAAGGTGAACACCACCTCGGCCAGCGCGTTGTCCATCAGCAGCCGCCGCAGGATCTTGATGTGGTCCCCGCCGAAGGCGGTGCCGCAGGTGGCGATCGCGGTGGTGACGCCGGCCAGGTGGCAGGCCATCACATCGGTGTAGCCCTCGACGACGACCGCCCGGCCGGTCCTGGCGATCTCCTTCTTGGCCAGGTCGATCCCGTAGAGCACCTGGGACTTGCGGTACAGCGGCGTGTCGGGGGTGTTCAGGTATTTCGGCCCCTGGTCGTCGTCGCGCAGCTTGCGCGCGCCGAAGCCGATCACCTCGCCGGTGATGTCCCGGATCGGCCAGATCAGCCGGCCCCGGAACCGGTCGATCGCCCCGCCGCGCCGGCTCTCCGAGGCCAGCCCGGAGACGATCAACTCCTTGTCGGTGAAGCCCTTGCCGCGCAGCAGCCGCACCAGGTGGTCCCAGCCAGCCGGCGCGTACCCCACTCCGAAGTGCTCGGCCGCCGCCTGGTCGAATCCGCGCTCGGCCAGGAATCTGCGGCCGATCTCCGCCTCGGCCGAGCCCAGTTGCTCGACGTAGAAGGCGGCGGCCGCCCGGTGCGCCTCGACCAGCCGGATCCGCTCGCCCTGCTGCTGCCGCCCGGGGCCGTGCCCGCCCTCCTCGTACCGCAGGGTGATCCCGGCCTGCCCGGCCAGCCGCTCCACGGCCTCGGCGAAGGTCAGATGGTCGAGCTTCATCACGAAGGCGAGGGTGTCGCCGCCTTCGCCGCAGCCGAAGCAGTGGTACAGGCCCTTGGACGGACTGACCTGGAAGGAGGGGGACTTCTCGTCGTGGAAGGGGCACAGGCCCTTGAGATTGCCGCCGCCGGCCGGCTTGAGCTGGAGGTATTCGGAGACGACGGCGTCAATGGGGACGGCGTCGCGTACCGCCTTCACGTCGTCGTCTCTGATCCTGCCGGCCACGGACGAAGTCTACGGCCCAGGTCGGACCGGCCGGTTCGGACGCGGTGGGAGCCCGGGTCGGACGCCGGTCGGGCGCCGGCCGGACGCGGGCCGGACGCGGTGGGAAGCTTGGGCCGGGCAAGGATCGGGCCGATGCATTGACCACGCGGCTCGCGGGGGGCTAGCTTCGCGATTCGTTAGGAACCTTTCCTATTTTCGGCGCGAGGAGACGCAGCGTATGCCGTTCCGTCGTAGGCGCAGCACCAGAGCCACGGTGACCGGGCTCACCGCCGCCGCCCTGCTGGCCGGTCTGTCTCTGACCGGTGGGGCCGAGCCCGCGCAGGCCGCGACCGGCGGCCTGGTCCGGGTCAATCAGGTCGGATACGCGGGCGGCGGCGCCAAGGAGGCGTTCCTGCTCGCGAAGTCGGCCGTGTCGGGGGCGAAGTGGCGGCTGCTGAACAGCCGCGGCAAGGCGGTCGCCGCCGGCCGCACCAAGGCCAGCCTCGGCACCTGGAACGCGGCCTACCCGGCGGTCTACCTGATCGACTTCAGCTCGGTGACGGCCCGCGGCACCTACCACCTGGTGGTCGACGGCGCGGCCGAGGGCTCCTCCCCGGCCTTCACCATCGGCTCCTCCTCGGCCGTCCTGGCCGGGCCGGCCGCCGACGCCACCACCTTCTTCCAGGCCCAGCGCGACGGCGCCGACACCATTCCCGGCCAGTTGGGGCGCGGCCCGTCGCACCTGAACGACGCCCACGCGTCCGTCTACGCCTGGCCGGCCTTCACCGACCCCGACAGCGACACCATCACGGCCGCGCCGCGGAAGATCGGCGGCCCGGTGGACGTCTCCGGCGGCTGGTTCGACGCCGGCGACTTGCTGAAGTTCACCGAGACCACCTCCTACGCCGTCGCCGCCCTCCAGATCGCCGCGCTGCACACCGGCGCGGGCCCGAAGTCCGCACTGGGCGCCGAGGCGCAGCACGGCCTGGACTGGCTGGACAAGATGTGGGACCCGAAGACGAAGACGCTCTACATCCAGGTGGGCCTGGGCTCGGGGACGGACAGCGGCAGCGTGGTCGGTGACCACGACGTCTGGCGGCTGCCGGAGCAGGACGACACCGACAGCGCCGACCCGTTCCTGCGCGACCGCCCGGTCTTCCGGGCCGGCGCCCCCGGTTCGCGGATCAGCCCCAACCAGGCCGGCCGCCTCGCCGCCGACTTCGCCCTGGCCGCCCAGCGCTACGCCGCCACCGGCCGTGCCGCCGACCGCGCCAGGGCGCGCGGCTATCTGGCCACCGCCGCGCAGATCTACGCGCTGGCCGACACGCACCCGAAGGGCCAGCTGGTGACGGCCGTCCCGTTCGGCTACTACCCGGAGACCAGCTGGCAGGACGACCTCGCCTTCGGCGGCGCGGAACTGGCCCTCGCCGCCCAGAAGCTGCGCGATCCCCGCGCCTCGGCGTGGCTGGCGCAGGCCGCGACCTGGGCGAAGGGCCACCAGAGCGAGGCCGACGCGGACACGCTGAACATGTACGACACCAGCGCGCTCGCCGACCTGGACCTGGCCCGGGCGGAACAGGCGGCCGGCCGGCCGAAGGGCCTGGCCGCGTCCTACGACCAGCTGATCGGCTATGTGAAGGGCCAGCTCGGCACCGGGCAGCGGCGCGCCCAGGCCGATCCCTTCCACGCGGGCGCGATCTACGACGACTTCGACGCGGACTCGCACACCATGGGGCTGGCGGCGACCGTCCAGCTCTACCGGTCGGTGACCGGTGACACCTCCTACGACCGCTTCGGGACCGAGCAGCTCGACTGGCTGCTGGGTGCGAACGCCTGGGGCTCGTCCTTCATGGTCGGCGAGGGCTCGACCTTCCCCGAGTGCACCGCGGGCGAACTGGGCAACCTGGCAGGCAGTTTGAACGGCACCCGGCCGCTGGAGGTCGGCGCGATCGTCAACGGGCCCAACGGCACTGGGCAGTTCGACGGCGGACTGGGCGACTACCTGGACGGTATGCGCCCGTGCCCGGCGAGCGGCGACGCGTTCGCCGCCTTCACCGGGCACGGCAGCACCTACACCGACGACGTACGGTCCTGGCAGAGTTCGGAGCCGGCGCTGGACATGGACGCGTCGGGGCTGCTGGCGTTCTACCTGTCGAAGTAGCCGGCCGGCGGCCGCCGGACCCGGGCCCCCGAGCGGCCCGGGTCCGGCGCCGGGCGGGCGCCGCTACCGGTCGAGGTCCTTGGTGACGAAGACGTAGTGGGGCCCGCTCGGTTCGATGGTGAACTCCGCACCGACCGCGGTGAAGCCGAGGTGCTCGTAGAAGCCGGTCGCGGACGTGCGGCCGTTGCACCAGCCCAGCTCCGCGCCCCGGGCGGCGGCCTCGCGCAGGCCGGCCTTCAGGGCGGCGGCGCCGTAGCCCTGGCCGCGGACCTCGGGCGAGCTACCCATGCCGCGGAAACGGAAGGCGGGGGCGGTCTCGCCGGGCATCGGGTCCGGGAAGAAGGTCACGCAGCCTTTGACGACCGGCTCGGCGCCGGAGTCCCCCGGGTCGTCGTACACCGCTATGTGAAAGGTGTCGCCGCGCGAGTCCTCCGGATAGACGGCGGTCTCGCGCGGCATTCCGGTGCGCAGCACCGCCCACCGCAGGGCGAAGATCTCCTCGACGGGCACGACAGCGGTACGCATGACGGATGTCCTTCCTGGTCAGTCCAGGAAAGAGGCTACCCGAGCGGGCCGAGCGACCCCAGGGGCACCGAAGGGTCGGACAGCGCATCGGCGTCGACGGGCCGGCCGGACCGGATCAGGTGCTGGACGGCCTCGGTGACGTCCCACACATTGACGTTCATCCCGGCCAGCACCCGGCCCTCGCGCAGCCAGAACGCGATGAACTGCCGTTTGCCGACATCGCCGCGGATCACCACCTGGTCGTAGCCACCGGGGGCGGCATGCCCGGAGAACTCCAGGCCCAGGTCGTACTGGTCGGAGAAGAAGTACGGAATCCTGTCGTACGAGGACTGCCGGCCGAGCATGGCGCGGGCGGCGGCCGGGCCCCCGTTGAGGGCGTTCGCCCAGTGCTCGACCCGCAGCCGCAGCCCGAGCAGCGGGTGGTGGGCGGCGGCCACGTCCCCCGCCGCGAAGATGTCGGGGTCCGAGGTGCGCAGCTCGGCGTCCACCGCGATGCCGCCGAGCGCCGGGTCGGCCAGGGTCAGCCCGGAGGACTCGGCGAGCGCGGTCCGCGGGGCGGCGCCGATCGCGGCGAGCACGTCGTGGGCCGGATGCTCCTCGCCGTCGTCGGTGATCGCGGCCAGCACCATGCCGTCCTGGCCGGTGATCTCGGTCAGCCGGCGGCCGAACTGGAAGCGGACGCCGTGCTCGGCGTGCAGGTCGGTGAAGACGGCGCCCAGCTCCGGGCCGAGCACCGAGTGCAGCGGGGTCGGCGCGGGTTCGACGACGGTCACCTCGGCGCCGTAGCCGCGGGCCGCGGCGGCCACCTCCAGGCCGATCCAGCCGGCCCCGGCGATCACCAGGTGGCCGTTCTCCCGGCCCAGGCTGGTCAGGACGTTCTTGAGGCGGTCGGCGTGCGCGAGGCGGCGCAGGTGGTGCACCCCGGCCAGCTCGGTGCCCGGGATGTCGAGGCGGCGCGGCTCGGAGCCGGTGGCGAGCAGCAGCTTGTCGTACTGCAAGGTGGTGCCGTCGCCGAGCGTCACGGTGTGGGCGGCACGGTCCAGGCCCACCACGGGCTGGCCGAGGTGCAGCTCGATGTCGTGCTCGGCGTACCAGGGGGCCTGCTGCACGAAGGCGGAGTCGCGGTCGGCGCTGCCGGTCAGATACCCCTTGGACAGGGGTGGGCGTTCGTAGGGGTGGTCGCGCTCGTCGCCGATCAGTATCACCCGGCCGGTGAATCCCTCGGACCGGAGCGTCTCCGCGGCTTTCGCCCCGGCTAGCCCCGCTCCGACGATCACGAAGGTCTGGTGTGCGTCCACCACTGTGCGCCTCCCCTGCCGGTCGTTCCTTATACGCGAGCGTCCCGCACGTCAGGGCCGTCGGGAAGAGTGCCGCGCCGGTCCGTTCTTGCACCGTTCATATGCCGCCCGCGTGTCCGCCACGTCGGCGGTGGCCTTCAGCGCGGTCGCCGCGACCCCGCACATGATCATCGCACCCCTCCCTGTGCCCCGCCTAGGCCCGCGCCCGCCCCCCTGCGGGGAGCCACTCCGGGCAGCGCCTCACCCCCGGCCCCACCGCGGGCCCCCCGCCCGGACCCCGACCACCGGCCGCTGCCCGGCTGGCCGCGCAGTTCCTCGCGCCCCTGACGGGGCACCCCCACGCCTCCCCAACCCCGGCCCCGCCACGGGCCCCCCGC
>NZ_FMCH01000534.1 GCF_900091855.1 Streptomyces sp. DvalAA-14
CGGTGCGTCCGCCTGCGCGCCCGCGGGCCGCCCCGCTCCTCACCCCGCGGCGGCGGCCTCCCGCAGCGCCGCACAGATCCGGGCCACGTCCTCGTCCCCGGTCACATAGGGGGGCATCGTGTAGACGAGGTCGCGGAAGGGCCGCAGCCAGACCCCGGCCCGCACCGCGGCCCGGGTGGCCGCGGGCACGTCCACCTCGTGGTCGAGCTGGACCACCCCGATCGCCCCGAGCACCCGGACGTCGCGGACGCCCGGGATGCCCGCCGCCCCGGCCAGTCCCGCGCGCAGGCCCGACTCGATCCGCTTGACCTCCACCGCCCAGTCCTGGTCGAGCAGCAGGTCGATGGACGCGTTGGCGACGGCCGCCGCCAGCGGATTGCCCATGAAGGTGGGGCCGTGCGCCAGCACCGGGACCTCGCCCCGGGAGATGCCCTCGGCCACCCGCGTGGTGCACAGCGCGGCGGCCATCGTCAGATAGCCGCCGGTCAGCGCCTTGCCCACGCACATCACATCGGGGGAGATCCCGGCGTGCCCGGCGGCGAACAGCCGCCCGGTCCGGCCGAAGCCGGTGGCGATCTCGTCGAGGACCAGCAGGACGTCGTGCTCGTCGCACGCCTCCCGCAGCACCTTCAGATACTCGGGGGAGTGGAAGGACATCCCTCCCGCGCCCTGCACGACCGGCTCCACCACCACCGCGGCCAACTCGTCGGCGTGCCGTCCGATCAGCTCGCGCAGATGCCGGGCGTACGCCGGATCGGCGGGCGCGTCGAAGCCGGGCGGCGGCGCGTCCGCGAAGACCTGCCGCTGCAATACGCCGGACCACAGGTGGTGCATACCGCCGTCCGGGTCGCACACGGACATCGGCTGCCAGGTGTCGCCGTGGTAGCCGCCACGCCAGGTCAGCAGCCGCTGCTTGCCCGGCCGGCCCAGCGAACGCCAGTACTGCAGGCACATCTTGACCGCGACCTCGACCGACACCGAGCCCGAGTCGGCGAGGAAGACGTGCCGCAGCGGCTCCGGGGTGATCTCCACCAGCCGGGCCGCCAGCCGCACCGCGGGCTCATGGGTGAGCCCGCCGAACATCACATGGCTCATCCGGGTCAGCTGGCCGCGCACCGCCTCGTCGAGCACCGGGTGCTGGTAGCCGTGGATCGCCGACCACCACGACGACATGCCGTCGACCAGTTCGGTCCGGCCCTCGGCGGCCTCGGCCAGCCGCAGCCGGACCCCGGCCGCCGACTCCACCACCAGCGGCCGCCCGCTGCCGGGCATCGGGCCGTACGGATGCCAGACATGCCGCCGGTCCAGATCGAGCAGCACCTCGGTCGGCAGCGGCCCGCGCGGTGACGGGAGCAGGCCGGCCAACGGGTCAGGCATTGGGCGGCAGGTCCGTCCCGGCGCCGCGCCGGCGCACCGCGACCAGATCCGTCCGGACGCCCGGCGCCGCCTCCTCGGCCGGTACCGGCTGCGCCGCCGGCACGCTCACCGCCGGCTCGTGCGACCCGCAGGCGCCGCCCTCGTGGCCCCCGCAGCCCGCAGCGCAGCCCGCGTCCCCGGACGATCCGCAGACGTCGGCGCCGCGGTGCCCCGGCAGGGTCCGGGTCTGCGCGCCCTCCACCTCGAAGCCCGCGTCGGCGATCATGTCGAGGTCGGCCTGCCCGGCCTGCCCCTCACTGGTCAGGTAGTCGCCCAGGAAGATCGAGTTGGCCAGGTGCAGGGCCAGCGGCTGCATCGTCCGCAAGTGCACCTCGCGACCGCCCGCCAGCCGCACCTCGACATCCGGGCAGACGAACCGCACCATCGCCAGGATGCGCAGGCAGCGCTGCGGGGTGAGATTCCACTCCTTGGCCAGCGGGGTGCCCTCGAACGGGATCAGGAAGTTCACCGGCACCGAGTCCGGGTCGAGTTCGCGCAGCCCGAAGACCACGTCCACCAGGTCCTCGTCGGTCTCGCCCATGCCCGCGATCAGCCCGGAGCACGCCGACAGCCCGGCCGCCTGGGCCCGGTGCACGGTGTCCACCCGGTCGGCGTAGGTGTGGGTGGTGGTGATGTCCCCGTAGGTGTTCTCCGAGGTGTTGAGGTTGTGGTTGTACGCGTCGGCGCCGGCCGCCCGCAGCCGCTCGGCCTGGCCGCCCGACAGCAGACCGAGGCAGGCGCACACCTCGACGTCCTCGTTCTGGTCCTTGATCGCCTCGATGGTGCGCGAGACCCGGTCCACGTCCCGGTCGGTCGGTCCGCGCCCGCTGGCCACCAGGCAGACCCGCTTGGCGCCGCCGGCCACTCCGGCCCCGGCGGCCTTGGCGGCCTCGTCCGGCTTCAGCCAGGTGTACTTGAGGATGTCGGCCTGCGAGCCGAGCCGTTGCGAGCAGTACGAGCAGTCCTCGGGGCACAGCCCCGACTTGAGGTTGACCAGGTAGTTCAGCTTGACCCGGCGGCCGAACCAGCGGCGCCGTACTCTGCCCGCCGCGGCCACGACATCCAGCAGTTCGTCATCGGGCGTCGCCAGTACGGCGAGCGCCTCGTCCCGGGTGGGCAGCTCGCGGCGCAGCCCCTTGTCCACCAGTGCGGTCAGCAGATCCATAGGGCCGATTTTCACCTACCGGGGTGCCCGCGGCCAATGACGGACCGCACAACACGGGTGGCCCGGGGTGTGTGCATCACCACACCCTGTGCACGGCGCGGGCCCAGTACGTTGCTGGTGACCACCACCCGAACCGCCCCGAGGGGGACCGCCGTGAACAGCGCGACCAGCGTGAACGGCCCGCAGGCCGCCCGGCCCGCCGGGCCGGCCGATCCCTTCGGCTGGATCGCCGAACAGGACCGCACCCGCCGGGCGTCCGGGCTGCGCCGCGAACTGCGCCCCCGGGCGGCCGAGTCGGAGCTGCTCGACCTGGCCGGCAACGACTACCTGGGCCTGACCCGGCACCCCGAGGTCACCCGGGCCGGCGCCGACGCGTGCCTGCGCTGGGGGGCCGGCGCCACCGGCTCCCGGCTGGTCACCGGCAGCACCGCGCTGCACGCCGAACTCGAGGCGGCGCTGGCCGACTTCACCGGCTTCGAGGCGGCCCTGGTGTTCGCCTCCGGCTACGCCGCCAATCTCGCCGCCGTCACCGCGCTCACCGGCCCCGGCACCCTGCTGGTCTCCGACGCCGCCAACCACGCCTCGCTCATCGACGGCTGCCGGCTCTCCCGCGCCACCACCGAGGTCGTCCGGCACGCCGACCCCGACGCCGTACGCAAGGCGCTGGACGGCCACCGGGGGGCGGCCGTCGTGGTCAGCGACACGGTGTTCTCGGTGGACGGCGACGCCGCGCCGCTGGCCGCGCTGGCCGATGCCTGCCGGGAGCACGGCGCCGCACTGCTGATGGACGACGCGCACGGCCTCGGCGTCCTCGGCGAGGAGGGACGCGGCGCGGCGAACGCGGCGGGACTGGCCGGGGCGCCGGATGTGGTCTGCACCGCCACCTTGTCCAAGGCGCTGGGCGCGGCAGGGGGGTGTGGTGCTCGGTCCGGCGGCCGTCATCGAGCATCTGGTCAACGCGGCCCGCACCTTCATCTTCGACACCGGCCTGGCCCCGGCGGCGGCCGGCGCCGCGCTCGGAGCGCTGCGGCTGCTGCGCCGCGAACCGTGGCGCGCGGGGAGGTCACGGGCGGTCGCCCGCGACTTCCACCGGCTGCTGACCGAGGCCGGCCTGGACGCGGCCGCGCCCGACGCCTGCGTGGTGTCGGTGCGCGCG
>NZ_FMCH01000532.1 GCF_900091855.1 Streptomyces sp. DvalAA-14
CGTCGCGGGCGGGGGCGTCGCGGGCGGGGTCTTCACGACGCGGCCTCCGCGGCGGTGCGGTCGGTGTCGAGCCGGCCGGCGATCTCGGCGAGCGCTGCGGCGGCCCGGTCCCGGTGGGCGTCGCCCATCGGATGGGTGGAGTAGCGGGCCTCACGGAAGAGGTCGGTGAGCGTGGCGGCGCTGGTGCCGGTCAGCAGGCCGCTGTCCGCGCCCCGCTCCAGCAGGTCGCGCGGGCTGTCCGAGGCTTTTCTGGCGACTCCGGAGGCGGCCAGGGACTGCTCCATCGCCGCGTAGCAGGCGATGACCGCGGCGCGGGCGTCGTCCCCGCCGAGCAGTGCGCGCCGGCCGGAGTCCACCGCCTCGGCGAGCCGCCGCTGCTCGTCGTCGATGACGCTGTACGTGCCCACCGGCGGCGGCTCCGGCGCCGGGTGGAACAGCCGCCACAGGTAGACGGCCGCGACCAGCGCCAGGGCGAGGAGCAGGGCGAGGCCGACGCCGAGAAGGAGGTGCGCCGGGAGGTGGAGGTGGGACTTGTGCGGTGTGTGGGTCCGCGACCGGACGGGCGGGGGCAGGGGGCAACTGGATGCCGGGCCTCTCCGGCACGGTGTCGCCGGGCCGGGACGCGCCGCCGCCGCTGTCGAACCGGTGCAGACCCAGGATCAGGGCCGGCACCCCGAGCGCGAGGACGATCAGCGCGTACCGCACGGTGTCGGCGAGCCGCTCCTCGAGCGGACTCAGCTCCTGGTCGAAGCCGACCTGCTGCCGGTAACGGCTGCTGAGCGTCAGTCCGCCGACCGCCCAGACCAGCGCCAGCAGGATGACCACCGCGCCATTGCCGCCGAGCGGTCCGCTGCCTTTGCCGAGCCCGCCGCCCGTCCGCAGCAGCAGCGCGGCCACCCCGACTCCGGCGACCACCAGTACGGCCAGCGCCGCCTGCCCGCTGCCTACTCCCCCACGTGAACCCGGCTCCCGCCCCACGGCCCCGCCCTTCTTTCACCGCTCGGCAGCTTTTCATACGAGCCGATGCCTGTCAGTACGGCCCCGGCCGGACCCACGCCAGTCCGATACGGCCGGGCGGGGCGGGGCCGGTGCCGCCCCCGGCTGCGGGCGCCCGCACATTGAGCTATCCAGGAAGGGACTGTTTTCCTCGGGGGCGTCGCCGGAAGGGTCCGCCATGCCGTCCACGCACCAGCCGGTCACCCCTGCCGTGCTCGCCGAGCTGCGCCGCCCCCGCAAGTACCCCGCGGTCTCCGTGCTGCTCCCCACCCACCGGCGCGAGCCGGACCGCGCGCAGGACTCCGTTCGGCTGCGCAACCTGCTGGAAGAGGCCAAGGAGGCCCTGCACAACGACCCGGAGATCTCCCGGACCGACCGGATCGACGTCATCGGGCAGCTCGACCAGGCGCTGACCGAGGTGGATCCGGTGCACGGCGGCGAGGGGCTGGCGATCTTCGCCGCACCCGGTGAGCACCACGTCTGGTCGCTCGGCCGGTCGGTGCCGGCCCGGGTGCTGCTCGCCCAGACCTTCCTCACCCGCAATCTGGTGGCCGCGCACACCGCGAACCAGCCGTACTGGGTGCTCGCCCTGGATTCGCGGGTCGCCACGCTGTGGAGCGGCGGCCGGCAGCACGCCCCGGCGCCGGTCCCGCACGCGGTGTGCCCGCGGCCGCAAATCCTTCGCGGGCGGGGTGGACGAGGTGTGGCAGTCGGTCTCCGAGGGCCGGGTGGGCCTGGTCGCCATCGAGGACGGCTACCGCGCCACGGTTCGCGACACCGGCGAGCACCTGGTGCCCGCGGGGCCCGGCGAGCGGGGCGCCCGCGACGACATCGTGGACGAGATCGCCGAACAGGCCCTGGACACCGGCGCCCGGGTCCGCTTCGTCCCGGACGACGCGCTGGCGGACGTGGGGCGGATCGCGGCGGTGCTGCGCTCCTGAGTGCGGGGGCCCGCCGGGGGCGGGTTGCGCCACCGGCACCGGACCTTCTGCCGGCACGTGGCCGGCCGGGCGGTTCCCCGCGCCCCAGCGGGGCGCGGGGACCACGGCTCCTATGCCCCTGCGGGGCGTGTGCCGCTCGGCGGAGAGGGAACCGCGCGGGTGGCCCGGGACCGGGGAGCAGCGGCGGGAGGGCCCGGCCCCCTTCCCCTCGGAGGGGTCAGCCGCCGGCCGCCGCGCGGAGCGGGGTCGGGCGGGTCAGGGCCGTCGCCGGCTGGGCGCGGTGGCGGACGAACGCCCGGACATGGCGGAGCATCCGGTACTCGTAGCGGTGCCCCCTGCGGACCTGGAGCAGCGACGCGTCGGCCAGCTCGGCGAGCAGGCACACCGCCTCGGTGCTGCTGAACTCCGCCTCCGATCCGGCGTCGGAGCCGATCCCGTCGCTGGCCACCGGCTCCGGCCGCTCGGCCAGCCGGGCCATGAACTGCCGCTGGCGCGAGTCGAGCATTCCCCAGCTCCACTCCAGGCTGCCCCGCATCGACCGCTGGTGCGGCAGCGCCGAGACGTCCGGGACGCCGAGCAGTTCCAGCACGTGCTCGGGCCGCAGCAGCGCCGATACCGGCACGCTGCGCAGCCAGTACGCGGCGAACTCGATCAGCCGCGGTACGCAGTCCAGCTCCCGGCACAGCTCCCGCACCCGGTCCGGTGACCCGGCGAGGTCGTCGGTGAGCGAATTGCTGGCCAGCCGCCGGGACATGAGCTCCACCGCGCTGTCCAGCGGGAGCGGCGCGGTCTCGAAGATGCGGGCTTCGGGCAGTACGGGGGGCCGCCGGGTGGTGACGACGATCCGCGCGTCCGGCCAGGCGCCGCGGAGTTGCTCCACGAGCAGCGCGGTGGTCTGCGGCAGGTGCTCGGCGGTGTCGAGTACGAGCAGCGCGGGACCGCTCCCGCGTGGCTGCCGCTCGTCGCCGAGCAGTTCGGTGACGGCCTGCCCGGCGGCGGCCAGCGCGCCCGGACCGTCACCGCCCGGGCCGGCCAGGCCCGCCACCGGCAGACCCGCCGGACCCGAACCAGGGGCCGACCCCGGACGCGAACCCGAACCCGGGCCGACACCGCCCGAGCCACCCGCCACGCCTGCCGTCGCCGTGATCCGGCCGAGCTGGGCCACCGCGACGCCGCCGGGGAACGCGCCGGCGGTCCGTTCCGCGACCGCCAGTGCGAGCCGCGACTTGCCGATACCGCCGGGCCCGGTGATGACCGTGACCGGGTGGCCGGTGACGATGTCGCAGAGCCGGTCGAGGTCGCCGTCCCGGCCGACCAGCGCCGTCCTGGGCGCTCGCGGCCCGCGCCAGCGGGTCTGCAGGCGGGCGGCGGGGGTGAACCCGGGCCCGGTGGCCCCTGCCGCGGCGCCGAAAGCCGGGGGCGGGGTCAGGGGCGGGGTCGGCATCGTGCTGGAGGACGGGGCCGGTTGCCCGCCCGTCCGCCCCTGCCGCGCGAGCGGAAACGCTCCGGCCGCGCCGTTCCCGACACCGTTCCCGACGCCACTCCCGACGCCGCGCCCGGTCCCCTGCCCGGCCCCCGGGAGTCCGGCGCCAGGCGGTGCGGCCCCCGCCGCACGGCTCCCGCGCTGTTCGGGATCGAGCACCGAGAACAGCAGGTCGAGGGAGCTGCGGCGCGGGCTCTGCACCCGTCCCCGCTCCAGATTCCGGATGGTGCGCACGCTGATCCCGGAGCGCTCGGACAGCTCTTCCTGGGTCCAGCCGCGTTGGGTCCGTAAGGCGAGCAATAAATCATTCCTCATACGGGCACCTCGTCAAGGAGCAGGATGACGGCTGCTTTCCCGCCTACCGGTCTGGACCAGTGGAACCTCGGTCCGACTTCTTCTGACACCTGCAATGCCCCCCTGATCGCTCGCGTGCCTGTCGGCACTTGCGGTCGTCGGACGTGCGCCGAAGGCGAGCCGCGAAGGGTCCCCGTCCCTCGCGTCGCACGGCTGCCGGCCGGTTGCATCATGACATGGCGGATCAAGCGCGGACGAGTGCGACTGTGCAACTGGGTTTCCCTCCGCCCGGCCGACCACCGGGGCCGGACTCAAGCGTCCGACCTGCGGCGATTACGTTGAATCGAGCCATGCCAACAGGCCGTCAGCGGCCTCCGCTTGGCGAATATTTTACTCTACCCGCATAGCTGAACGCACAGCGTGACGCTCCGGGGGCAGCTTCCCGGGTCAGTAGCGGGACACCGCCGTACCGCCGCCCGCCGTACCGATCGCGATGTGCGGCGCGGCGCCGGGCTTGAGCCAGGCCAGGATCCGGTTCATCGCCGCGGCCGGCACCGAGACACAACCCGCCGTCGCCCCACTGCCGTTGACGTGCAGAAAGATCCCGGCGCCGCGGCCCTTGACCGGCTTGGCGTAGTTGAAGTCGATGACCACCGCGTGCGCGTACTGGGTCGGGTAGTCGGCCAGCCGCTCCGACTCGCTCGCCCGGCAGTCCTTGGGCAGCGGACTCGTCCAGCGGTTGTAGGCGGTGGAGGCGGCGTCCTCGCACCACCACGAGGTGCCGGTGACGGGGCGGTACGCCAGCGTGGTGCCGGCCGGCGCCGCGGCGTTGCCGAAGGCGAACGGCAGCCCGAACAGGCCGGTGGGCGTGGTGTCGGTGTTCTGCTTGCGGGCGGTGCCCTCCACCAGGCCCTTGGCACCCAGGCGGGCGGGGAGGCTGCCGACCTGCTTCCAGGCGCTGCCGGTCTTCTCCCACTGGACGAGCGTGGCGGTGGTCGAGGCCAATGTCGGCGCGGTCACGGTCAGCAGTTGGGTGCCGCCACCGGTGTCGCGCATCATCCGGGGCAGCGGGAGCCGCAGCGGGACGCCGGCCTTCCGCGGCGGGGCGGCCACCGCCGCCGCACCGGCCGCGCCGACGGTGAGGGCCATCGTCACGGCGGCGGCAGCGGTCAGGGCGACGGGGGTGCGGTTGCGCACGACGGGCCTCCGGCTCGGGCGGGACAACGCTCTGGCCGGAGTCTGCCAGCTGCCGGCCCGGCCCGTACGCCGAACCGGTCCGCGCCACCCCCGGCCGCCCTCCCGCTCAGCCGGCCGACGGCAGGTCCACCACCCAGTCGTTGGAGCGGATGAAGGTCCCCTTCGGGTACTCGAACCGGCACTCGCCCAGCAGCGTGAAGCCCGCCTTCCGGCAGACCGCGTTGGAGGCCGGGTGGTCGACGGCGGGGAAGGCGTGCAGATGCGCCCGGCTGCCGAGGCGGGCGGCCTCCCGTATCAGCGCCCGGGCGGCGAGGGCCGCTATGCCGCGGCCCTGGAATTCGGGCAGCACGCCCCAGCCGGTCTCGTAG
Source organism: Streptomyces sp. DvalAA-14 (assembly GCF_900091855.1). Classification (GTDB taxonomy): domain Bacteria; phylum Actinomycetota; class Actinomycetes; order Streptomycetales; family Streptomycetaceae; genus Actinacidiphila. The sequence goes on from NZ_FMCH01000532.1 coordinate 5,280, forward strand.
ATGTCCTCGCCCTGCCAGTTGCGGCTCCAGAAGCCGATCGAGCCGACCACCTCGCCGTCCGGCCGCGACCGGACGGTGTACATCCGGCCCGCGTCGCCGTCGATGGTGAGGTAGCGCAAGAGGCGCGCGGCGAGCTGGGCCTCGTCCTCCGGGCCGCCGAGGTGATCGGTCATCTCCGGGGTGTTGGTCCTGCCGAGGACCCAGAAGTCGTCCTGCGACCAGGGCCGCAGTTCCAGCTCGACCGGCGGGTGGGAGTGCGCGTTCGTCATGATCGCCAACCTACGCGGGGGGTCCGACAACGGGGTTCGCGGCGGCGGCCGGGGCACAGAGCGGGCTGGGGCACGAATCGGCCCGGGGATGACGCGGTCCGGGGACGACACGGTCCGGGCACAAAAGAGCCCCGGCCGGGACGGGGGGACCAGGCCGGGGCAGTTCAGGGGCGGGCGGACCGGAGTTCGCCGCGCATTGTTAGTTTAACACTCAATGAGCATAGTCGAAGCCGGTGCGCTCCGAGGAGGCCGGCCCGGGGGCGCCGGCCTCCTCGGAGCCCGCCGCGGGTGCCGGTGCCGGTTCCGGTTCCGGCGCGGCCGCGGGCAGCGCCGGCCGGGCGGGCGCCGCGGCGCCGAGCACGTCGCAGAACTTGCGGCCGTCGGTCGGCAGATCCCGCCGCCAGGCCATCGCGATCAGCGGGCCGAGCAGCAGCAGGCCGGCGCTGAGCGAACTCGTGACCGACAGCCGGACCAGGGTGCCGTCCGCGTGCGGGAGGAGGTCGAAGGCGTAGAGCGGCACCTGGGTGCCCAGCGGGCTCCACATGCGCTGGCCGCGGAAGGCTATCCGCCGGCACGGCTCGTAGTCCGCGCAGACCAGGCGGTGCGGCCGGCGCCGGCCCGGATAGCGGTAGCGGTACACCGCCCGGGCGCCGGGCTCGACGAACGCGGCGTCGACCGAGGCCACTCCGGAGCTCCACAGGGCGAGATTGCGGGCATCGGCGAGAAAGTCGAAGACCTCGGTGGCCGGCCTTGGCACGAACACGTTCGTGGAAACGCTCGGCATCACAAACCTCCCCGGTAGCGGCGTGGGCGGCTGAGCACGCGAGGCGCGGACCGGAAATTGTCGGTGGGGCGCCGGGCGGACGAGCCGCCTGTTTCACTCCTCTTCCGAAAGCGTGCATCGCAAATGGGCTCATGTCGTGGCAATGAGTCCATTCGGGTGAGAACGCGGTCCAGCTCAGGGGATGGGTGCCGGGGTCCGAGGTCGATAGCCTGTGCGGCGTGGAAGAACAGCAGGTCCCCGCGTACTTCGAGCGCGGCACGGACGGGCCCAAGGTCATCGTTGCCGGACTGGACGGGTCGGAATCGTCCTGGCGCGCCGCGGCGTACGCCTCGGGGCTGGCGCGCCGGCAGAACGCGCTGCTCGCGCTGGTGTATGTGCAGCCTTATCTGTCCGGCGGAGCGGCGCTCGGCGTCCCGGTGCCGGACGGGGACACCGGGATCGCCGAGCAGCTGCTCGCCGAGATAAGGGAAGCGGTCGAGCGGGTGGGGAACACCTTCCGGGTGCGCTGGGAGTTCCACACCTTTCGCGGCGACCCCTACAACGGGCTGGCGATGGCCGCCGACCAGCTGACCGCGGACGCGGTGGTGGTCGGCTCCTCGGAGCGCGCCGGCCACCGCTTCGTGGGTTCGGTCGCCGTCCGGCTGGTGAAGGCCGGCCGGTGGCCGGTCACGGTCGTGCCGTGACCGCCGGGGCGTACTTGTAGCCGACCCGCCGCACGGTCACGATGCTGCCGCGGTGCGCGGCGCCGAGCTTGCGCCGCAGCCGGGCCACGTGCACGTCCACGGTGCGGCCGTCACCGACGTGCCCGTAGCCCCAGACGGTGGTGACCAGCTGGTCGCGGGAGTGCACCCGGTGCGGGTGGGCGACGAGATGGGCCAGCAGCTCGAACTCCAGGTAGGTGAGGTCGAGCTGACGCCCCTCCACCACCGCGGTACGGCGTTCGCTGTCGATCCTGACCGGTGCGTCGTCCGCGTCCGCCGCGCCCTGCGGCAGCTCCGGGGCGGCCGGGGCGGGGGCGGGCTCCACCGGCACGAGCACCAGGTAGCCGACCATCGGAGCGCCGCCGGCCACCGCGGGCAGCACATGCCCGGGGGCCGGCATCCAGGTGGCGCCGGGGGGGCAGGAAGTCGGGTGC
>NZ_FMCH01000531.1 GCF_900091855.1 Streptomyces sp. DvalAA-14
CGAGCAGCAGCACGCGGACCGGGACCTCCCCCGCGTAGGCGGTCAGCGCGGCCAGCAGCGGGGCGAGTTGCGCGGCGCGGGACTCGGCGTGGTCGGCGACCAGCAGGACGGGCCGGGTCAGCGCCCGCAGCAGCCGGTCCCAGTCCGGGTCGCGTGCCGGCTCGGCGGCCAGGAAGCCGGCCGCCCAGGTCATCGGTTCGGGTCCGCTCCCGGCCGGGCGGGCGGGGCCGATGCGGGCCAGCCGGCGTACCGTCTCGACCGCGGTGCGGGTCTTGCCCCAGCCGCTGGGCGCGGTCACCAGCCGGACCCGGATGTCGGGGCGCCGGCCGCGGGACGCCTCGGGATGCGCGGTGAGGCACCAGGTCAGCAGGGCGTCGGGCGCGTCGCCGACCAGCGGGACGACGGCGGCCTCGGGGTCGAGCAGGGCCGCGGGGGTGCGCGGCGGCGGGGCGGGCGCGGTCAGGTACGGGCGCAGTTCCACCGGCTCGGCGACCGGCGCGGTGGCCGCGTCGCCGCTGAGCAGCCGCATCAGGCAGCGGTGCTGGAGCAGCCGGGCGGCCGGCAGCACGTACAAGGTGCCGTCCTCGCGGATCCGGCGCTGCACGCAGCCGATGAGCAGTCCGTCGCAGAACACCGCGGCGCCGGGGACGCCGTGCCAGTCGTCACGCCACTGGTACGGCCGGTCCTCGACCGGTTCCGCGTCGGGCTCCAGTGCGTAGCGGTCCTCGCCCCGGCCGGTCGCGGGGCTGACGGTGGCCGGCAGCCCGTGGTGGCCGCGCAGCCCGTCGCGGCGGCGTCCGCCGGGGGTGCCGGTCACGATCACCGGGTGCGGCCGGCCGGTGACGAAGCGCCCCCAGCGGACGGGCTGCCCCTCGTCCGCGGCGGTGGCCGGCAGCCGCAGCAGCGCCAGGTCGAGTCCCTGGGTGGGGTCGCGGTCGGCGTCGGGGCAGGAGCCGTCGTGCAGCGGGCAGCCGCCGGCGCTGTGCCAGACCAGTTCGGCATCGCGGACCGGCTCGGCGCGCCCGTCGAGGAAGCGGACCCGGTGCCGGACGCCGGCGCCGCCGCGGTGCACCACATGCCCCGCGGTCAGCACCAGCGTCCGGGTGACCTGGTGCCCGGAGCCGAGCAGGAGCGGTGCGCCGTCGGCGGAGGAGCGGATCTCCACGGCGCCGCTCGTCCGCCGGGGCACGACCGTGCCCTCCGGCTCGTGGCTGACGTCCAACGTCCCCCGCCTCTCCCCCGCCTTGGTACGTCGCACTGCCGGTCAGACGAGCGTACGTATTCACGGTGCCGTGCGGAAGGAGAAGCGGGGATCGTGATCAGTCGCGGCGCGACCTCCCGCTCTGGCGCTGCCGCGGACGCCGGGCGGCGGCCAGGGCGCGGCGCAGCCGGCCCGAGGAGGTGCGGCGCGGGCTGGTCAGGATGATGGCGCCCCTGGCGGGGACGGCTATGGTGCCGCCGGCCTTGACCTCGGTCTCGTCGGTGGTGTCGGTCTCGGCCGCGGTGTCGACCACCACCCGCCAGCTGTCGCCGAAGTCCCGGTCGGGCAGCAGGAAGTCCACCGTTTCGTAGTGGCTGTTCAGCAGGATCAGGAACGAGTCGTCCACGATGCGCCCGCCGTGCGCGTCGGGCTCGGTGATCGCGTCGCCGTTGAGGAACAGGGCGAGTGCGTGGGAGTCGTCGTAGTGCCAGTTCTCCTCCGACATCTCCCCGCCGTCCGGGCGGAACCACACCGAGTCGCCGGTTCCGGTACCGCCGGTGTCGCCGCGCAGGAAGCGGCGGCGGCGGAAGACGGGGTGTTCGCGGCGCAGGGTGATGAGGCGCTTGGTGAAGTCGAGCAGGTCCTGTTGTTCGGCGGTGAGGTTCCAGTCGGTCCAGGAGGTCTCGTTGTCCTGGCAGTAGGCGTTGTTGTTGCCGTGCTGGGTGCGGCCGATCTCGTCGCCGTGGGAGATCATCGGCACGCCCTGCGAGATGAGCAGGGTGGTGAGCAGGTTGCGCTGCTGGCGGGCGCGCAGGGCCAGGACCGCCGGGTCGTCGGTGTCGCCCTCCGCGCCGCTGTTCCAGGACCGGTTGTGGCTCTCGCCGTCGCGGTTGTCCTCGCCGTTGGCCTCGTTGTGCTTGTCGTTGTACGACACCAGGTCGCGCAGCGTGAAACCGTCATGGCAGGTCACGAAGTTGACCGAGGCCCGCGGGCGGCGGCTGTCGTCCTGGTAGAGGTCCGAGGAGCCGGTCAGCCGGGAGGCGAGGGCGGGCAGCGTCGCGTCCTCGCCGCGCCAGAAGTCGCGGACCGTGTCGCGGTAGA
>NZ_FMCH01000529.1 GCF_900091855.1 Streptomyces sp. DvalAA-14
ACGCCCCGCCCGGCGCCGGAGCGGACGGCGCCGCACCCGCCGGGCTGCGCGCGGCCGTCGCGGAGGAGGCCGCCGCCGTGCTCCGGGTCCCCGCCGAGCGCGTCCTGGGGGGAGCGGCACTGAACGCGATCCCCGGCTTCAGCTCCTTCCGCATGGTCGAGATCGTCGAGCGGCTGGAGGACCGGCTGGACGTGAGCTTCGACGCCGACGACCTCGTGCCGGAGAACCTGCACGACATCGACTCCCTGTGCCGCATCGTCCGCCGCGCCCGTCAGGAGCAGCCATGACCCTTCTGCACGAACTCATCGACGACGCCGCACGGCGCTCCGCGGACGCCACGGCGGTGTCCACCACCACCGAGTCCCTCACCCACGGCGAACTGGCCCGGGCCAGCGCGGCCGCCGCGGCCTGGCTGCGGGGGCTGGGCGTGCGCCGGGGCGAACGCGTCGTGATCGTCGCCCCGTCCGAGATCCGCGTCCCCGTACTCGCCTACGCCGCCTCCCGGCTCGGCGCGCCGTTCGCGCTGCTGCACGAGCAGACGCGCGGCCGGGCCCTGGCCCACGTCCTCGACGACGCCGAACCGGTCCTGCTGGTCGCCGCCGACGCGGACGCACGAGCCGCCGCGGCCGAACGGGGCATCACCGCGGTGCCGCTGGCCGACGTCCCGCTGACCGACGTTCCGCTGGCCGATGTGCCGCCGGCCGCGGGCACGACAGCGACCGAGGCGGCCGCCCCGGTCGACGCCGCCGCGACGCCGCTCGCGGTGGACCCGGTGTGCCTGATCTACACCTCGGGCACCACGGCCGCCCCGAAAGCGGTGGTCAGCACACACCAGCAGGCGGTCTTCGCCGTGCACGCCATCCAGAGCCAACTGCGCTACCGGCCCGACGACGTCGTGTACTGCCCGCTGCCGCTGTCCTTCGACTACGGCCTCTACCAGCTCTTCCTCGGCGCGGCGAGCGGCGCGCACATCCGGCTCGGACTGCCCGCCGAGGTCGGGCCGTCCCTGCTGCGCAACGTGGAGAACGCCGGCGCCACGGTGCTGGCCTCCGTCCCGGCGGTCGCCGAGACCCTGGCCCGGCTGCTGCGCCGCGCCCCCGGTCACCGCCTGCGGCTGCGCCTGCTCACCAACACCGGGGCGGCGATGGCGCCGCAGCCGCTGACCGAACTGCGGACGGCGGTGCCGACGCTGCGCGTCCAGCTGATGTTCGGCCTGACCGAGTGCAAGCGCGCCGCGATCAACCCGCCCGACGCCGACCTGGACCACCCCGGCACCTGCGGCCGGGCGCTGCCCGGGACCGAGATCTTCGCGGCTGGACCGGACGGCGACCGGCTCCCGCCGGGTGAGATCGGCGAGCTGGTGGTTCGCGGCCCCAACGTCATGTCCGGTTACTGGCGCCGCCCGGAACTGACCGCCCTGCGCTTCCCGTTGCGCGACGGGCTCTTCCCCGAACTGCGCACCGGCGACCACGGCTGGCTCGACGAGGAGGGCTACGTCCACTTCGTCGGCCGGCTCGACGACATCTACAAGGAGCGCGGCTTCCGCGTCAGCGCCACCGAGGTGGAGGCCGCCGCGCTGCGGGTGGCCGGCGTCGAGCGGGCCGCCGTGCTGCCGCCGGCCGACGGCCGGACCGCGGTGCTCGTGGTGGTCGGCGCGATCGCCCCGCCGCAGGTGCTGGTGGCCATGCGTGACGAGATCGAGGAGTTCAAGGTGCCCCGGCGGTGCGTCGTCGTGCCGACCCTGCCGCTGACCCGCAACGGCAAGGTGGACCGCAAGGAGCTCGTGACGGCGGTGGCCGAGCATGTCTGAGACCACCGCCCGGCCGGCCCGGCCGCTGGAAGCGGCGCCGGAGAAATCACCGGAGAAGTTTCCTGGAACGACCTCGGGAGTGTCGCCGGAACCGCTGCCGGCAGCCTCCGCGCAAGCGGCCCCCGCGGTCGCCGCGGCGCTGCGGGCCGGCGTCGAGACGCCCGCCTACGTCTACGACCTCGCCGAGATCCGGGCCAACGTGGCCAGGCTGCGCGCGGCGCTTCCGGAGCCGTCCGACCTCTACTACTCGCTGAAGGCCAACCCGCACCCGGAGGTGCTCGGCACCCTGCGCCGGGCCGGGACGCTGCCGGAGGTGTGCTCGCCCGGTGAACTGGCGGCGGCGCTGGCGGCCGGCTGGGCCGCCGGGCAGATCCTCTACACCGGACCCGGAAAGCGCGACCAGGACGTGGCGGCCGCACTCGCGGCGGGGGTGCGCGCGTTCTGCGTGGACTCGCCGGTCGGCCTCGACCAGCTGGACCGGCTGGCCGCCGCCGCGGGAGCACAGGTGGACACCCTGCTGCGGGTCAACGACGACCGCCCTTCGCCCGGCAACGGCCTGGCCATGACCGGGGTCGCCTCGCAGTTCGGCGCCGACACCGGCTGGGTACTCGACGAGCCGGCCCGGTTCGGCGACCGGGAGCGGGTACGCGTCGTCGGACTGCACCTCTACATGGGGACGAACCTCCCCGGGGTCGGCGAACTGCTCGACCAGTTCGGCCAGTCGCTGGCGACGGCCGGGCGACTGGCCGCCGCCCTGGCGCCCCACACCGCCGGGATGTCCGTCCTCGACCTCGGCGGCGGTTTCGGCGCGCCGTTCGCCCACGGGGGCGAAGCGGGCGACCTCGGCGGGCTGCGCGCCGGACTGGCCGGGCTGCTCGACCGCGCCGCGGCCGGCTGGCCCGCCCGGCGGCCGCGCATCGCCTTCGAGTCGGGCCGCTACCTGGTGGGAACCGCGGGCACCCTGCTCACCCGCGTGCTCGACGCCAAGACCTCGCACGGCCGGGACGTGGTGGTCCTGGAATCCGGCATCAACCACCTCGGCGGCATGTCCGGCCTGCGGCGCCTGCCCCCGCTCAACCCGACCCTGCTCGGCGCCGCCGGCCACGCCCGGGACACCGACGGCCGCGGCGAGACCCGGCCCACCCTGGTCACCGGCCCGCTGTGCACACCGCTCGACACCTGGTCGCGCAGCGCGCCGCTGCCGCCACTGCGCCCCGGCGACCTGCTGGCCGTCCCCAACGTGGGCGCGTACGGCCTGTCCGCCAGCCTGCTGGCGTTCCTCGGCCACCCCGCGCCGCTGGAGGTCGCCGTGGACGGCGACCAACCCCCGCGTGTGTCCCGGCTGGAGCTGTCCCGCCCGGACCCCGCCCCGCCCGCCCCGGCCGGCTCCGACCGGTCCCCGGCCGGCCGCGGCGGAGCCGCACCCACCCCACTTCACCCCAACCCGGAGGACTGACACCATGGACGAGCGTTTCGAGACCCTGCTGCGCGGCTATCTGCCCCTGCTCGGCGACGAGCCACTGACCGAGGGCACCCCGCTGCGCGACCTCGGCCTGGACTCGATGCAGTCGGTGGACCTGCTCTTCGCCATCGAGGACGAGCTGGGCGTCAGCCTGCCCGACGACGCCCTCAACGAGCAGACCTTCGCCACCGCCGGATCGCTGTGGCAGGCGGTCTCCGCCGCCGGGACCGGAGCGGTGGCATGACGGCCGGCCTGACCACGCCGCCGGCCGCCACACCGCCGGCCGCCGCCCTGGCACCGGAGGAGCTGGACCGCCTGGTGGCGGACGTCGCCGCCGTGACCGCCGAGCACGCCGACCGCACCGACGCCGAAGCCGCCTTCCCCGTCGACGCGCTGGACGCGCTGCGCCGCACCCGGCTGCTCGGCCTGCTCGTTCCCACCCGGGACGGCGGGCTGGGCGGCGGACTGCGCGACGTGCTCACCGCCACCGTGCGGCTGGGCCGCGAGGACATGTCGCTGGCGATGATCTTCGCCATGCACTGCCAGCAGGCGGCCGCCGTCGTCCGCCACGCCCAGGGGCCGCTGCGCGGCGAACTCCTGCCGGAGCTGGGCGCCGGACGCGTCTACCTCGCATCGGTGACCACCGAATCCGGCAAGGGCGGCGCCCTGCTGACCTCGACAGCCGAACTGCAGGAGCGCGACGGCTTCCTGCTGCTCGACCGGTTCGCCCCCATCGTCACCGGCGGGGCGTACGCGGACGGCTTCCTGGTCACCATGCGCAGCCCGCACGCGCGCGCCGACCACGAGGTGTCACTGGTCTACGCCCACCGCGACCAGCTCGACATCGCCTCGGCCGGCGGCTGGGACCCGCTGGGCATGCGGGCGAGCCACAGCGGCGCCCTGCACCTGCGCGGCCTGGTGCCCGACCACCAAGTGGTCGGTGAGCACGGCCGCTTCCGGGAAGTCGTCGCCGCGACCTTCGGACCGCTGGCCCACCTGGGATGGAGCGCGTCGTGGCTCGGCGCCGCCCAGGGAGCGCTGTCCCGGGTGGTCAGGCTGCTGCGCGACCCCAAGACCCGGGGCGGCGCGTCCCTGGACTCCGAACTCCTGCTCACCCGGCTGGCGAGCGTCCGGCACCGGCTGGAGGCCGTCGACGCCCTGCTGTGGCACACCCTGGACGTCGTCGAGGCCGAGACGGACCTCACCCGCCCCCGCACGCAGCTGCTGGTCAACGGTCTGAAGGTCACCGCGTCCGAGCAGTGCCACGCCGCCGTCCAGGAGCTGATCGACGCGGTCGGCCTGCGCCACGGCTATCTGCGCGACTCCCCGGTCCGCCTGGAGCGCGCGATGCGCGACCTGCGCTCGGCGGCGCTCAACTACAGCAACGACCGGCTGCGGCTGGCCG
>NZ_FMCH01000526.1 GCF_900091855.1 Streptomyces sp. DvalAA-14
ACGCACCATCGTGCTCGTCTCCACCGGTGTCCTGCTCGCGGGCGCCGTCGCCGCCGCTCCGGCGGCCACGGCCGGCCCGCCGCGGACCGGGGCTGCCGCGGCCGCCACCGTACCGGCGTCGGTCGGCGTGGTGATCGCCGCGCGCAGCGCCGAGCGGCAGGGCATCGACTGGGCCGACTGCCCGGCCGACTGGGCGCTGGCCGCGCCCGTGCGCTGCGGCTGGGTCACCGTGCCGGTGGACTACGCCAAGCCGTTCGGCGACACCATCCGGCTCGCGGTCGACCGGGCGGTGAGCACCGGCAGCGCCGCCCAGCGGCAGGGCGCACTGATCTACAACCCGGGCGGCCCCGGCGGGTCGGGCCTGCGCTTCCCGCTGCGCTCCACCACCGCTTCGCCCCTGTGGGTCAAGGACGCCAAGGCGTACGACTTCGTGGGCTTCGACCCGCGCGGCGTCGGCCACTCCGCACCGATCTCCTGCCAGGACCCGCAGGAGTTCGTCAAGGCGCCCAAGGCCGACCCGGTCCCGGGCAGCGAGGCCGACAAGCGCGCGCAGCGCGAACTGGCCGCCGCGTACGCCCGCGGCTGCCTGGAGCGGACCGGCGCGCGCATGCTCTCCCAGACCACCACCGCGAACACCGCCCGCGACCTCGACGTCATCCGGGCCGCGCTCGGCGAGCGCAGGCTCAACTACCTGGGCGTCTCCTACGGCACCTACCTGGGCGCGGTCTACGCCAGCCTGTTCCCGACCCATGTGCGGCGGATGGTCGTGGACAGCGTGGTCAATCCGGACCGGGACCAGATCTGGTACCGCAACAACCTCGACCAGGACGTCGCGTTCGAAGGCCGCTGGCGGGACTGGGAGACCTGGGTCGCCTCGTACGACTCCGTCTACCACCTCGGGGGCACCCGGGCGGAGGTCCAGGCGAACTGGGAGCGGCTGCGCGCCGCCGCCAAGGCGAAGCCGATCGGCGGCGTCGTCGGCCCGGCCGAACTGCTCGGCTACTTCCAGAACGCGCCCTACTACGACTCCACCTGGGCGTCCGTCGCGAGCACCTGGAGCCGTTACCGCGCGGGCGACACCCAGGCCCTGGTGGACGCGGCCGGCCCGGACCTGTCCGACACCGCCGGCAACATCACCGCGGAGAACGGCAACGCCGTCTACACCGCGGTCGAGTGCACCGACGCCGCGTGGCCCGCGGACTGGCGCACCTGGGACCGCGACAACACCGCGCTCAACGCCGCCTACCCCTTCCTCACCTGGGCCAACGCCTGGCTGAACCTGCCGTGCGCCACCTGGCCGGTGCGGCAGCAGACCCCGGTCGCGGTCCACGCCCGCCGCGGTCTGCCCGGCGTGCTGATCGTGCAGAGCACCCGTGACGCGGCGACCCCGTACGACGGCGCGCTCGAACTCCACCGGCGGCTGACCGGATCCCGGCTGATCACCGAGCGGGATGCCGGCTCGCACGGCGTCACCGGACTGGTCAACCCGTGCGTCAACAACCGGGTCGACGACTACCTGCTGACCGGGGCGCTCGACGCCCGCGACGTGGTGTGCGGACCGCACGCGGCGCCCGTGCCGGCGCCGCAGTAGCCACTCCGGATCCGGGGCCGACGGGCCGCCCGCGCCTCCTGACCGGGGGGCGGGCGGCCCGCTGCGGACCGGACGGGACGTCAGCCGGCGATCGGCTCGGTCCGCGGCGCCGCGACGCGCACGTAGTCCTTCACCGACAGCGCCAGCGAGCGGTCCAGCCGGGCCGCGTTGAAGAAGATCTCCTCATGCGTCAACAGCGAAGGATCCACGATCAGTTCGAGCGCGTCGTCGAAGGAGAACGGCAGCACCGTGCCGCTGACGCTGCCCGCCAGCCGCTCGGCGATGTCCTGCGACGCGAAGGACACGTAGGTGCCCGCCAGCAGCGCCTTGACCGCGTTCAGATCGACCCGCCGGTCGCCGGGCACCACGGCGAGCACATAACGCGTCACCTTCTTGCCCACCTTGACCATGACGACGATGCATTTCGCCGCCTGGGCAAGGGAGTTGCCGCGCAGCTCGCTCACCGACTCGGTGGCGCCCTCGGGCGCGTGGTCGATGGTCCGGTACTGCGCGCCGTGCTCGTCCAGCAGCGCGATCAGCCGGTCGTACGTCTCGTGCTCGCTCATACCCGCCTACGGTTGTCTCGTCGGTTCCTGCGAAGCGGCGGCGAAGGCCGCGGCGAACGCGGCCCGGGTGGGGGAGTCCGCACGGCGGTCGAGCACCGCGAAGACCACCTCGTCCATCGTGCCGGCGAACCGGCCGTTACCGGTCAGCAGGCCCGCGAACGCCGCGGCGACCCGGGCCGGATCGTTGGCGAACACCCCGCAGCCCCACGCG
>NZ_FMCH01000524.1 GCF_900091855.1 Streptomyces sp. DvalAA-14
GCTGATCCGCTCCATCACCCGCGGCTATGTCGACGCGAAGATGACCAGCTACTTCAACTGGCCGCTGATCGCCGCGATCTACCCCAACCTGCCGTACTCCACGGTCGGACTGGCCACGGCCGGCTCACCCTGGTCGGGCAACTACAGCATCGGCGAGAACACCTGGGCCACCGCCCAGGTCACCCAGTTCGCCCAGCCCGGCTGGAAGTTCATCGACGCCGGCTCCGGATACATCGGCGGCTCGGAGTCCAACGGCTCCTACGTCTCCTTGAAGTCGCCCAACGGCAAGGACTACTCCACGGTTCTGGAGACCACCACGGCCACCGCGGCCCAGACCGCGAACTTCACCGTCAAGGGCGGTCTTTCCACCGGCGCCGTCCACGTCTGGGCCACCGACGTCAACAACCCGAACCCGGCAACCGACCTCATCCACACCCAGGACATCACCCCGGCGGCCGACGGCACCTACTCGCTGACCATGCAGCCGGGCTACATCTACACGGTCACCACGACCACCGGCCAGGGCAAGGGCACCGCGACCGCACCGGCCGCCCACGCCCTCGCGCTGCCCTACAGCGACGACTTCACCGAAGACACCGCCGGCACCGAGGCGAAGTACGTCTCCGACATGCAGGGCTCGTTCGAAGTGCAGAAGTGCGACGCCGGCCGCCGCGGGATGTGCCTGCAGCAGATGGCGCCGGTCAAGCCGATCGAATGGCAGGACGACTCCGACGCGTTCACCCTGGTCGGCGACCCGACCTGGACGGACTACTCGCTGCAGTCCGACGTGGAGCTGGCTCAGCCCGGCACGGTCGAACTGATCGGCCGCGCGGGCACCCAGAACCGCCCGCAGTCCCACCAGCAGGGCTACTACTTCCAGATCAGCGACACCGGCGCCTGGACGATCTTCAAGAGCGACGCGAACGGCAAGCGCACGGTGCTCACCCGGTCCACGACCACCGCGCTCGGCACGGATACCTGGCACAAGCTCGGGCTGTCCTTCAGCGGCCTGCAGATCACCGCCTCCGTCGACGGCAAGGCTGTCGGTGTGGTGAACGACAGCACCTACACCGCCGGCCAGGGCGGCCTCGGACTGACCTCCTACGACACCGACCAGTTCGACAACCTCTCCTTCACCGGGACCACGCCGCAGAAGCCGACGGCGCAGCTGACGGTCACCCCGTCGCCGAACACCGTCCAGCGCGGCAAGAACCTGACCGTCACCACCGCGATAGCGGTGCCCAAGAACGCCAAAGCCGCCGAAGGCCTCAACGTCAGCCTCAACGCCCCCGGGTTCACCTACGACTCCCAGCCCCAGGTACTCGGCGAGATCAAGCCCGGCAAGGCCACCGCGGTCAGCTGGCAGCTGACCGCGCCCACCAACAAGGCGTCCAAGACAACGATCACCGCCACGGCCACCTTCGCCCAGGGCGGGGTCGCACACTGGCTGAGCCAGGACGCCCAGGTGACGGTCAATAACCCACCGCCGCCGTCCGGCGTCAACGACGTCAGCGACCTCGACTTCGTCGCCTCGACCAACGGCTGGGGCCCGGTCGAGCGCGACCAGTCCGTCGGCGGCACCAACGCCGGCGACGGCGGACCCCTCACTCTCAACGGCACCGTCTACCCCAAGGGCCTGGGCACCAACTCCATCAGTGACGTCACCATCTACCTCGGCGGCAACTGCTCGAAGTTCACCTCCACCGTCGGCAACGACTCCGACGCGGGCGGATCCGGCTCGATGACCTTCAGCGTCCTCGGCGACGGCAAGTCCCTGGCCGCGACCGGCACCGTCCGCGGCGGCGATCCGGCACAGCAGATCGGCGCCGACCTCACCGGCGTCCAGACCCTCGACCTCGTCGTCGGCGACGCGGGCGATGGCAACGCCTACGACCACGGAGACTGGGCCGCACCCGAACTCACCTGCTCCGGCTGACCAAACAGTTCCCCGGGGCCGGCCGCATTCCCCGGCGGTCGGCCCCACCCGCTCCGGCCCGACGAGCGGCGAGCGCCGGCGACCGGCGTCAGCTCCCACGCCGCCGGACCGGGCCTCGCCAGCGGAAAGCGGACCGGAGGCGCGACGGCTTGCGTGCTGAGGTTCACGCACACTGATCAGGGCCGGCCGGCCAGCAGTCACCTCGTCCACCCGGACGCCACAGGTTCTCCCGTCGTGGACGCCCTGGGCCACAGCCGCTCCAGCTCGTTCAACGCCAACCACGACCAGCTCACCGCGGTCAACGCGCTGGGCACCGGTACGGCCGCCTCCAACACCACCACGTACGTGTACGACAGCAGCGACAACCTCACCTCGGCCCAACTGCCGACCGGCGCGACCGCCTCGACAGGGGTGTACACCCAGCACGCGGGCGCGTACCTGCCGCCGTCGCTGAAGGACCCCTCGGGCCACCAGACCAACTTCACCTACGACACCGCCGGGAACCTGACCCAGTCGCAGGACACCTCCGCCGGCACCGGCACCACAGGCGCCAAGCTGACCTACACCTACCAGGGCGACAGCGGCGTAGCGGACTGCGGCGGCTTCCCCGGCCAGCGCTGCACCTCCACCGACGCCGACAACAACACCACCCACTACGCCTACGACACCGCCGGGAACCTGATCACGGCGACCCCGCCCGCGCCACTGGGCGCCACCACCTACACCTACGACAGCGCCGGCCGCCAGCACACCGTCACCGACGGCCGCGGCATCACCACCACCTACACCTACGACAACCACGACCGCACCCGGCAGGTCACCACCTCCGGCGGCGGAGCCCCGGCGCTGACCGTGGCCTACACCTACTACGGCGACGGCGACCTGCACACCCAGAGCGACGCGTCGGGCACCATCACCTACACCTACGACGCCCTCGGCCGTGAGGCCACCCGCACCCTGCCCGGCACCATCGTGTTCAGCTCCTTCTACGACCCGGCCGGCAACCTGCAGACCCTCACCGGCCCCACCGGCAGCACCAGCTACGGCTACAACGCCGGCAACGAACTCACCTCGCTGACCGACCCGTCCAGCGGCCAGACCACCTTCAGCTACGACAACGACGGCAACCGCAAGACCACCACCTACCCGGGCGGCACCAGCGAGACCGCGACCTGGGACGCCGCCGACCGCCCCACCGGCATCAAAGCCGTCCACGGCACCACCACCCTCACCGACTTCACCTACAGCTACGCCAAGGCCGGCGCCGACACCGGCCAGATCCAGACCCGCACCAACGGTGCCAGCGGCGCGGTGACCACCTACACCTACGACACCCAGAACCGCCTGAACTACGCCGAAGAGGACAGCAGCACCGGTACCCGCAGCGCCAGCTGGCTCTACTGCCACGACGCCGCCGGCAACCTCATCGCGACCTCCACCAGCGCCTCCTCGTGCACGGCGAGCAGCGGCCTGACCTCCTACACCTACAACGCCGCCAGTGAACTGACCGCCACCAGCGGCTCCACCGCCGGCTGGTCCTACGACACCGACGGCAACGAGACCGCGGGCAACTCCGCGACCCCGCGCACCGCCGAGACCTACAGCGCCTTGAACCAGCCCACCGCCCAGACCACCGCCGGCACCACCCGCACCCAGACCTACGCCGGCACCGACTCCTCCGACCGCCTCACCCAGACCGGCACCAGCTTCACCAACGGCCCCGAAGGCCTGGCCTCCGTCACCAACGCGGGCGCGACCACCGGACTGATCCGCGACCCGGCGGGCACCTTGATCGGTGTGACCACCGGCGGCGCGACCTACTACTACCTCACCGACATCCAGGGCTCCGTCCTCGGCCTGGTCAACACCGCCGGCACCCAGACCAACTCCTACGCCTACGACCCGGCCGGCAACACCCGCAGCGGCGCCACCGCCACCGTCACCCAGCCCCTCGGCTACACCGGCGCCTACCTCGACCCCACCGGCCTCTACAAGCTCGGCGCCCGCTCCTACGACCCCAGCCTCGGCCGCTTCACCCAACCCGACCCCTCCGGCAAGGAAACCAACCCCTACCTCTACGCCGCCGGCGACCCCGTCAACCACACCGACCCCACTGGGCAGTTCAGCATTGGCGATATCGGTAAGGACATCGCCGTCATCGTCGGTAGTGGTACCGCCGGTGCCATGCTTGGTTCCGGTATCGGTTGTGCGGTCGGGTTCCTTGTGGCCACCCTCCCCGGTTGCGCGGCAGGAGCTGCTGCTGGAACTGCCCTTGGAGGTGCTACGGGAGTGCTCGTGGGTACGGGCCTGGTCATAGCCGCCGGCTGACGAAACGGGGTTGGGGCGAGCGCCCGCTCGCCCCAACCCCTAAGGAGTTGATGAACATGCCAGCGAAGTGGACGCCTAAGAGGCCAATGCGGGCGCTTATGTATTCCTACTCGGCCGTGACGGTAATCCTCCTCGTGTCCTGTTTCGCGCTTGGCCAATGGGAGATAGCCCTCGTGTGCACTGCGGGCGCACTCCCAGGCATTTTCGGCTGCCTCTATTACGCGCGGGCCAGGAGTTGAATTCATTGCGGGAATCGACGCAGCAATGACGGTTGCGGTGGGTTGGGCTGCGCCTACATGCAGCCCAACCCACCGCTTAGCGCACCGCGAAGTTGAGGAGACATGAATCCAGGATTCCTCTACGCCGCCGGCAACCCCGTCAACCACACCGACCCCAACGGAACATCGTTCTTCGGTGATTTCAGCAGTGCGCTGGACTGGGCAGGGCTCGCTAAAGACGTGCTGAGTGGTGACAGCGCAGCAGCATACGCCGACAAGGTCGGTATTATCACTGGAATCGGATTTGAAGCTGTTTGCGGCGCCGTCGCCATTGGCGGTGCGGCTGCGACGCTCGGAGTCTCGGTCGGCCTCGGCGTCACAGCGTGCGGCGTAGTGTCCTATGAACTGGCTGAAGCCACCAAACAGGGAACGGAGATAGCAGTTTCATGATCCCATCGGGCGGGTGCTCTCACGAGCACCCGCCCTCCTGGTGGAGGAATAAGTGATAAAAGTCCTTCTGGCCATAGGGGTACTGGCCTCCGTCGCGCTCGTCGTCCTTGGTGCGAGCGCAGGAGTCATTCCGATACTAATCGGAGTAATACTTTTTATTTCTTGTTGGGTAATATATCGCCAATTGGCTTCCGGAAGAAAGAGTTGATGCGATGCTGTCAAGGGGCAATAGATCAGACATTGCCTTTCTCTACTCTCCTGCCCAAGGAGCAGGAAGTCTTATACTGATAACTTTCCTTGTATCCATGGTTGTGGTAGTCGGCTACTACTTCATGCGGCGAAATAAATAACTGGGCAAGCGCGGTTCTGACGTGGATCCACTGCGGCTGCCGCCAGCGGAGCTCGCCCGGGTGCTGACCCTGTACGCCTCAAGGGTGCCGACCCCGCGCGCGTCCACCGCGGTCACGGGCATTGAGCTGATGACCGCTTTGAGGCCGCCGACCCGTGCGGTGAAGGACGAAGCCACCGGCACCTTCAAGCCGGGCCCGGTGGCCGGCTCGCTGACCGGCCGGGTCGACCCGGCCTACGTCGAAGCCCCCGACGAACACCCCGTCGTCGCCGCCAAGTTCCCCAGCAACCACCAGCGGACCCCGGCGGAAGTCATCGATGAGGAGGCGTTCGACTGGATCCGGCCCACCGGGCTGCTCACCGATGCCGAGTGCTCGAAGGGGTTCGCGGTCGGCGTCGACGTGAACACCGCGTTCCTCGCCGTCGGCAACCGCCTGATGGCCCGCCTGTCCAGACCCGAGCACGTGAAAGCGCCGCGGTTCGACAAGACGGTGCCGGGTTCGTGGCTGGTGGACCTGTCCGGGATCGAGACCCACCCCCGGATGCCGTCGCCGTTCACGCCGCACGGCGGGCGCCCGGAGGGCCCGGCCTGGTACGCAACCCCGACGGTCGCGTACGCAGCTGAGCTGATCGACACCCAAGCTGCCGGCCCAGCTCCGTCCGACCGAGGCCTTCGTCCGACGGGAGGCCGGCCCGTACCTGGACCCCTGGTACAAGCACCTGTCCGAGGCGTACAAGGCGACGATGGCCGACCTCGGGGTGACCGCCGACCTGTCTGCGCAGGAGTTCCTGGCCGCGATGGCTGGCCGCGCGGAGCACGACCCGGCCATGGCCATGGTCCTGTCGGCGATCAAGTCCACGGCCAAGGGCGCTGTCGGCAAACTCCGGGAACGCAACCAGAGCGCGGGCCGGGAGCACGGCGAGCGGTGGCCGGCCCTGGAACGCGCCACCTGGCGGCCCGACATCCGCGCCGCGGTCATCTCCACCGCCCGGGTCAACATGCACCGCAAGCTCATCCGGACCGCCCTGGCCACCAGCAGCACCCCCCGCGCCGACCGGTTCGCTGGTGTTCGGCCCCGACGCACTGCTCCCGATCGGAATCCTGTCGGACTGCGTCGTCTACCCGTCGGCCGGTCCGTCGCCGCTCGACGTCCTGCCCTACGGAGCCGACGGCAGGCCGGCTCCGGGCACGTTCCGGCTCGGGGTCTCGCCCGGCATGGTCAAGCACGAAGGGACCAGGCCGCTGTTGTGGGCGGTGGAGCTCCTGGAATCCCAGCACAACCCCGCCAGCTCGCCGCCCTGGGCATCAAGGTCGCCGCCTCCACCGTCTGGGAAATCCTCAAAGAGCACGGCGTCCCGCCCGCCCCGGAACGTCAGAGCACGACGTGGGCCGACTTCCTGCGCAGTCAGGCCGACGCCCTGCTCGCGTGCGACTTCTTCGAAACCCGCACCCTGACCGGCGCGCGCCTGTACGTCTTCGCCGTCATTGAACACTCCACCCGGCGCATCCGGATCCTGGGCGCAACCGCACACCCCGCCGCTCACTGGGTGGTGTAGCTCGGACGCAATCTCGTCATGGACCTGGAGGATGCGGGCAGCAGCAGGGCCAGAATCATGATCCGCGACCGCGACCCGAAGTTCACGCCGGCCTTCGACGCCGTGCTCGCCGACGCCGGACTCGAGATCGTCAGGAGCGGAGTCCGGATACCGCGAATGAACTCCATCATGGAGCGCTGGATACAGACCTGCCGGCGCGAACTCCTCGACAGAACCTTGATCTGGAACCAGATCCACCTTCTTGATGCGCTCCGCGAGTTCGAGACCTTCTACAACGAGCACCGACCGCACCGCACCCTCAAGACAGCCGCTCCACTCCGCCCACTACCCAAGCCAACCAGCGTGCCAGGACAACTCAGACACCTGGAGGTCCGCAGACCAGACCGACTCGGCGGAACCCTTCACGAGTACCAACACGCCGCTTGACCAGGCCGGATGATTAATCGGCACCCGCAGAGCTTCGCCCTGCTCCACTGGTTCCGCCGGTTACGCATCCGCTGGGAGATCCGCGACGACATCCACGAAGCATTCCTCAGCCTGGCCTGCAGCATCATCTGCTGGAGGCGACTGACCGCTCTGGCGAGCGATCCCGCGACTGGTCGGCCGCCGCCAGTCGGCTGAGAACTTCGGTCGGGGTGAAGCTCCAGCCGACAAGGCGCGGTCCGCTCCAGTTGATGCCGATCACGAGTCCCTCCCGAGCGACATCGGGAAGTTCGCGGGCGCGCCAGTCCTCCAGGGACATGGATTCGACCCGCAGTCCGTGCCCCCAGATCTTCGCCGCCCTCTGGGCGCGGGCCGAGGTCGACCAGAAGGGAAGACTCCGTGTGCCATCCGAGGATAGGGACGTTGGGCTTCCTTCGTCATCCCAAACAAACCAGACAAATCCACTCTGACGGACGTCCCGGAAGAATGCTGCCCCTTGCGAACCACTCTGACTCATAGACTGCCGAGCCTAACGTTCTCGGTCGCTCATTTCGTTAGGAGTTCTTAAGGCCCGCGCGTTGCAGGCGTAGCTGATGCCCCGGCGCAGCGCACTGACGAAAGATCGGGCCGGCCCGCCCCTGAAGGCGGACCCGCCCGATCAGCAACGCTGGATCAGGCTGTCGCCACCCGCAGTCCGAGCGTGCCGTACACAAGTCCGGTCGGCACGATCAGTACCGTGTAGGACCCCGCCGGCAATGCCGACATCGTGTACAGCGATCCGCTGCTTCCACAGCTGCGGGTTCCGCTCTTGAGTTGGGTGCCTGTGTGGTCGTAGAGGTAGAAGTACACGTAGGTGGAGCCGCAGGTGCCGCCAGTGATCGTCGAGGAGCCGGTCAGCGCCACGTTCTGCGCGGTGGGGTTCGTGAAGCCGATCGAGACGGCCTGCGCCGCGAGGGTCGTCGTCGCTGTCGCCTGCGCACCGTTCATCGTCGCTGTGGCGGATGACGCACCCGCCGCGAAGACCTGAGCGCTGTACTTCCCGGTTACCGGGCCGGGCGGCACGATCAGCACCGTGTAGGACCCTGCGGCGAGGGTCGCGGTGAAGAGCGAGCCCGCGCTGCCGCAGCCGAGGCTGGTGTTCTTCACCTGGGTACCGGAGTGGTCGTACAGGTAGTAACGGACGGAAGAGAACCCGCAGTCACCACCGGTGATCGCCGCCGAGCCGGTGATCGTGACGGCTTCGCCGGACGGGACCGTGAAGCCGATCGACACGGCCTGCGAGGCGATCGTGGTGGTGGAGGACGCTGGTGTGCCGTTGAGAGCCGCCGTGGCCGACGCCGCCCCGGC